>NZ_CACZOO010000158.1 GCF_902782855.1 uncultured Corynebacterium sp.
CACCGCACCAGACACCGTCACCGTCTACACCGTCGACCAGATCCGCTGCGCCGAGCAACCGTTGCTCGACGCCCAGACCCGCCCTGACGAACTGATGCAGTCCGCCGCGTCCGCCGTCGCGGAGGCCGCCCACATGATGCTGCGCAGCCCGTCGACCACGGGAATCGGGACGCGTGTCCTGCTCGCCGTCGGCCCGGGCGGCAACGGGGGAGATGCCCTCTACGCCGGCCGGGACCTCCTCGACGACGGGTGGGAGGTGGATGCGGTGCTCCTCGGCCGGGACCGGACCACCGGGGACGTGCGGGTGCACCGGGGTGCCCTGGACGCGTTCACCGGGGCAGGCGGGACGGTCGTGGACTATGACGACCTGTGGACGCAGCGTCCGTCCCCGTACCGGCTGCTCATCGACGGGGTGCTCGGCATGGGCGGGGCCGGAGGAGTGGACGCGCTGACGGCGACGGTGCTGGACCTGGCCAACCGGTGGCTGTTCCCGTTGCTGAGCATCGATGTGCCCTCCGGGATCGACGCGGACACCGGTGCCGTCTCCGACCCGGTGAACGCCACCGACCCGCTCATGAACGTGGAGCTGCCGTTCCTGTCCCACGCCGTCGCCGACGTCACCGTGACCTTCGGTGGCTGGCGTCGGGTGCACGCGGTCAGCGCCTTATGCGGGCAGGTGCTGCTCGCGGATCCGGCACTGGATTCGGGGGAGTCCATCGGTGCCGGACTCGGGAAGACCGACGCCTGGTGGCGACGGGGTCCGGGACTGCACGTCGGGTTCGCCCGGGCGGTCACGCCGGACGTGGATCCCCGCGCGGAACACGGTCTGCTCGATCTCGGGGGCGTGTGGGACGCTGCGGGCACCGGCCTGGCGTCCCCGGATCTGCGTGCCTCGCGGCTCAACGGGCCGGTTGAGCCGGGGCCCGACGACGACAAGTACACCGGTGGAGTGGTGGGGGTGTGCGCCGGCTCCGCCAGGTTCCCTGGTGCGGCGGTGTTGGCCACCACCGGTGCGGTGCGGGCGACCAGTGCGATGGTCCGGTATATCGGCACCGGCGCCCCGGAAGTCCTGCGCGCGACCCCGGAAGTCATCTGGTCGCCGACGGTGGCGGAGACCGGCCGGGTGCAGGCGTGGGTCGTCGGCCCGGGGCGGGGAACGGACGACGCGGCCGCCGCGGAACTCGCCGAACTGCTGGACCGGCCTGAGCCGCTGCTCATCGACGCCGACGCCCTTACCCTCCTCGCGGAACGACCGGAACTGCGTGAGGCTCTCATCGCCCGATCACCGGACGCCCGGGGCGCCGCGCGCGACGACCGGCAGACACTGCTCACCCCGCACGCCGGGGAGTTCCGGCGGTTGGCGGACGCCGTGTCCGCCGGCGCCGGCGTCGACATCCCTGACCCGGACACCGACCGGATCGGCGCCGCAGTCGCCCTGTCAGAGGCACTTCACTGCGCGGTGCTGCTCAAGGGGCGGCACACCGTCATCGTGCAGCGCCCTGATCTGGGCCGGGACGGTGCGGTGTGCGGCGCCCGGGTGACCTGCATCGACGCCGGCACGTCCTGGGGTGCGACACCGGGGTCCGGTGACGTGCTCGCCGGGGTCACCGGGGCACTCATGGCCGAGACCACGGCGAAGTACGGGGTCAGGGCTGCGGGCGCGGCGCCCCGGGCGGTGGCCCTCCACGCCATCGCCGCCGCTGTCGCCGCTGAGACACCGGACGGGTACGCCCCGACCTCGGCGTCGAGGATCGCGGACGCCGTACCCCGGGCCTGGGCCCGCTCCGGTCCCTCCACCACCAGGCGCCGCCGGCCGGGGTGCTGACGTCCCCGACACCGGCCGACGCCGGCCGTCGACGGTAGTACCCCTCCGCACGAGATCAGTTCACGCACATGGGGCCGGAGGTGCCGGCGGAGATCGGGGCCCGCTGCTCGTCGGTCAGGGCGTCCGGGGTGCCGACGGTGCCGACGTTGTCCTCGTCGCCGGTGGATCCGGTCCCGTCGTCCGCTCCGTGCCCGGACCCGGGGTCGTCGAGGGTACGGGTGTCATCCTCGGTCGAGCCAGGACCGGTGTAGGTGCCGGAGAGGGTGACGCTGATCTGTCCCGGACCCAGGCTCGGGTCCTCCACGACCTGCAGGCCACCGAGCTTCCTCGCCAGGTCACGGGCGGCCGGGTCACTGATGTCGGCGACATTGACCTGACTCTCGGAGACGCCCGACTCGGTGTGGTTACCGACCTCGCCGACGGCGAAGCCCGCCCCGGCGACGAGGTCGCCGACCCTGGAGGCGAGACCGTCGACGCTGCTGGCGTTGAGCACGGAAACCGTGGATGCCGCCGCATCGTAGGCTGGGATGTCCTCTTCGGTGGCGCCGGTGCTCCCCGAGGCGTCCGGGTCATCGTCGCCGAGCAGGTCCTCGAAGAAGGCGTGCACCTGGTTCCTGTCGACGGTGACCACGGACTCGCCGTAGTCGCCGGTCCCGTCGATGCTGGTCACCGGGATGGTCTGGAAGGTGACGTTGCCACCGGAGAGGTTCTGCATCTGGGAGGCCAGACCCATGATGTCCCAGCCCGAGTCGATGGTCAGGGACCGGGAGACAGCGTCATTGAGACGGGACAGCTGACCGGGGCTGGACAGTGTCTTGGCCGAGAGGATCTTGTTCGCCAGGCTGGCGAGGTAGGCCTGCTGGCGGGTGATGCGGTCCAGGTCACCGCGCGGCAGGTCGTGGCGCTGGCGGACGAAACTCAGCGCGTTCGGCCCGTTGAGGGTCTGCTGGCCGGCGGGGAAGTTCGCACCGGACAGGGGCTCGTCGACGGCGTTGTTCAGACACACGTCCACCCCGCCGACGGCATCGGTGAGCAGCACGAAGCCGAGCAGTCCGACCTCGGCGTAATGGTCGACGCTGATTCCGGTGAGGTCGGCGATGGAGTTGATGAGCGCCTCGCGTCCTTTCTGGACCCCCTCCCTGCTCGCCCGCTCCTCGTCATAGACCTCACCCGAGGCGGCGGCCCTCTCGGACGCGGCTTCCTCGTAGTTGAACTTGGTGCTGCCGTAGACCTGGTTGAGTTTGACGTTGCCCAGTTCGGACCCGCCGTCGACGTAGGTGTCACGAGGCAGGGAGACAGCGGTGGCCGAGGAACCGTCGTTGGGGATACGGATGAGGATCATGGTGTCCGTACTGGTGGTCGCCTCCTCACCGGCGCGGAGCATGTCGATCTCCTCCTGGGACAGCGGATTGCCCTTGGCGTCCGTCCTGGAGTCGATGCCGACGAGGAGGATGTCGGTCGCGCCGTCGGCGTGGTCACCGAGATCGAGGCCACCGGTGGTGGCGAGATTGTCGGCCAGTCGGCCGACGGTGGAGTACCCGTAGCCGCCACCGGCGAGCAGTAGTACGGACAGGAGGCTGAGGACGATCTTCACCGGCTTCGAGCCGAGCTGCCGGTGGTCCTGCGGGCCCGCCGAGCGGTTGCGGCGGCGGCCCCGGGAGGACGCCGTGCCCGGCCGCGTCCCGCCGGTCCTCCTCCGCTCAGCGTCGCTGGACGACACCGACGCAGCCGACCCCGCAGCCGACCCCGCGGATGCCCCTGCAGCCGACCCCTCCGACCGTCGTGAACTGCGGGGAATTCGGGTCTGACCCGCACCCGTCACTTGACCGGGGGTCTCACGGACGGGCCGGGAGGGGCTGTCGCCGGCGCGGGCATGGCGTCCGCGACCGTCCTCGGACCGTGAGGTACCGTCGGTCCGGTCGGAATCGCTCATGCTTCACCTTTCATCAGGATGCGCCACTGCGGGGGTGCAGGGCCCGTGGGGTGTGTGGTGGGAGGGCGGACAGTTCGCCGGGAATTCTACTATCCGCTGCCCCGATGTCCATGTGGGCGTAACAACTACCATGGTCCCCTGTGATGTCCCCTGTGAAGTCCCCTGTGATGCCCCCTGTGAATCCCCCGGCTCACCGCACCGTGGTCACCGGAGCTGCCGGCCAGGTCGGTCGGGAACTCGTCGCCCTCGGCGCCGTCCCACTCACCCGTCACGATCTGGACCTCGCGTCCTCCCCGTCGGTGCTGCGGGAGGCCGCGCTACGCCGGTTCGACGGGGCGGACGCCGTGGTCAACTGTGCGGCGTGGACCGACGTCGACGGTGCGGAGGATCCGGTGCACAGGGGGTCCGTCGAAGCGGTGAACGCCACCGCCCCCGGTGTCCTCGCCTCGGCTGCGGCTGAGGTCGGGGCGCGTTTCCTCCATCTCTCCACCGACTATGTCTTCCCCGGTACCCCGACACTGCCGGGGAACGAGTGGCGGGTGGACGACCCCACCGGTCCCCTCAACGTCTACGGTGCGACGAAGGCAGTGGGGGAGCGCGGCGTTCTCGATCACGGGGGGACCGTGGTGCGCACCGCGTGGGTGTGGTCGGGGCCGAACGCCCCGGGCCGCGATTTCGTGGCGACGATGGCGGGACTCGCGCAGCGGGGGGTTGACCCACGGGTCGTCGACGACCAGACGGGGCGCCCCACCTACGCCGTCGATCTGGCCGCCGGACTGTGGGGACTCTCACATCGGGACGCCGCTGTTCCGGCGCTCCTGCATTTCACGAACTCCGGCGATCCGGTCACCTGGTGCGGTCTGGCGCGTGAGGTCTTCCGACTGCTCGGCCATGATCCGGACCGGGTCACACCGTGTGGTTCGGTGGAGTGGCCGTCGGCGGCCCGGCGTCCGGAATGGTCGGTGCTGGACCTGGATCCGTGGCGGGCGACGGTGGGGGAGCCGCCGTCGTGGCGTGCGGCTCTGACGCGGGGGCTGGGCTAGGCTGGTCGGTCGTGGACAAGCCTCTCGCGATCATCACCGTGACCTATTCCCCGGGTGAGTACCTGGGACGTTTCCTGGATTCCGTCCCGGCGGCGACGGCGCAGGGGGCTCTGGTGGTCATGGCGGACAACGGCTCGACCGACGGTGCTCCGGAGGCGGCCGCAGCCTCCCGCGACAATGTCGAACTCCTGCGAACCGGGGGGAACGTCGGCTACGGCGCCGGGATGAACCGGGGCGTTGACGCGGTCCGGTCCCGTCGGGACGCCGGCGAGATCGACGATGAGTTCGTGGTCATCTCCAATCCTGACGTGGTCTTCACCCCGGGGTCGGTGGACCGGTTGATTGAAGCAGCCCGGCGGCACCCGCGGGCGGGGGCGGTCGGGCCGCTGATCCGGGAGACCGACGGGTCGGTGTACCCCTCGGCCCGGGCGGTGCCGACCCTGGTCTCCGGGATCGGGCACGCCCTGCTGGGGCAGGTATGGAAGAACAACCCGTTCAGCCGCCGCTACCGGGACGACGCCGACATGGGGCACGAGCGCACCGCCGGGTGGCTGTCGGGATCCTGCCAGCTGCTGCGCTGGGAGGCCTTCGACGCTGTCGGTGGTTTCGACGAGCGCTACTTCATGTACATGGAGGACACGGACCTCGGTGACCGGTTGGGTCGGGCGGGCTGGGAGAACATCTTCACCCCGACCGCCGAGATCGCGCACGCCCAGGGGCATTCGGCCTCGAAGCACCCGGAGATCACGGTGCCGGCCCACCATGACTCGGCCTACCGCTTCCAGGCCGACCGGCTGAACGCGTGGTGGCAGGCGCCGGTACGTGCGGTGCTGTGGGCCGGGTTGAGGGTGCGCGGTGCGGTGACCCTCGCCCTGGCGACGCGGGCTCTGCGGCGGGGGCGGTGACGGCCTCCCCGGCGGCATCCGTTCGGCCGGGTAACCTCTTGGCCGTAGTACCCTCACGCTGTTCCCAATGCTCTCCTCTGACGACGAAAGAACAGATCTTCCCATGAACGACACCAGCTCTCTCGCCGCGTCCACCGACGCCGTCATTCTCGTCGGCGGCAAGGGAACGCGCCTGCGTCCCCTGACGAACTCCATACCCAAGCCGATGCTTCCGGTGGCGGGCTATCCTTTCCTCCAGCATCTGCTGGCCCGGATCCGTGCCGCCGGCATGACCCACGTCGTGCTCGGTACGTCGTTCAGGGCGGAGGTCTTCGAGGAGTTCTTCGGCGACGGTTCCGATCTGGGTCTGGAGATCGAGTACGTCGTCGAGGATGAGCCGCTGGGCACCGGTGGCGGTATCCGCAACGTCTACGACCACCTGCGTCATGACCGGGTCATGGTGTTCAACGGGGACGTGCTCGGTGGCACCGACCTCGGGGCGGTGCTGGAGACCCATGTCGCCAAGGAGGCCGAGGTGACGCTGCACCTGCTGCAGGTCGCCGATCCGCGGGCCTTCGGCTGCGTGCCGACGGATGCCGACGGCAGGGTCTCGGCCTTCCTGGAGAAGACCGAGGATCCGCCGACCGACCAGATCAACGCCGGCTGTTACGTTTTCCAGCGCGGGATCATCGCCGAGATCCCGGCGGGGAAGGCGGTCTCCGTTGAGCGTGAGGTGTTCCCGGTGCTGCTGGAGCGCGGGGCGCGGGTCTTCGGTCACGTCGACCAGGCCTACTGGCGGGACCTGGGGACGCCCTCGGACTTCGTCCGCGGTTCCTCGGACCTGGTCCGCGGCATCGCGCCGTCGCCCCTGATCGAGGGACGTCACGGAGAGGCTCTGGTGGACCCGTCGGCGGCGGTGGCGGGTGGGGCGCTGCTGCTCGGCGGGACTGTCGTGGGTCGTGGCGCGGAGATCGGCGGCGGTGCCCGGGTGGACACCTCCGTCGTGCTCGACGGCGTGGTCGTCGAGGCCGGTGCGACGGTGGAGCGGTGCGTCATCGCCGCCGGCGCGCGTATCGGTGCGCGGGCGCACCTGTGTGACGCGGTGGTCGGCGAGGGGGCGGTCATCGGGGCCCGCTGTGAGCTGATCGGCGGGGCCAGGGTGTGGCCGGGGGTGCGGATCCCGGACGGCGGACTGCGCTTCTCCAGCGATATATGACAATTTTTCCATATGTTGTGGTGGCCGGGCAGTATGCGGCGTCTTCTACCCACATGTAGTGGTTAGGGTTGGCGGGGCAGGCCTTATGTCGTGGTGCGAGGGGGTGGGGGACCCCCGACCGCTGTGAAGGGTGTGGCGGTTGTGACTCGTGTGGCGATGACGGTACAGGGAAGCGGTTGAGGCATGTAATTCTCTGTGTGTAATCTCTGGGGAGTACAGATATACGGTCGTCCGACAGTCGCAGGCTGCCGGCCCGGCGGCCGCACCCGACGGGGAACGAGTAACGGAGAGGAGGCGGCGTGGACGACAGACACGACGGGTACCGCGACGCTGACCCTGACGAGTTCCCCGCACCACTGTCGGACGGCTCGGCGGCGGTGGATCC
>NZ_CACZOO010000159.1 GCF_902782855.1 uncultured Corynebacterium sp.
CCGGCCGGTGCCACCAGCGAGACACCGGAGACGATGTCCCGCCTGCCCGCGCGGACTGTCACCCCGCTGACGGTCACCTCCTGCGCCGCTCTTCCGTCATTCACACCGCACCTCCTGATCTGCTGGTCTTGAGCAGCCACAGGAAGAACGGACCACCGAGTGCCGCGGTGAAGATCGTCAACGGGTACTCGTTGGGGATGTCGAGTACACGGGACCCGAGGTCGATGAGGACCAGCAGCGTCGCCCCGGCGACCAGACACCCCGGCAACAGGAGCCGGTGGTCCGGGCCGGTGAAGAAGCGGACACAGTGCGGCACGATCAGACCGATGAACCCGACACCCCCGGCGACCGCGACCGCCATCCCGGTCAGGGCGGCGATGATCACGATCAGCTGCAGTCGCAACGCACTGACGTTGACACCCAGTGCCCGGGCGTCATCATCCCCCATCGTCAGCAGGTTGAGGTTCCGGGACTGCCCCAGCAACCACACGGCACCGACGGCCATGACGACCGCCGGCACCAGGAGCTGACCGGGGTCCTGCACACCGGCGACGCTTCCCATCATCCAGAACAGGATTCCGCGGATCTCCCCCGGTTCGGACTTCAACTGGATCAGACTGGTTCCGGCCATCGCCACCTGGCCGACGCCGACCCCGGCGAGAACGATCCGGGAACCGGTCAGCGACCCCCGCCGCTGCGACAGATACAGGATGAGCACCAGGGTCAGGACCGCCCCGAGGCCTGCGGCGGTGGGGACACCGAGATTCCTGATCCACAGGGCACTCGACGAGGACATCGTCGCCACCGCAGCCAGCGATGCCCCGTTGGAGATGCCGAGGGTGTACGGGTCCGCGAGCGGGTTACGCACCAGACCCTGCAGCGCCGCACCCGCCAGCGCGAGCGCCGCGCCGACGAGGGCGGCGGCCAGGACCCGGGGGACACGCAACTGCCACACGATCGTGGACGCCAGGAAGTCGGCCGGAGCGGCATCCCGGTCGAGTACCTTCTCCCGCACCGCGGTGACCACGTCGGCGAACGGGACGGACACGGAACCCCAGGCGACGGCGGCGGTCATCGACACCAGGAGGAGAACCGTCCCGGTACCGACGATCACGGTCACCGGAGGACGCCAGGGCGCGGTGGGCTGGCGGTCCACCGGAACCTCAGCCCGCGAAGGCATCAGGATGCGCCGCGTGTGCGATCTTCTCCACGCCGTAGATGCTGGCCGGGCCGAAGTACACGCCGTCCGAGGCGACGACGTAGTTCCCGGTCTTCGAGGCCGACCACCCGGGGTTGGCCCGGAAGATCTTCTGCGCCTCGGCGTCCATGTCCATCGTGCCCGAGTTCCACGAACCCACCACGAGAAGGTCGACGTCGGCCGCCTGCAGCTGCTCCGGGCTGAGCGTCGCGGTCAGTCCAGGCTGCCCCGGGAAGCTCGGCGTACCGCCGGCCTCCCCGATCACCGAGTCGTAGATACCACCCGAGAATACCGCTGGTAGTCCGTTCGCGTTCATCACCGACATGGACGGGAACGCAATGAGGATATTTTTCCTGTCTTTACCACTGACCGCCTGCCGGACGGTGTCCAGCTTCGACCGGAGTTCAGCGACGAGCTGCTCCGCCCGGTCTTCGACATCGAAGATCCTCCCCATCATCGTGATGTAGTCGAGGGAATCCTGGACTGACCCGTCAGCGAAGGCGTCCTTCTCCTCCTGGGTGATGTTCGCGGTTTTCCCGTAGCTACAGTTGGGAGTGGTCACTATCGAATTCGTGCCGGCACTCTGCAGCGTCTCCCTGGACGCGAAACCCTGCTTCTCGTCGAATCCCCCGGAATAGGTCGACAGAACGAGATCGGGCTGTCTGGACAGGATCTGCTCGGCCGGGATATCCATCGCATCATTGAGGGTGAGGCCGTCATCCGGTAGCGCACTCACCTTCTCCGCCATCCCCGGGATATCGGAGGCCCCGTACTCCTGGGCGCTGAGCATGATCCTGTCCTCCAGGCCGAGCTCGATGAGTGTCTCCGCCTCACCGACAGAGGCCCCCTGCATCACCACGACCTTCTCCGGGGCCCGGTCGAAGGTCATCTCGTAACCACAGTTCTCTACGGTCAACGGGTAGTTCGTCTCACCGCTGGCCGAGTTACCCGGTGTGGTCGCACCAACGACATCATCGCCGCCACTATCGCCGCCACCGCCGCACGACGAGAGCGCCAGGGCCACGGCGAGGCCCACCGCCGACACCGCCGACACCGTGGTCACTGAAGTCATTCGCCGTCCCGTCATCGTTCCGGACATTCGTCCGCCTCCCTTTCACCGGAAATCCGCGGCAGCGACGGAATTTTTCTCTCCGTCGTTCTGCAGCGCTTGTCACCACATAGTCGTCAGGGGGCTGGGAAAAGTTCCCGAGCATTCCCCCCGCCACAGTCCCCCGCCACAGGGCGACCTTCGGCGACCGCCGTCACCTTTCCCCCTGCAGCTGCCGCAGCATCCGGTTGTAGGCGTCGAGATCGTCACTCCTCCCGGCGTCCTCCCACCGGTCCATTCTGCTCGCCACCCGTTGGTCACTGCGGTACCACTGAATTCCCAGGGCCACCGCCACCACAAGTATCGGTATCTCACTCATCCCCCAGGCAATGGCGCCACCGAGCCACTGGTCATGCAGCCGGTCGGTCATCCAGCCGAACCGTAGCCGGTCATAGAAGTCATCGGCAATGACCGTACCCAGTGACATCATGGATATACCGAAGAACGCGTGGAAGGGCATCGAACACATCAACAGCCCCAGCCTGGCAATGTACGGCAACTGCCGTGGGCCGGGGTCATCCCCGATGATCGTCCAGAAGAACAGGTAACCGCTGATGGTGAAGTGGACGGAGATGAACAGGTGCCACCAGTGGTACTTGGCGAACATACCCCACAGCGGGGTGAAGTAGACGACGTACAGCGAGGCCACGAACATGATGAAGGTGAACGCCGGATGAGTCACCACTCTCGAGAACCCGGAGTGGACCACCGCGGTGATCCACTCCCTGGGCCCCGTCAGTCCCGACCGTCGCGGGGTCACCGGCAACGCCCGCAGCGCGAGTGTCAACGGGGATCCCAGGACGAGCATCACCGAGGCGTACATGTTCAACAGCATGTGGTTTCCCATGTGGACACTCATCATGGCCGCACCGTACGCGGCCGCACCGGAGGATGTCCCGACCAGGAGACCGAGGCACCCGCCAAGCCACCACAGCAACCTGGTCACCGGCCAACCGATCCCCTGCCGCCGCAGCCTCACGTACCCCCACACGTAGAGTGCGGCGATGACCAGGGACGCCGTCCCCAGGAGGAAGTCGAACCGGACGGTGGACACCAGCCGGAGGAGATCCGGCGGTCGGGGCAGGGGATACCCCAGGTAGACGTCCCAGATGGTGAACTCGTGCCGGGGCAGGACCGGTGCCGTGAAGTAGCGGCACATGGCGGCGACGAGCACCAGCCCCGTCGCACCACCGGCGCGCAGGACCCGCCACGCCAGGCCGGGTTCCGTCGACGTCCGGCGCAACGCCCTGACGTCGCCGACCGCCATCAGGATCAGCAACACCCCACCGAACAGACAGAACCGCCCGTACACCGTCGTCGTCGACAAGGCTCCCGGCGCGAGCAGCCACAGCACGAGCAGCGCACCCGACGCCAGGCAGGCTCCCTCACAGAGCAGGCGTATGACGGCGATCCGGCGGCGGACCACCCGTGCCGGGCCGGTGCCACCGGACCTGCCGTGACGGCAGAGGCCCCCGAGGGAGCACACCCCGATCAGGACGGCCATCGGCACGTACACCCCGAAGGACAAGGTGGTGGCGATGTCATGGTCCGGGCCCTGCGCCACGTTGCCGGTGACCGGGACCGCCATGATCCCGAGGAATGCGGGGATCACCGACACCACCGTCGGGATCCACGTCGGTCGCAGCTCCGTCGCCAGCCAGACGACAGCGGCCGCGACCGCACTGACGATCCACCCGTAGGCCTCCTCGACAGCCGGCAGGACGTCGAGGAACATGCCGGAGGCGATGAGCTCAACCGGGCCACTCCCCGAACCGACGGCAACCGACAGCGGGACCATCGCCGCAGAGCAGAGGAACCACAGGGCCGACGCCGCCACCACCGCCCGCTGGACCAGGTAGGTGTCGGCGGACAACCATCCGGACCGGTCGGGGGAGGAGGAGACCGCGACGATGACGATCCCCCCGAGCACGAGGGCTCCGGCTGCCCACCCCACCCCGGACACCACGCAGTACAGGACAGCGGTCGCGGTTCCGGGCCAGGGATCGGAGGACTCCAGGAAAGGCCGGTCCCCGGACACGACCGCCGCCGTCGCCAGGAGCACGACCGCAGGCAGCAGATGCAGGGCACCGGCCCGGCCGATGGTCAGCCACATGTCGTCACCGCCGGACTCCCGGGGAACGGGCGCCCACCGACACGGCGCAACCGGAGACTGTTGCCCACCACGAACAGTGAGGAGAACGCCATCGCCAGGCTGGCGACCAGGGGATTGAGCAGTCCGGACATGGCGAGGGGGATCGCCGCGACGTTGTAGCCGAAGGCCCACACCAGGTTCCCCCGGATCGTCCGCCCGGTCGCCCGGGCGAGACCGAGAGCGTCGACGACGGTGGTGAGGTCATCGCGGACGATGATGACGTCCGCGGCGTCCTGCGCGACATCGGTCCCGCTCCCCACCGCCAACCCGAGATCGGCTGCGGCCAGTGCCGGGGCGTCATTGACACCGTCGCCCACCATCGCCACCGTCGCCCCCGTGGAGCGGATCCGACGCACCGTCGCGACCTTCTCCGCCGGCAGGACTCCGGCGATGACCTCACCCGGCCCGTCGATACCGATCTGCCGGGCTAGGGCGCTGGCCGTGACCGGGTCGTCACCGGTGACCATCATGCAGCGGATTCCGCGGTCCCGCAGTTGTCCTACCGCGGTCGCCGCGGTCGCCCGGGGCTCATCGAGTACTCCGATCCCCGCCACCGGGCGTCCGTCCACAGCCACCACGATGAAGGTGCCGCCCTGTCGCCGGATCCGTTCCGCGTCGGCGAGAAGCACCTCCGGCGACGACTGTGTGGTGCACAACGGCGACGACTGTGCGGTACACAACCAGGACGTGGACCCGACCTGCACCAGGCGTCCGTCCACCGTCGCACCCGCCCCCTGCCCGTGGCTGGCACGGAACCCGGTGATCTCCGGGAGCGCGGCATCCCCGTGCAGCTCCCGGTACCGACGGACCACGGCCCGGCCGACCGGATGCCCCGAGGCGTCCTCCACCGCGGCGACCGCGGCCAGGAGGGCGGTACCGTCGTCACCGTCGAGGTCGTCGACCACCCGGAAGAACTCCACCGTGGGCTGTCCGGTGGTCAGAGTCCCGGTCTTGTCGAAGATCACCGTGTCGACTGATCCCGACACATCGAAGGCACTCGTGCCCTTGACGAAGATCCCCAGCTCAGCTCCACGTCCGGTCGCAACCATGAGCGCCATCGGCGTGGCGAGCCCGAGTGCGCAGGGACAGGCGATGATCAGCACGGCGATGGCGTCGGTCACTGATTCGGTGGCGTCGGCTCCGGTGAGGAACCATGCCAGACCGGTGCCGACCGCCAGGACCGCGACACAGGGAACGAAGATCCCGGAGATCCGGTCCACCAGCCGTTGGGCCGACGCCTTCTCCTGCTGCGCCTCATCGACCAGCCGGATCATCCCGGCCAACCTGGTGTCCGCACCGATGTCCGTGGCCTCCACCAGCAACCGACCGTCGGTGGCGACCGTCCCCCCGGTGACCCGGTCGCCCGGGCGGACGGTCACCGGTTTCGATTCCCCGGTCATGGCACTCGTGTCGACCCCGGCACTGCCGTCCACGACCCGTCCGTCGGCGGCGATGCGTTGTCCGGGGCGCACGGTGAACCGTTGCCCCACCTTGAGCTCACCGGTGGGGATGGTCATCGTTCCGCCGTCGCCGACGACCACCTCGACCTCCCCGGGGACCATGCCTGCCAGGGACCTCATCGCCCGACCAGCCGTGGACTTGGCCCTGGCCTCGAAGTACCTTCCCCCGAGGATGAACACCGTCACCCCGCAGGCCACCTCGAAGTAGAGGGTGTCCACACTGGTCACGGCGTCCCAGACGCCCGTGGTGGTCCGTTGCCGGTCCATGTGGAGCATCGAGTACACCGACCAGGCACTGGCGGTGATGATCCCGGTGGACACCAGCGTGTCCATGCTGGTCACCCCGTGGCACAGGCCGCGCCAACTGGCCCGGTGCATGGGGTACGCGCACCACACCACCACCGGCGCGGCGAGAGTGAGCAGCAGCCACTGCCATCCGGTGAACCGCGCGGACGGCATGACACTGAACAGGATCGACAGGTCGGCGACCGGGATGAACAGTGCCACAGCGACGATCAGCCGCAGGAACAGCAGACGGGCGGTGTCGGCGTCCTCGTCACGGACCTCCGCGACAACCGGGTCCTTCGGGGACGCCCCGTACCCCGCCTTCCCGACCTCCGCGCACAGCGC
>NZ_CACZOO010000160.1 GCF_902782855.1 uncultured Corynebacterium sp.
ACCATCGCCGGTGGCCTGGGCGGGCTGGTGCTCGCCACCTGGGATGCCGGGGCCGTCGTTGCCGTGGCCACCGTCATCGTGCTCTGTGCTGCGGGGCTGTTCGGACTGTCAGCGAAACGCGTGTAGGACGCCGACCCTCCTATCCCGCCACACCCACCTTCGGCTTGGCCCAGGAACGCCCGGAGGTGTCCTTGAGGATGTCGTACTCCACGTCGATGTGCGGCTCGATGGCACTGTACTTGTCGATCGGCGCACCGATGACCAGCTGGAACCCCAGCCCACGCCACGCGCCGATCGCCCGGGCGGTGAAGTGCGCGTCCGCCTTGATCAGTGCCTCGTCGAGGAACACCGGCGCGTACCGGGGACGCTCCGCATCGGCGTCGCCGAGCTGGTAGCGCAGCGCGGCACCGACGATGAAGGCGATGAGCTCCTGGGACTCACCACCGGATTTCTCACCGATGTGGTCGTACAGCGCCACATGCTCACCCGACGCTGCCGTGATCTTCTCCGCACTGACCCGGACGTGGTTGCGCACGTCCACCAGCGAGGCGTAGTCCGGCGCTCCCCGGCGGATCCGGTCGATCAGCCGTGCCATCCGCGGGTACACCTCGGCACGCTCCTCGTCGGTCGACGCATCCGCGATCAGCGCACGCACCTCCCGCAGCTCCTTCCGGAACCGGCGCCGCACCTCGGACTGGTTCTCCCGCAGCGTGATCTGCAGCCGGTGGTCGTCATCGTAGAACGGCAGGTCGGCCATGATCCGGTTCACCGGTTCGATCCGCTCCCGGATCTCGCGCAGCGCCCGGCCCAGCGTCGAGTCCAGGTTCGTCAGATCATTGCCGGACAGGCGCAGCAGACTCTCCTTCCACTCCCCCTCCAGTTTGTGCAGTCCACTGGTCTCCAACTCCTCGAGGATCCGCTCGAAGTCCTTCAATGAGGTGTCCGGGTCGGCCCGCAGATTCGGGTTCGGCCAGGCGTCCAGGAAGGACTCCATCGTCCGCCGCACCGCGGCCCGCTGGTCCGCCAGCGTCGTCTGCGCCGCCGCCCGATCCTCCTCGAGCACGCGGGACGCCGACTCCAACGACGCGTCCAACCGTGCCAGCCGGGCCGCAGGGTCCCCGGTCTCACCGTCTGAGACGGTGAACCGGGACCGCAGCCAGGCGTCCTGTTCCTCAGTGAGCTCCCGACCGGCCTCCTCTGCCTCAGCCAGCGCCACCTCCGCGGAGTCGATCTCCTCGGCAACGGCGTCCCACCGGTCCATGAGGTGCTGGTGTTCGCCCCTGGCCCGCCCGGTCTTCTCCTGCAGGCCCCGGATCTTCACCTTCAGTCCGGCGATCTGGTTCTGCATCGCCGCGATCTCCGGGCTGCCCCCGGCAATTCCCTCGACGGCGTCCCCCCAGCGGGTGACCTCGTCGGTGACGGTGGCGACGTCGACCGCCTCCCACGTCAGATCCACGATCCGACGGTAGGCCGCCAGACGCGCATCCAGGGCGTCCAGGTCCGCCTCGGCCGTCGAGACCTCATCGGTCGCGGCGTCCACCGCAGCCTGTGCTGCGGCGATCTGCCCGGCGAGTTCATCGACACGCCGGTGGCTGGAGAAGCCCAGCACATTGCGCCGGCCGTGCCCGCCGTGGGCGCCGCGGGACCCCTGGGACATCTGTCCGGTGACCGTCAGCGCGAAGCGGTGGGCGTGAAGCTCGTCGGCGGAGTCCACGCACACGAAGCCGAACCGCTGATCGAGTCGGTCCTGCAACCAGCCGGTGAAGGGGGTGTCGCGGTAGTCGAGACGTCCGGGCAGCTGGCGGGGATCACAGGCGATCCGCGCGAGGCCGGTCTGCACCCCCTCGAACCGGACGCGGACGCGCGTACGCACCTGGTTGATCGCCGCACGGAACCGCGGCAGGTGCGCCTCGTCGATGAGCAGTGTGGTGGCGAACCCGCCGAGGGCCAGGTTGAAGGCCTCCCGCCACGGCTCGAACTCGGTGCGGACCTCGACCAGCTCGCCGACGAAGGGCAGGTCCTCGACCGACAGGCCCGCCGCCTCCGCAAGAGCTGCGCGGGCGGTGTGCAGCTCACCGGGGATGTTGTCCGTGCGCTGCGCGGTGGACGCCTGCTCGGCCTGCAGTTCCGTCAGCCGCTTCCGTGCGACGGACGCCGCAGTCCGGGCTTCAGCATAGTTCTCCCGGGCGGTCGCCTTGAGCTGCGGATCGGACAGCGCACGACGGGCCTGTGCGACCAGTTCGGTGAACGCCGCCTCGTCGGTGACCCCCGCTCCGAGTACCAGCAGGTCCTCCTCGACCTTCTCCCGGGTGCGGGTGACCTGCTCACACCGGCGGCGCGCGGCACCGAGTTCGCGCTCGGCTGTCTCCAGCCGGTCGCCGCCGGAGTTCCGCAGCACCTGGATGAGACTGTCCCGTTCGGCCTCCGCGGCTTCGGCTGCCGCGGTGTGGGTGGCTACCAGTGACTCGGCGTCCACCGCCTGAGTACGCAGCTCCTCCTCCGCCGCCCGCAGCAGGTCGAGGCGCCGGGTGGTCCGCCACACCGCGGCCGGTGAGGACTCGTCCCGGAACAGTCCGATCTCGTTGATCAGCCGGAGCCGCTCGGCGGCGTCGCTGATCCTGGTGCGTGCCTCGCGCAGCGGGACCAGTGCCCTGACCTGTCGTTGGGCGGTGACCATGCGGGTCCGGGTGCCGTCGAGTTCATCGAAGTGCTCGACCACGGCGTCGGCGGTGGCGAAAGTCTCCGGTTCCTCGAGCACCATGCGCTTGTAGAGTTCGTCGACGGTGGTGATCTGCTGGCCTGCCTGGATGCGGGCGAGCAGGTTCATCGCCTTCGTGCCCGCGCCTGCGGCGCCGATGCCGAGCGCCGAGTGGATCCGGGCGAGGAACTCGCGGTCCGTCGCCATCGTCTCCAGCCCGGTCACGCGCACGGCGGCGTCCGACAGTCGGCGGGACGCGGCGTCCTCCAGGTCGGTGAGGTCGAACGCGCCGTCGATGACGCCGCGGACCTTCACCGCGTCGTCGAGGACGCGGGCGGTGGCCGGAATGTACCAGGCGCGCACCGCGGTGAACCGCTTCTCCTCGGTGCCGCTGGCGTCGACCCAGGTCATGGCGACGGCGGTCCAGGTGTCCGTCCCGTCGCCGCGCAGCACGCGGACCCGGGTGCCGTGCTCGGTGCGGGTCTCGTCGATCTTGCCGCGGCCGTAGGACAGGATGTTGCGCTGGTCCTCGCCGCGGGCCCGGCCGGTGACCGCCCCGTTGGACGCGCCGTTGAACGGGGTGGTGTGCGGCATCATCAGGGCGATGTAGGCATCCATCAGCGTGGACTTGCCGGAACCCGACCCCCCGCACAACAGGGTCGCCGACGGTGAGAATCGGACGCGGTGCGCCCCGTCGTAGCCGCCCCAGTTCACCAGTTGCAGGTCGCCGGCGAGCCACTGCTGACCGCGGGACTCCGACGGGATGAGGCCGAAGAGGGTGTCGAGCATGGTCATTTCGTCTCTCCTGCCTGTGCCGAATGTGCGCCGAGCCAGTCGGCGAGTTCCCGCAGCTTCTGCGCGCTGAGCACGATCTCTATGAGCGGGCTGATGAGGTAGCGCCCCTCGGTCTCCTCCTCGACGATGCCCTCGTGCCGCAGGCGTTCCAGGGCCCGGCGCACCGACTTCTGGCGGCGGGCGAGGTCCCCGTCGTTGTCACTGAAGTAGGTCAGCACGGTCTGCTCGACCTCCTCGACATCGACGCGGGCGGCCTGCTCCCCGGCGGTGGATTCACGCTGCCACATGCTGCGCAGGTACACGAGCACGAGTGTCTCGGCGCGGGTGTAGGCCTCGTCG
>NZ_CACZOO010000161.1 GCF_902782855.1 uncultured Corynebacterium sp.
CAACATGATCAAACCGATGCTCGCCCGGGGTGAGCTGCGCCTGGTCGGCGCCACGACCCTCGACGAGTACCGCAAGTACATCGAGAAGGACGCCGCCCTGGAGCGCCGCTTCCAGCAGGTCTACGTCGGCGAACCGACGGTGGAGGACACGATCGGCATCCTCCGCGGCCTCAAGGAGCGCTACGAGGTCCACCACGGCGTCCGGATCCAGGACTCCGCCCTGGTCGCCGCCGCGACCCTGTCGGACCGCTACATCACCAGCCGGTTCCTGCCGGACAAGGCCATCGACCTCGTCGACGAGGCCGGCTCCCGGCTGCGCATGGAGATCGACTCCCGCCCGGAGGAGATCGACGACGCCGAGCGCATCGTCCGTCGCCTCGAGATCGAGGAGATGGCGCTGAGTCAGGAGACCGACGAGGCCTCCAAGGACCGCCTGGTCAAACTGCGCGCTGAACTGGAGGACGAGCGTGAGAAGCTCTCCGGTCTCACCGCCCGCTGGGAGAACGAGAAGGGCTCCATCGACGCGGTCCGTTCCCTCAAGGAGGAACTGGACGGTCTGAAGACCGAGTCCGAGATCGCCGAGCGTGACGGTGACTACGCCCGTGTCGCCGAGCTGCGCTACGGCCGTATCCCGGAGCTGGAGAAGGAGCTCGCCGAGGCCGAGGCCTCCGCCGCCAGGGCGGAGGAGGACCGCATGCTCACCGAGGAGGTCACCCCGGACACCATCGCCGAGGTCGTCTCCGCGTGGACCGGTGTGCCCGCCGGCAAGATGCTGCAGGGTGAGACCGAGAAGCTGCTCGCCATGGAGCAGGTGCTGGGTGGTCGTGTCGTCGGCCAGTCCGACGCCGTCACCGCCGTGTCTGACGCGGTGCGTCGGTCCCGGGCCGGTGTCGCCGACCCGAACCGCCCGACCGGTTCCTTCCTCTTCCTGGGCCCGACCGGTGTCGGCAAGACCGAGCTGGCGAAGGCGCTGGCGGAGTTCCTCTTCGACGACGACCACGCCATGGTCCGGATCGACATGTCCGAGTACGGCGAGAAGCACTCCGTGGCGCGGCTCGTCGGCGCTCCCCCCGGATACGTCGGCTACGACGCCGGCGGGCAGCTCACCGAGGCGGTGCGGCGTCGCCCGTACACCGTGGTGCTGTTCGACGAGGTCGAGAAGGCGCACCCGGACGTCTTCGATGTGCTGCTGCAGGTCCTCGACGAGGGTCGTCTGACCGACGGCCAGGGTCGGACGGTGGACTTCCGCAACACCATCCTGATCCTCACCTCGAACCTCGGTGCCGGTGGCACGGACGAGCAGGTGATGGACGCGGTGAAGCACGCCTTCAAGCCGGAGTTCATCAACCGCCTCGACGACGTGGTCATCTTCGACGCCCTGTCCGCCGAGCAGCTGAAGTCCATCGTGGATATCCAGGTCCGGCAGCTCGCCGAGCGGCTCGCCGCCCGCCGGCTGGACCTGCGGGTCACCGAGGCGGCGAAGGCGTGGCTCGCCGACCGTGGTTACGAGCCCGCGTACGGTGCCCGCCCGCTGCGCCGCCTGATCCAGAAGGCGATCGGTGACGCACTGGCGAAGAAGCTGCTCGCCGGTGAGGTCCGCGACGGTGACACGGTGCAGGTCGATGTTGACCCGCACCTCGCCGACGGAGTGGATTCCCTGGTCATCGAGGCCGTCGCCCACGAGGAGTAGGTTCCCGGCGGAGGCGGCCCCCCCGGCCGCGCCCCGGGTGGGGGTGAACGGCTGGAGGGGTGAACGGCTGGGGAGCCAGGGGGGATCATCGGGACAGGAGGTGGAGCACGCCGGCCGCGCCGGCGACCACCACCCCCACATTGATCACGGCACTGACCACACCCCAGAACACCAGTCGTCGGCGGTCCACACCGGCGACGGCGAGGACGAAGGTGTTCAGTGCGACGGGGGAGACGAAACCGCACAGCACCATGGCCGGCCCCAGGCCGTAGCGGTCGACCCTGGCCAGGACACGGGAGGCGGCGTCCCTCCGGCGGGAAGGGACCCGTGCAGCGGGATCCGGGCTCTCCTGCGCACCTCCCCCGGCCCGGCGTCGTGCGGCGATCCGGGCACCCCACACCGCAGCAGCCCAGGCTGCCAGGGCCGTACCCCCGGCGGCGGCGAGGAAGGTGAGCTCCCAGTCCACACCCGCGACCATGCCGATGCCCGCGGCGATGTCGCCCTCGACCACCGGGATGACGGAGAGCAGGAAGACCACGGCGATCTGCAGGACGCGGGGGCGGGCGTCCACCCAGACCTGCAGAGCGGCGACGGCCGCGTCCGCGTGGGCCCCGATCGTGTCCAGCACATCGTGAAGCACGGGAGCGATGCTAGTCCTCCACGGGCGCACAGGTCCGACATCTGCCACATCCGCCCGGTGCACTCCGCCGCACGACCCGTGACGACCCTTTCCGCCGGCGAAGACCGGGGAAGACCGGGGACCGGTACGGTGACCCGTTCCCGGGTCCGGCGGTCTGCGGCGGATCGCGCGCGAACGTGACCGGCAGTGGGCACCGCCCCTGCCTACTCCCTGCGGCGCATCCGCATCCGGCGCCGGGCCATGTCCCGGGCCAGTGTCATCGGCTGACGCAGTTTGCGTTGGGCGGCCCAGGAGAAGTCCTGGGTACCCGGCAGCTTCCAACCCCGCCAGTACGACAGGATCATCATCCCG
>NZ_CACZOO010000162.1 GCF_902782855.1 uncultured Corynebacterium sp.
TCGGCGTCTTCCTCACCCTCTTCTTCAGCCTGGTGCTGCTCGCCGTGGCCGTGCTGTACCTGCTGGTGGAGTTCGGCCTGATCGGTGGGGCGAAGCCGCAGCAGTACGGCCAGCAGTTCGGCCAGCAGTTCGGCCAGCAATACGGCCAGGCGCCGCAGCCGGGTCAGCCGGGTCAGCAGTACCCGCCGCAGAACCCCGGCCAGACGCCGCCTGCCCAGGGCCGCTGGTAGACGTCTCATAGGACGCCGATGCAGCCTGGGATGCTTCCTGGCAGCTGCAACTGCACAGTGGCATCTGCTCCTGTCGCCTCAGAGGGGGAGGGCGACGGGAAGAGATGCCAGCCTGCGGGACGGGATGCCGCGGAAAACGGGACGCACAGGGGAGGTTGCATCCCTCGCACCCGCTGATACAGTGACCGCCATGTACGCGAACGCAGCACAGTACGCCGTGAGGCCCTGGACCCGCCGCTGACGGCGGGGAAGCACTCATACACACAAGAGAACTTCTCCGCCGTCCTCCGGCCCACATCAACACCGTGGAGCCGGGCGGCGGCGTCGTGCTGCCTGCAGCATATTGACTGACCCTGTCTGAATCTCACTGAACCAGACCGACTCAGTCCCACACACTGCACGGCCCGGCTCCGGAAGACTTCTGGAGACCACCATGTCCCGTACCCCTCATCTGTCCGCGTCCTCCCTCAGTGTCACCGTCGCCGACCGGACACTGTTCACCGGCCTCGCAGCCACCATCTCCGCAGGTGACCGCCTGCTCATCGTCGGCGAGAACGGCACCGGCAAGACCACCCTCCTCCACACCCTCGCCGGCGTCCGCGCACCGGATGCCGGGGAGATCCGGTTCTCCGGCAGCGTTACCCTGGTCCGCCAGGGGATGGACGCCACCGGTACCGTCGGCGATCTCGTCGCGGACGCCACCGCCGCGTCCGACGCCGCCCTGGAAGACCTCGACCATGCCCTGACCAGCGGTGACCTCGGCGATGCCTACGCCGACGCCCTCGACCGCGCCACCACGCTCGACGCCTGGGACGCCCACCGGCGCGTCGACATCGCCCTCGCCGGACTGGACGCCTGCACCGACCGGACGCGGCCGTTGCTGAGCCTCTCCCACGGTCAGCGCTACCGGGTGCGCCTGGCCTGCGCCCTGGCGTCACTGGCGGACACCCTGCTGCTCGAC
The DNA here is from genome assembly GCF_902782855.1 of uncultured Corynebacterium sp. Classification (GTDB taxonomy): domain Bacteria; phylum Actinomycetota; class Actinomycetes; order Mycobacteriales; family Mycobacteriaceae; genus Corynebacterium. The sequence goes on from NZ_CACZOO010000162.1 coordinate 1,192, forward strand.
GAACCGACCAACCATCTGGACGCCACGGCGCTGGATTTCCTCACCGCACAGCTGCTCGCCTGGTCCGGTGGGCTGGGCGTGGTCACCCACGACCGGGCTCTGCTTCGCGACCTCTCCGCCGACGGGCAGGCGACCTTCCTCGACCTGGACCCGACCGCGGACGGCACACCGCTGCTGGCCACCGGCACCTACGACGCGTGGACGGGGCGGCGTCGGGCGGGCCGGGAGCACTGGGAGCGGGAGTACGCCGCCCAGGTCGCCGAGCATCAGCGGCTGGAGTCCGCGGTGGTGGACGTACGGTCCCGGCTCCGGGACAACTGGCGTCCGGAGAAGGGACACAACAAGCACGGCCGGGCGACCCGCGCCGACGGGATCGTCCAGTCGCTGCACCGGCGGGAGCGGGAACTGGCGTCCCACGCCGTCGAGATCCCGGAGCCGCCGATGGAACTGCGGTGGCCGGTGGCGTCCGTGGCATCCGGGAAGAAGCTGCTGACCTGTGCCGATGTGGCAGTGTCCGGGCGGTTGGAACCGGTGACCTGTGAGCTGTCCGGCGGGGAGCATGTGCTGCTCACCGGGCCGAACGGTGCGGGGAAGTCCACGTTCGTCGATGTCGTCTCCGGAGCGGTGGTGCCGAGCGGCGGGTCGGTGCACGTCCACGATCGAGTGCGGGTCGGCGTCCTCACCCAGCACGAACCGGCCTGGGCGCAGCCGGAACTCGTGGCCGCGGAGGTCTACGCCCGGCATGCGGCGCGGTTCGATCGGGCGCCCGGGCTGACCTCGCTGGGACTACTCGACCGCGCGGCGCGGTCGACCCCGGTAGGACGCCTCTCCCAGGGGCAGCAGCGGCGACTCCACCTGGCGATGGTCCTGGCGGAATGCCCTGACCTGCTGATCCTCGATGAACCGACGAATCATCTCTCGGCGGTGCTGGTGGATGCGGTGACCGAGGCAGTGAAGGACACGGCGGCGGGCGTCATCGTGGTGACCCACGACCGGCAGATGCTGCGGGACCTCGGCGGGCCGGGGGACGCTGTCGGGTGGCGGAGGGTGGCGTTGGGGTGACTCTCATGCGGCCTCGATGTCGGGGCCGCACAACGCCAACGTGGTCTGGCAGCTGCAACCGCATGGTGGCATCTGCTCCTGTCGCCTGGCACGGGCGAGGCGACAGGAGCAGATGCCGCCCTGCAGGGCGGGCTGCGACAGGATGCCCGCTGCCCTGATGAGCTGAGCATCCCGGCTCCCACCCAGTCCCGAGTACCGCACGGATCAGGGTATTCACATCGGGGCCGATGCGGAGCTGCTTCACCTCTGATCCCTGTCGCGCTCGGCCTTCCGCATGGCCTTGAAGTCCGCCACGACCTCTTCTCCGGTGATGCCGAGTTCCGTCAATGCATCGATAGTCTGATGTAGCGGACCAGTAGCTGACCACCTCTCGCACATCTGGTCGCGGAAGGGTTACCTGAGCCAGTTCGCAGCAGGTCACTGCCAGGTCACACAGTCCCGCAGAGTCAGGCTGCAGAGTTAGGACAGTCGCCGCCGACGCTGCTAACTTGGATGCCATGTCCACAACCAGCCAGGTCGCCCAGGGCGTCGAGGGTGCCGCGGTGACTCCGCCGGCAGACCTGTCGACAGTGTCTGCGTCCGCGGCGCAGCTCAGCCCCGTCGCACCGGCGAAACCGCTGAGCCGCGTCGACCGGTTCATGCACCGCATCCTGCGGATCAACCGGACCGACCCGATCGACATGAAGGCGGTCGCCGGAGCTCACCGGGCCTTCCGCTGGGCGATCGTGGTCTCCGCGATCCGCTGCACGATCTCCTACGTGATCATCCCGATCCTCATCCCGGTGATCAGCGTGATGGGCTCCCTGGCGGGGACGATCACCATCGCCCTGTGCGTGGTGGCGCTGGTCAA
>NZ_CACZOO010000163.1 GCF_902782855.1 uncultured Corynebacterium sp.
CAGATCAACTGAGACACGCCGCATCGACCGAACGCGTGCCGGTGCCCGGTTTTCCCAGGTCATCGTTGCCAGATAGACTGCAGAATCTGCCAACTATACTGAGACAGGTCATCCGTGCGGCCGGTAGACCGTCAGCGCCCGGTACCGCGAGACATACTCCAGCTGCGACACCTTCTCCCCCACCTCACCGTCGTAGGCGACCTCCGTCGGCCCACCGAGGATCTCGCAGCGGAACTCCGGTCGGCGCAGCTCGTGGTACAGCGGGCTCCTGCCCAGGCGTCCCGTGAGCAGTGACAGCATGATGCGCAACCGAGAGAACCGCCGGCCGGTCTCCAGTATCCGCACATCGAGCAACCCGTCCTCGACGCTGCCCCGGTCGACGGGTGCGAAGCCCGACGGACGGTACAGAGAATTGCCGAGGAAGAACAGCGAGGTCTTCAGAGTCTTGCCGTCATACCTGATCTCGACGGCGTTCTCCTCCTTGAGCACCTGCCAGGCGGCAATGACCGCGGCCACGGTCTTGCCTGTCTTCCCCTCGTACTTCTCCCTGACCTCGACGAAGCGCGGGTAGATACCGATGCTCGCGGTGTTCAGCAGCGTAGTCCCACCATTGAGCGTGACGACATCGACCTTCTCCACTGTCCCGGCCTTCACCGCGGCGATGGTCCGGTCGGTCGTGGCGCAGTCGATCTGCTTGGCGAAGTGGTTGAACGTGCCGCCCGGGAACACCGCCAGCGGTTTGTCTGCTGCACGTGCGATACCCGCGGCCGCGGCCACAGTGCCGTCACCACCAGCGATACCGAGCACCTCGGCCCGGGAGGCGGCGTCCTCCAGAACCTGCTCGACGTCATCGTCCGGTTCCAGGGCGACGATCTCGGCGGCCGGGAGCGCTTTCTCGACCTCCGTGAGGACCCTCTCCCCTGTCCCACTACCCGATGCCGGGTTCACGACAAGGACCAGGCCTTCACCCTCGGGACGCGCTGAGGTGTCGACGATGTACGGCTCGGTCCCGGAGATGTCCGGCACCACCGGCGGCGGCACGATCTTCGCACCGATGGCGGTGATCAGCACACCCAGGCCGAAACCTGCCAGCACATCGCCGGGATAGTGCGCGCCGGTGTACACCCGGGAAAAACCGACGAGACCGGCCAGTGCACCGATCCCGACCCCGATCCCCGGCGCCTCGACCGCCACGCCGGAGGCGAAGGCTGCAGCACTGGCGGAGTGCCCCGAGGGGAAGGAACTCGACTCCGGGTACCGGCGGATCTGACGCGCCACCGACACCGACCCGTGCCCCGGTCGCTGCCGCCGCCACCAGCGCTTCGCCACCTGGTTGGCGATGAGACTGGTACTCGCCACGCTGACCACTCCACGCATCGCGGCCCGCTGGATCCGGGGGCTGCCGGTGAGTGCCATGGCACCGGCGATCCCGATCCACAGCTTCGAGTAGTTGGCGGCACCGGTGAGCCTGGGCAGCAAGGCGTCCAGTCGTGGATTCTCCGCTCCGGCGACCGCGTCGAACACGTCCCGGTCCATCTGCACGACGCCTGAGAGCATCTCACCCACTTCGGTCCGCCTGAACCGGCCCCCGATCCGACCCCTGACACGACCATTCATTGGCGTATTCTCCGTCCACCTGCAGCTGACTACCGACCACCCCAGACTACCTGGTGGATACGCCGGTGTTACCGCAGGTCACAGTGACGGCAGGTCAGTAGTGGAACTCCCCGTCCGCGCTGAACCCGGCCTCACGGACCTCCGTGACGCAGTCGGTCGGCAGTGGCCCGTAGATGTGGGGAAACAGCTGACCGTTACCCGCCTTCTCCTCGCGCACCTCTGTGCCTGCGCCGCGCACGGCGTCCTCGTCGAGGACCAGGACGCACAGCTGGACGCCGGAACCGGCAGCCGAACGGTAGAAGCGGTCCGCAGTCGCGGCAATCTGGTCCTCGTGGGATGCGTGGATGAACCCGACATCGTCGAGCGACTGCTCCAGGGTGGAGACCCGGTACTCACCTGCGGCGAGCGCGGCATCCCAGGACGACCTGGCGGCGATATGATAGATGGTCATGTGCCAAAATGCTACCTATGACTCTTCCTCACCCTGACATCGATCCGGACGGACTGCTGGAGTACTCCGTCGTCTTCACCGACCGTTCACTGAACCACATGTCGAAGCGCTTCGTCGGCGTCATGCAGGACATCATCTCCGTGCTCAGGGAGGCCTACGACGCCTCCGCGGTCGCCGTCGTCCCCGGCGGTGGTTCCTACGGCATGGAGTCGGTCGCCCGGCAGCTGGTCACCGACCAGAGAACCCTCATCGTCCGCAACGGCCTGTTCTCCTTCCGGTGGTCCCAGATCATCGACACCGGGAAGATCACCGACGACGTCACCGTGCTCACTGCCAGCCAGGCAGAGGACGCCACCACCTCCCCCTGGTCCCCCGCCCCGATCGACGAGGTCACCGCCACGATCCGCGAGCAGAAGCCGCGGATCGTCATCGCACCGCACGTGGAGACCGCCGCCGGCATCCAGCTGCCCGACGACTACCTCCGTGCCCTCGGAGCCGCCGCCCACGAGGTCGGCGCCCTGTTCGTCCTCGACTGCGTCGCCTCCGGCGCCTCCTGGGTCTCCATGACCGACTGCAACGTCGATGTGCTGGTCAGCGCCCCCCAGAAGGGATGGTCCGGCACCCCCTGCGCCGGGTACGTCATGCTCAGCGAAGCTGCCAGGAAGGCCGTCGAGGAGTCGACCTCCACCAGCTTCGCCATGGACCTGAGGAAGTGGCTGTCCATCGCCGACTCCTACGTCGACGGTGCGACCCCGTACCACGCCACGATGCCCACCGATTCTCTGGCCCACAACGCCGCCCTCATGCTCGAGGCCCGCGAGATCGGACTGGAGAAGCTTCGCGACGCCCAGACCGAGCTCGGGGCGAAGGTCACCGCCCTCCTCACCGAGCGCGGTTTCACCCCCATCGCCGCTGAGGGTTTCGCCGCCCCGTCCGTCATCGTCGCCTACACCGACGACCCGGCTGTGCAGTCAGCGGCGAAGTTCAAGGAGGCCGGCATCCAGGTCGCCTCGGGTGTCCCGCTGCAGTGCGGTGAGCGCGGGGACTTCAGCACCTTCCGCCTCGGCCTGTTCGGCCTGGACAAGCTGCAGGACGTCGACGGCACCGTCGACCGGCTGCGCGTCGGACTGGACAAACTCGGCCTCTAGGCGGACTCTGGGGAACATGCTCTTCGCCTTCTCCATCGCCCCGTCGACCACCCCGGAACCGGACGGCTCGATGTCCCGCATCGTCGCCCGGGCTGTCGAGGTCGTCCGCGCCTCCGGCCTTCCCCAGGAGACCTCGTCGATGTTCACCACCGTCGAGGGGGAATGGGACGAGGTCATGCCCGTGATCAAGCGGGCCTGCGAGGCGGTTGCCGAGATTTCCCCCAGGGTCTCCCTGGTGCTCAAGGCCGATCTGCGGCCGGGACGCTCCGGAGAGATCACCGGCAAGGTAGAACGCCTCAATGCCGCGATCGACAACTGGTGACGTACCCCCCTGTCCCCGCCGGGTCCCGGTGGGTCAACCGGCCGCTGTGACCGATGCCGCGTCATTGCGTTCAGTGAAGTAGTCGGCGGCCCGGACCGGCGCGTAACGGACGCCGCCGCCGACCGGCGGGGCGAACGGCTCGATGATCTGGTCCATGTCCGGCTCGCAGAAGCAGATGATGCTGTACAGCTCCTCGGAGGGGGACTCCTCCGGTGGTGCGAGGACGCGGTGCTTAGTGGACCGCCACCGGTCGCCGGTCCACCGTGCCAGCAGGTCGGCGATGTTGATCGTCATCGCCCCCTCGACGAAGGGCGCGGTCGCCCATTCCCCTTCCAGGGTCTGGACCTCCAGGCCACCGTAACCGGGCTGCCGGTCCAGGATGGTCACCAGACCCCAGTCGGTGTGCGGGGCGATACGGTACTGCCCCTGCTTCGCCCGGCCCACGACGGACAGTGCAGGGTAGCGGTTGATGTTGAAGGTGTTCGGGGACTTCGACGCCCTCTCCACGAAGTACCGTTCGTCGAGCCCGAGTGCGGTGGCCAGCATCTCGAGCAGGTCGATGTAGAGGGCACGTGCCTGATCGATCCAGGCCAGCACCAGCTCCCGGAGTTCGGGAACCTCGGCCGGGTAGACATTGTCCCTGAAGTACTCGGCGTCGATCCCGGCGTCCCCGGTACGGAAATCCCGGCCGAAGGTGAGAGTCTCCTTGAGATCGGCTTTCCCCGGGTCGACCGTCTCACCGTAGTAGGAGTTGGCCTCGTCACCTGTACGGATCCAACCACGGCCGCCGACCGCCGTCCGGTACCGCTCCTTGGCCTCCTCCGGTAGGTGGAAGAACTCCTTCGCGGCGGCGCGGACCCGGGCGGAAAGCGCCGGGTCGATGCCGTGACCGGAGACCATGAAGAAGCCGGAATCCCGCATCGCCCGGTCGAGACGCTGCGCCAGTGCCGTCCGTCGGGCGGCATCCCCGGTGCGCCAGACAGCGACATCGATGAGCGGGATATCGGGGGTCGTCGACATGTAGGCGTACCTTTCTTCACGGATGCGGACGCAGGTCATCCTACTCAGGTTCGTTGCGGAATCCAGACCTCCCCCTGGTTCGCCACCCCTGTACTTCTGTCGAATAACACAGACCGTGCACATCTGTGAAGAGTCCGTTCCCCGGACACGGACACGGTGACCCCACCGCCGTGGCCCGGGCCGCACCTACCGCACCCGGGCGGTCTCGATCCGGGACGGAGCGGCGTAGGCGGTGATACCCGCGCAGAGGATCGCCGCCAGGGACAGCAGCTTCGACCAGTCCTTGTCCAGCAGACCGCCGAAAATGACGTCGAACACGGCTGCGGCGATGGTCAGGGCTATGATCGCCGCGTTGAACAGGCCCTCGTTCCCGGTGCCGGACACCGGAATGTAGAGCAGACCTGCGAGGACACCGACGATGCCGGCGACCACACCGTGGATGACAGCGGCACCCGGCCCCAGCGCCACCGTGTCACTGACGGCGGCGATGAGCTGGTCGACGATGAGGACCACCGCGAACGTCACGATGGCGGACAGGACGCCGAGGAGCACGAGATTCACCGAGACCTTCTTCGCCTCGAACTTCCCCGCGAGCAGCGACGGACCCTGATCCTCGTAGGAGTCCTGGTACTGCTCCTGGTAGCGGGGCTGCCGGTAGTTCTGCGACTGGGGGTGCTGGCCGTCCTGCTGGTACGGGGACTGCCCGAAATCGTCACGGCGGTACTGACGGGTCTGGTCGTCGTAACCGTCGTTGCCGTAGGGGTACTGGTTACTCATCGGAACTGTCGCTCTCCATGGGATCGTCGGTCGGAAAACAGAAACTGTACAGGCACAGGATACGGCGCACACTACCGCAGGTACATGTGCATGACCTGTCCGGCGCCCACGAGGACTCTGCCCGCGCCGACACTGCTCCCCTTCCCGGCCGGAGATCGCCGGCCGCCCGGCCCCGGTCGACTCCGGCGACACCCCGGGGAGTCAGCGGCGGATCAACAGCTCGCCATGCAGCATGAGGAAGATCGCCGCCGGATCTTCCGCCCACTCCCGCCACCCGTGGCAGATCCGGCCGGCCGCGGTCTCCACCGCGTCGGCGTCCCAGGTTCCGAGCACACCTGCCAGTTGGTCACGGAACCGCTCCTCGGTGACCCTGGCGCACCAGCTGTCGGCGAGGTCCACGGTCGGCCTGCCACCGGGCGCGTTCGACCATACCCAGGTCGAGGTGGAGAAGGACAGGTCATCGATGTCACAGCCCGCGGCCAGTGCCCACCCGACCAGGTGACGCCCGGCGTCCGGATCCGCCCCGTTGGCCTGCGCCATGGCCCGGTAGCGGTGCGTCCACTCCCGCAGACCCAACGGGGCCGGGTGGTACGACATCGCCGCGTAGTCGGCGTCCCGTAGCGCGACAACGCCCCCCGGTGCAGTGACCCGCAGACACTCCTGCAGCGCGGCGACCGGGTCGGTGAGATGCTGGAATACCTGGTGGGCGACCACGACATCAAATGACCCGTCGCCGAAGGGAAGCCGGTAGACGTCCCCTGGCAGGAACTGGGCCCCGATCCCCCGGACCTCGGCTGCGGCACAGGCCGCCTGCAGTGGCACCGGCGTGCTCTCCACGCCCGTGACCTGGGACGCCGCCCCTCCGAGTCCGGCGATCATCGCAGCCAGGTCCAGGGTGATCGATCCTGGTCCGCACCCCACGTCAAGAACCCTCGACCCCGCCGTGAGGTACGGCAGGGCGAAAGCCAGGGAATCGGTGGCGGTACGCCGTGCATGGTTGCCCAGCACGGCGGCACCATGGCCGTGGGTGTACCTCTGCGCGGACTCCGGGGTGTCGTTCTCGACGGGACTTCTCACAGAGGCAGACTCTACGACGCCTGCCTGGCGAAGAGTTCACCGAGGGTGGCGTCGACCTGTCCCATGTAGGTGGGCGACAGGTTGAACAGGCCGAGATGCCCGGCAATGTCGTCGATGACCCGCAGCTCACTACCGGGAATGAGCGCCTGCTCCGCGGCACAGTCACGCACCGGGAAGAACATGTCACCGCTGATCGGCATGACGTAGGTGACCGCGGTGACCCGACCCAGCGCGGCGGCGAGATCACCGTCGGTGTGCCGGGAGACGTCACCTCGCTGCCACTTCCATGCGTTGTTGAGCAGCGTGTTGGGGTCCATCGACATGAACAGCGGATCGAGGAAATCGGCGAGGGCGGATTCCTTCGATTCCAGACCGAGGCCTCGCCACGCCTCCTGCTTCCACCACTCCGTGGAGAAACCCATCGCAGCCCAGAGGTGGGACTGGCGTCGCAGCCCGTCGGCGACGTCGGTGTGTGAGGAGTACTCACCGCCGTTGAAGCCCGGATCAGCCCACACGGCCTCATTGAGCGTCTGGGCGAAGATGAAGTCGTGCGGGGTGTTCTTCGCGGTGCCGGCGATCGGTGCGGCCCGCTGCACCTTGTCCGGGAAGCGGACGATCCACTCGTAGGTCTGCTGGGCACCCATGGAACCGCCGACGACGGCGAAGAGCTTCTCGATACCGAACCTCTCACGCAACAGACGCTCCTGGGCGACCACGTCGTCACCGATGCGCACATCCGGGAACCTGGACATGGCGATGGAGGCGTCGGTGGTGTTGAACGGCGAGACCGACATCCCGTTGCCGATCTGGTTGACGCAGATGACAAAGTACTTCGACGGGTCGAGAGCGTGCCCCTCACCGACGTAGTGCTGGAACCAGGTACCGTGGGTGCCGGAGTACCAGGTGGGGATGAGAATGGCGTTCGACTTGTCGGCATTGAGTTCACCGGCGGTCGCGTAGGCGAGCCAGCAGTCCTCGATCACGCCGCCCTCCTCCAGCTCCAGGCGCCCGATGGACGCCGTCTCGTACGGGCCCTGGGCCTCGGCGGTGTAGAAATCGTTGACCAGCATGGATGGGGGATCCTCTCGCGCGCGTAGTGCTGTGACTGAACTCACAGTCTCTCCGTCGAAACTACACTTCTGCTCGGCTGTGCGCCACTGTCATCCCGCCACTGTCATCC
>NZ_CACZOO010000164.1 GCF_902782855.1 uncultured Corynebacterium sp.
GACGTCACGCGTGATGCGGCGGGCCGGATGGTCTCACTCTCCGACGTCAACGCAATGGACCGGGCGACCTTCCTCGCGACCTTCGCCCCGTTGTTCAACAATGCGACGTGGCCGTTGGAACGGGCCCACGCCGCCGCGCCGTTCGGGTCGGTCCAGGATCTGCGGGAGGCGGTGCAGGACGCGGTGCTCACCGCACCCCGCACGCAGCAGGACGCCCTGATCCACGACTACCCGTCGATGGCGGACCTCCTGCTCGACGCCGACGCACTGCACCGCGAGTCCGGGTTCGCCGGGTCACTGGCCCTGGAGGAGATGGACGACGTGGAACAGGAGCAGCTCCGTGACCTCTCCGCCCAGTACGCGGCCCGGTTCGGGATGCCGTTCGTCGCCTGTCTGGGGCGGATGGACACCCGCTCACAGATCATCACCGAGGGGCTGCGCCGCCTGGAGAACTCCCCGGAGCAGGAGCACCTGCAGCTGCTCGGTGAGGTCGTCGAGATCTCCAATGACCGGTTCAACAACCTCATCGCGGACGCCAACCCCGTCGCCGCGGCGTGGGAGTCCAAGTTCGACCATCTGGGGTGACGCCCGCCCGGCCCCGCCCCCGGAGGGGACCGGCGCCCCTCCCCTGCTGTGGGAGACGGCAGGGACAGGACGGGGACAGGGCGGGGACAGGTCAGAGAAGCCCGAGGGAGCGCACCATCTCCCACTCCTCCCGCAGTTCGGCGACCGAGGCGTCCAGGCGGGACTGTTGCACCGCGGAGAGGTCCAGGCCCTGCACGATCTCCCAGACCCCGTTGACCGACCGACACGGGAAACTGCACATGAGTCCCTCGGGCACCCCGTAGGAACCGTCGGACGGCAGCACCACCGAGACCCAGTCACCCGCGGGTGTGCCGTGGACCCAGTCACGCATGTGGTCCACCGCGGCACTGGCTGCGGAGGCCGCCGAGGATGACCCGCGCACACTGATGATCTCGGCGCCGCGCCCGGCGACCCCCGGGATGAACTCACCGGTGCTCCACGGCCCCCCGGCCCCGCCGAGATCGTCGGCGAGGGCGCGGCCCGAGTCATCGACCAGCTCCGTGATGTCCGGGAACTGGGTGGTCGAGTGGTTGCCCCACACCGTCATCCGGTGCAGGGTGGACACCGGCACCCCGAGCCGCGCGGCGACCCGGGACAGGGCACGGTTGTGGTCCAGCCGGGTCATCGCGGTGACGGACCCGCTGGGCAGCCCGCCGGCCACCGCGGTGATGCCGGCGTTGGTGTTCGCCGGGTTGCCGACGACGAGGACGCGGACGCCGGGGTTGGCGTTGGCCGCGATCGCCCTGCCCTGGGGGCCGAAGATGCCGCCGTTGTCGGCGAGCAGTTCGGAGCGTTCCGCGCCCCGGCCCCGGGGCCTGGCGCCGACGAGGAAGGCCGCGTCCGCCCCGGTGAACGCGACAGCTGCGTCGTCGGTGACGGTGACGGTACCGAGGAGCGGGAATGCGGCGTCCTGCAGTTCCATGGCGACGCCCCCTGCTGCGGCGGTGGCCGCGGGGATCTCGAGGAGCCGGAGGTTGACGTCGGTGCCGGGACCGAAGACGTCGCCCGCGGCGATGCGGAAGAGCAGGGCGTAGGCGATCTGTCCGGCGGCACCGGTGACGGTAACCGTCACGGGCGGGGTGGAGGGGACGGCGGACCGGCCGGCGGATGAAGCGGCGGATGGCGCGGGTTGCACGGTGGGCACTCCTTGATGTCTGTGGGTTGTCCGCCAGCCAGTCTAGGGGCAGACCAGCGATCACCCCCTGTTAGGTGGACACGGGTTCGGGTGTGGCCATTGTCCGCACCAGACCTACTAGTGTGGGGGTACACCCGAAGGTCCCTGTGATCTGACCCCGGCGGGGGGCGGGCACCCCCGAACCCGCCACCCCCGTACCCCCGGATACCCGTCCCTGGAAGGAATGCCCGGCATGACGCTGCACCCCGTGACTCCGGTCATCACCGACGAGGCCGACTGGAATCATGTCGCCGCACGTCTCGAGGTCGTCCCCGACACCTTCCGCCGCTACGGCTGCTCCATCGACGAGTACCGTCTGATCCTCGATACCGCCCTGCCGGAACTGGTCCGTTCCGGTCGGCACGCGAACACCGGCGACATCGCCGTCGGCGCGGGAGTCCCGGTGGACCACCCGTTGTTGTCCGATGTGGAGGGGCTCTACGACGAGGCCCTGCGGTACGCTTTCCGGCTGCTGTGGCCGCGTCCCTCCGACATGGATGTCGAGGACTACTCCCCCGCCGAGGCGGTCCGCATACTGGTGCGCACGGCCTACCGTCGCCACCGCGCCCACCCGGACGCCGTGCGGCTGATCCTCGCCGAGAACATCCAGGGCCACGCCCATGTCACCGGGCGTCCGGAGATCCTGGAATCGTCGCCGGTGGTGCTGCAGATCGACCGGGTGCTCATGCGCGGCCAGGATTTCGGGGCGTTCCGTCCCGGTGTCTCCGCCGAGGACGTCTATGTGCTCATCACCTCGCTGTGCGCCTTCCCCACAGCGCAGGGCGCGACCTTCCACGCCCACTACGCCACCGACGTCGACTACGGTCCGACCGTCGACGGTCTGGAGTTGCTGGCCTGTGACGCGGTGCTGGCGTTCCTCACGACGTCGATGCCGACGGCCCAGGGCAGTTCCTACACCCACGCCTCCCCCACTGTCATGGCACCCACCTCAGTCTCCGCGTCCCTGTACTCCGCCGGGGACGGTGACCGTTCCGAGATGTCCGGGGAGGACGCTGCGGGGCCGGCCACCGCTGACGAAGGGTCGGGCCGGGTTGCCGTGACACCGTGGAGCGGCGTCGCCGTCGATTCCGAGCTCGGTTTCCTGGACTACCTGGAGTACCGCGACGCCGCAGGTGCCGACGAGAACACCGCTGACGACGGGATCGGCTCACTCTACGAGGACTGACCCGCGGCCCCGGGGGTCGGCGGGGACGGGTCACAGCAGGTCAACCCTTCGGTCAGGCGGAACGTTGCTCGCGCTCGGCGACCTCTTCATGGGTCAGCAGCTGCGGGTCGGCACCGGTACGCACACTGTCCCCGGTGATGATGACCTCGCCGGTGCCGGTGTCGTCCGGGATGGTGTACATCACCGGCAGCAGGATCGACTCGACAATCGACCGCAGGCCGCGAGCACCGGTACCACGCTCCAGTGCCTTCTCCGCGACCGCGGCGAGTGCGTCCTCCTCGAAGGTGAGGCGCACCCCGTCCATCTCGAAGAGTCGCTGGTACTGCCTCACGAGGGAGTTCTTCGGTTCGGTGAGGATACGGACGAGGGCGTCGGCGTCGAGGTGGCCGACATGGGTGATGACGGGCAGACGCCCGATGAGCTCGGGGATCAGCCCGAACTTCACCAGGTCCTCCGGCTCGACGAACCGGAAGGGATCCTTCTCCTCGTCCGCCTTGCCGCGGATCTCCGCACCGAAGCCCACGCCCTTCCTCCCGCGCCGGTCGGAGATGACCTTCTCCAGACCGGCGAAGGCACCCGAGACGATGAACAGGACGTTCTTCGTATCGAACTGGATGAACTCCTGGTTCGGGTGCTTGCGTCCGCCCTGCGGCGGAACGGCTGCGACCGTGCCCTCGAGAATCTTCAGCAGCGCCTGCTGCACACCCTCACCGGAGACGTCGCGGGTGATCGACGGGTTCTCGGATTTCCGGGAGATCTTGTCGACCTCGTCGACGTAGATGATCCCCTGCTGGGCGCGGGAGACATCGAAGTCGGCGGCCTGCAGCAGTTTGAGCAGGATGTTCTCCACGTCCTCACCGACGTAGCCGGCCTCGGTGAGACTGGTGGCGTCCGCGATGGCGAAGGGGACGTCGAGCATCCGCGCCAGGGACTGGGCAAGGTAGGTCTTGCCGGAGCCGGTGGGGCCGAGCATGAGGATGTTCGACTTGGACAGCTCGACCTCATCGTCGGAACGACGGGCGCTGGCGGCGGTGGCACTGTCGGTCTCCGCCCGGATCCGCTTGTAGTGGTTGTAGACGGCGACGGCGAGGGTGCGTTTGGCGTCCTCCTGGCCGATGACGTACTCGTCGAGGAAGCGGGTGATGGCCGCGGGGTGCGGTAGGTCGGTGGTGTCGACGTCGCCACCACCGGCGGCGAGTTCCTCGTCGATGATCTCGTTGCAGAGCTCGATGCACTCGTCGCAGATGTAGACACCGGGGCCGGCGATGAGCTTGCGCACCTGCTTCTGACTCTTACCGCAGAAGGAACACTTCAGCAGCTCGCCGCTTTCCTGCATTGTCGCCATAGGGTCGGGCCACTCCTGTGATCTCGTCGGGGCTCTTCTGACTCGTCAGGCCGGTCCGTGGGCACCAGGGGCACAACGGACCGGTCAGCTCCGGTCGAGTGTACCCCGCCGCAACCCTGCCTTTCCGTAGGCTGGGCGGCATGACCATCCTGCATTCCCGGATCACCGGCCACCAAGGTCCGGACGCCCGTGCCGTCGTCCTGCTCGGCGCGCTCGGCTCGTCGGTGGACATGTGGGCTCCCCTCCAGGACGCCGTCAGCGGCATCGCCGGTGACGGCGCCAGTGACGGCGCTGTCGGGGAGCCCTTCCGTCTCATCGCCCTGGACCACCGTGGCCACGGGGCGTCCCCCCTGCCCGGTCCCGCAGGTGGTTACCCGGAACCGGCCGGTCCCACCACGATCGCCGATCTCGCCGCGGACGTCTGCGACACCCTCGACACGCTCGGGACCGGTGCCGTCGACCTCGTCGGTCTGTCGATCGGCGGTGCTGTCGCCCAGCACATCGCGGCGCGTGCCCCGCAGCGCGTCCGTACCCTGACCCTGATGTGCACCGCCCCGTCCTTCGGGGATCCGGAGGACTGGGGGACCAAGGCCCTCGCGGTACGCAGCCGCGGGATCATCACCCTGCGGGAACTGTCGGAGGGAACGGTCCCCCGCTGGTTGACAGAGGATTTCCGGCGTGCCCGGCCCGGCACCGCACTCGCGGTCCAGGAGATGATCACCCGCACATCCGTCGAGGGTTACGCCGGGGCGTGCGACGCCCTGTCCACCTTCAACGGGCGGGAACTGCTGGGTCAGATCACCGTGCCCACCCTCACACTGGCCGGTGACCAGGACCCGACCTGTCCCCCGGCGACCCTGGCGCAGATGAATGACGCCATCCCCACGGCGGTGCGTCATCTGGTCCTCCCCGGGGCCCATCTGCTGCCGGTCGAGCTGCCGGGACAGGTCGGTGACGCACTGCGGGAGCACTGGACGGCATACTGAGGGGGCATCCCGTACGACACGTACGACCAACCCCCCGTACCGTTAGGAACCCGAAGTGAGCACGTCCGGCATGACAGGACCGTCCATCCCCTCCCTGATCGACCAGGCATGCCTGATCGTCCACGGCCCTGACCAGCCCGGCATCGTCTCCCACGTCACCGCTGTGATCACCCGCAACGGCGGCAACATCACCGCCCTGGACCAGTACTCCAGCAACGACC
>NZ_CACZOO010000165.1 GCF_902782855.1 uncultured Corynebacterium sp.
CCGCAGCGCCGCTCGCGGCGTCACTCCCGGCGTCACTCCCGGCGTCACTCCCGTCCTCCCCCGGCTTCACGACCTTCACGTCCTCCCCCGATCTCCCCACGCCTGCCGCCACCTGCTCCACACCTGCCTCCACCCCGGACACGTTGACGTCCACCGGCAGGACGGGCACGCCGTGACGCCGGGCGTCCGAGATCAGCGACTGCGGTGAGTAGAAGCCCATCGGTTGGGCACGCAGCAGCGCCACGCAGAACTCCGCGGGGTGGTGGCACCTGAACCAGGCGGAGAAGTACACCAGTGAGGCGAAGGACTGTGCGTGGGACTCCGGGAACCCGTAGGACGCGAAGGCGATGATCTTGTCCCACAGGCGCTCAGCCACCTCTCCGACCAGCCCGTTCAGTTCGGCGCATCCGGCGAGGAACCGGGAGCGCATCGCCGCCATCTTCGCCGGGGAACGCTTGGAGCCCATGGCGCGGCGCAGGGTGTCCGCCTCAGCGGGGCTGAACCCGGCGGCGACGACGGCGAGCTGCATGAGCTGCTCCTGGAACAGTGGGATGCCGAGGGTGCGCTTCAGCACCGGCTCCAGGCAGGGGTGGTCGTAGGTGACCTCCTCCTCGCCGTTGCGGCGGCGGATGTAGGGGTGCACCGAGCCGCCCTGGATCGGTCCGGGACGGATCAGTGACACCTCGACGACGAGGTCGTAGAAGGTGCGGGGCTTCAACCGGGGCAGGGTCGCGAGCTGGGCGCGGGACTCGACCTGGAACACGCCCACGGCGTCCGCCCGGGAGAGCATGGCGTAGACCTCCGGGTCGGTGGGGGTGAGCTGCCACAGCTCCACCCGCTCCCCCGTCGTCTCCTCGACGAGGTCGACGCAGTGGTGCAGGGCCTCGAGCATGCCGAGGCCGAGCAGGTCGAACTTCACCAGGCCGACGGCGGCGCAGTCGTCCTTGTCCCACTGCACCACCGAACGGTCGGCCTTGCGCGCCCATTCCACCGGCACGACGTCGGCCACCGGCCGGTCGCAGATCACCATGCCCCCGGAGTGGATGCCGAGGTGCCGGGGCTGGTCGATCAGCTGGGACGCCAGGTCCGTGACCACCGCCGGGGGTTCCTCCACACCGCGTGACCAGGCGTCCACCCGGCCGGGGTCGTGGCCCAGTGCGCGGGCGGCGTCCCGCAACGCACCCCTGCGCCGGTAGGTGATGACATTGGCGACCTGGGCGGCGTTGTCACGGCCGTAGCGGGCGTAGACGTACTGGATGACTTCCTCGCGGCGGGTGGACTCGATGTCCAGGTCGATGTCCGGCGGCCCGTCACGCTCCGGGGAGAGGAACCTTTCGAACAGGAGATCGGCGGCGACGGCGTCCACGTTGGTGATACCGAGGGCGAAGCAGACCGCCGAGTTCGCCGCCGAACCGCGCCCCTGGCAGAAGATTCCCGTCCGGCGGCAGAAGTCGACGATGTCGTGGACGATGAGGAAGTAGCCGGGGAAACCGAGCCCCTCGACGACCTCGAGTTCATGGTCGATGACCTCCCAGGCGCGCGGGTTGCCGGTGCGGCTGCCGTAGCGTTCCTCACCACCACGTCGGGTGAGCTCGGTCAGCCACCCCATGTCGCTGTACCCTTCGGGTACGTCGGCGTGCGGCAGTTCCGGGGCGACGAGATTGAGGGTGAAGGCGCACTCGGCGGCGATCGCCACGCTGGTCGCCACGGCGTCACGGAGCCAGTCGCAGTCCCCCGCCATCGCCAGCATCTCCGCCCCGGAGTGCAGCCAGGATCCGCCGAGCGGGTGGGTGACGGGAGCTGCGTCGTGGACGTCGAGCCGGTCGTGCAGCGCGGCTTTCGCCCCGGCCAGGCGGGCGGACGCCGGCGTCGGGCAGGTGGCTGCGGTGGAGACGATCTCGCGCAGTCCGTGGGCCGGGGCGAGGTCGTGGAGGGCCGCGTTACGGTCGGGGTCCGCAGGGCTCATCGTGAGCTGCAGTTCGACGACGCAGTGCGCGGTCCCGAAGGCGTCGATGATGCGGGACGCCGCAGCCAGGTTCCGGTGGTCGATGAGGACGAGCCAGTGCCCGTCGGCCCGTGCGGCCAGTGTCTGCAGGTCGGGGTAGGTCAGTGTCTCCTTGTCGCGGTGGCCGGCGGTGCCGAGGTGGGCGTCGGTGAGGACGTGGGAGAGGCGCCGGTAGCCCTCCTGTCCGCGGCACAGGACGGTGAGTGGGGCTGTGCCGGTGCCGGATCCCGCACCGGGACCGTCGCCGCCCAGGCTGAGCTCGGCGCCGAAGACGGTGGCCATCCCCTGCTCTGCGGCGGCGGTGGCGAAGCGGGCGGCACCGTAGAGTCCGTCCCGGTCGACCAGCGCCAGGGCGGTGAGGCCGAGCCGCCGGGCGGTGGCGACCATCTCATCGGGTTCACCGGCGCCCCGGAGGAAGTTGTAGGACCCGGCGGCGTGGAGTTCAGCGAAGGGGGTCACTGAGGGCGGCACGGAGGAGACGGCGGAGGACTCCGCGTCCGGAACGGTCTTCCACAGGGTCTCGCGTCCGCCCTCGCCGTGGCCGACGGCGTGGAGCGGGCCGGCGTCCTTCCCGGAGAGCAGCCGCTCCAACCGCGACCAGCTGAGTGCGGCATGGTTGCTGAAGCTGCGCGGCCTGTCGTTCACATGTTCGACTGTACTGCACCGGGTCCGGATTTCCGACCCCGGTGAATGAAACTCGACTAGACAGAGCGGTCCACCTAACGGTACTACTACTACAATCGCCCCGATACCTTCCGGGCATACCTCAAGTCGTATCCCCGGATACCGACGTTTCCGGCACCATCCGCACAGGAGAACCCATGCACATCCGCCGCAACCCGCTGTTCCGCAAGGCGGCCGCAGTCACTGTCGCCCTCGGCCTCACCGCCGGCGTCACCGCCTGCGCGTCCGACGACAAAGACGACAGCGTCATCACCATCGGCTCCACCGAGGCCGACAAGAGCCAGTGGAAGGTCTTCAAGGAGAAGGCCGAGGAAGCCGGCCTCGATGTAGAGGTCAAGGGCTTCACCGACTACAACACCCCGAACCGTGCCCTGGATGACGGCGACCTGGACGTCAACCAGTTCCAGCACATCCAGTTCCTCGCCCAGTACAACGTCGAGTCCGGCACCGACCTCAAGGTCCTCGGCGCCACCGAGATCTTCCCGATGGGCATCTACTCCAAGGACGCCAAGACCGTCGACGACATCGAGAAGGCCGGCGAGGTCGTCATCCCCAACGACAACACCAACGGTGGCCGCGCCATCTTCGTGCTGGCGAAGGCCGGTCTGGTCACCCTGAAGTCGGATGACGTCGTCGCCCCGACCCCGGCGGACATCGACACCGCCAAGTCCAAGGTCAAGGTCAAGGCCGTCGCCGCCGAGCAGACCGCCATCGCCTACAACGACGGCGCCGTCGCCGCGATCAACAACAACTTCATGGTCAACGCGAACGTCACCCCGGACGACGCGATCATCAAGGACAACCCGGACGACCCGGCCGCCGCCCCGTACATCAACGTCTTCGCCGCCCGCGCCGACGACGTCGACAACGAGGACTACCTGAAGCTCGTCGAGATCTTCCACGACCCCGAGGTCCAGAAGGCCGTCCAGGAGGACACCTCCGGTTCCGCCGTCGAGGTCACCGGCAAGTCCCAGGATGACCTCAACAAGATCCTCGAGGACACCGAGGCCCAGTTCCGTGAGCAGGGCAGCGGCGAATAAGCATGACCACCACCGGCACCTCGGTAGAATTCCGGAACGTCAACAAGACCTTCCGCCAGGGGAAGAAGGAGATCGTCGCCCTCGACGACGTCTCCATCACCGTCCCCGGCGGGTCCATCGTCGGTATCATCGGCTACTCCGGTGCCGGCAAGTCCACCCTGGTCCGTCAGATCAACGGGCTGGACGTCCCCGACAACGGTGAAATCCTCCTCGACGGGAAGAACATCGTCGGCTACTCCGAACGTCAGCTGCGCAAGGTCCGCAGCGACATCGGCATGATCTTCCAGCAGTTCAACCTGCTGACCTCCCGCACCGTCGCCGGCAATATCGCCTACCCCCTGAAACTGCAGGGCATGGGCAAGGCCGAGCGCGGGACCCGGGTGGCCGAGCTCCTCGAGTTCGTCGGCCTGGCGGACAAGGGGAAGTCGTGGCCCGAGCAGCTCTCGGGCGGTCAGAAGCAGCGTGTGGGTATCGCCCGCGCGCTGGCGACCAACCCCTCCCTGCTGCTCGCCGATGAGGCGACCTCAGCACTGGACCCCTCCACCACCCACG
>NZ_CACZOO010000166.1 GCF_902782855.1 uncultured Corynebacterium sp.
ATGCCCAAGGCGATCAGGTACAGCAGCACCATCGGCACCGCGAGGATGAACATGGACATCAGGTCCGCCGCCGGAGTGACCAGGGCACTGAAGATCACGATGCCGATCACCGCACCCCGCCAGCTTCGGGCGATGGTCCGCGCCGGCAGCACTCCCAGGGCGTTGAGCACCACGAGGAAGGCCGGGAGGGTGAAGGCCACGCCGGCGGCGAGGACGAGTTTCAGCACGAAGTCGAAGTAGTGGGACGCCTGCAGCAGGGTGCTGTCCTCGTCGGAGGCGAAGCTGGTGAGCAGTCCGACCATCCGGGGGAAGATCAGGACACCGACCGCGCATCCCACGGTGAACAGCGGGAGCACGCCGGCGAGGACGCCGAAGGTGTACTTCTTCTCCCGGCGGGTCAGCGCCGGGAAGATGTAGGCGACGAGCTGGTAGATCCACACCGGGCTCGACAGGGCGATACCGCCGTACAGGGCGATCGTCAGTTTCAGGTCGAAGGCGCCGGTGATGCTGTCGTAGTTGATCGACGCGTTCCGGGTCTCGGCGATGGCGGTGACCGGGGCGCGCAGAACGTCGAGGGCGGCGTCGGAGGCCAGGTAGGCGACGACCGCCGCGACCGCGAAGGCGAGTGCCGAGCGGGTGACCCGCTTCTTCGCCTCCCGCAGGTGCCCCGACAGGGGCATGAGGGGCAGGTCCCGGCTGGCCGGGCCGCCGTCGCCGTCGGGCGCGACGGTGGTCGTGGCGGTCGTTGTGGTCATGATATCCGCTGTTCCTGCTGTGCGGCGTCCGCATTGACCTCCTTCCTGAGGATGCGGACGGACTGGCCGACACTCTTGGCCAGGCCGGGCAGCTTGGCTGCGCCGAAGAGGAGGAAGACGATGGCGAGGATGACGACGGCGTGCATGCCGGTGAGATTGGCGAACATGATGGGCTCCTGGAGTTCAGTGGGTGACAGGCGGGTGCGGTGGTCAGTTGGTGGATCCGGTGGCGCCGGGAGAGCCGGCCGGAGGTTCTCCTGCCGGGGGTTCGCCGGCCGGCGGCTCACCACCGGCACCGGGGCCACCCGCCCCACCGGTACCGGGCCCGCCCTGGCCACCGGCGGCGGGGGCCGCCCCGGACGTGGGCTCGGTCGTGGTGTCGACCCGGGCGGTCAACGAGGCGATGTAGCCGGAGTCGACGTCACCGCTCATCGTGGCCAGCTGGCTGGCACCGGCGTCGTCACCGAAGACGTTGTCGGATTCGAGGGTGATCCGGGAGAAGTTCCCGGTGGACCCGTCGTAGGTGTCCAGGGCGAACACGGCGGTGCACACGTCCTCCGGGATCGCGATCTGCGAGGTCGCGATCGCGTTGGTGGAGTCGGTGATGTCGTCCACGCTCGGGTAGACCTCGAAGTGGATGTGCGGCCAGCGGCCCGAGTAGCAGGCCGGGACGATCGAGGTGAAGGACACGGTGCCGTCGGCGTCGGCGACCTGCACGCCACGCAGCCAGGTCTCG
This sequence comes from uncultured Corynebacterium sp., assembly GCF_902782855.1. Lineage (GTDB taxonomy): Bacteria > Actinomycetota > Actinomycetes > Mycobacteriales > Mycobacteriaceae > Corynebacterium. The sequence goes on from NZ_CACZOO010000166.1 coordinate 1,492, forward strand.
TCCTCGACGCCGGCGGAGTACATGGAGTACAGGCCTTCGGCATTGCAGTGCCAGGCGTAGACCGCGACGTTCTCGAACGGGACATCATCATTGGCCATGTCGGTGACGGTGATGGAGAACTCCAGCGGCACACCGTCCACCGGGGTGTCCGCGCCGATCGAGGAGCGGATGTCCGACCGGACGATGCCGGACTCCTCCAGCACGTCGGGGCCGTTGGAACCGTCAGCGGGGTAGGGGCCGGCGGTCTCGTCGGGGATCTCGGCGTCCGGCAGGCCGGTGACGGCTGCGGAGGAACCCGTGGAGGACGTCGAGGTGGTGGCAGAGGACGAGGAGTTGTCGGAGCAGGCCGCCAGGGCGACCGCACCGACGCCGACGGCGCCGACGCCGAGGGCGGTTCGGCGGGTCATCAGGGTACGGATGTCGAAGGCGGGGCCCTGGTCGACGACGTCCTCGTCGGGACGGTCGAGCAGGCGACCCTCGTAGGCGGGACCCTCGGGGGTCTGGGCGGGCTCGGGGGAATTGGACACAAAAGCCATGGTCTCTTCTCCTTAAGGCTTTCCGTGAAATTGACTACACCCAGTCTTCACAACATGGCTACAGAGCACATCGTCCAGCCGCAGACACTCCGTACCGCAGCCGTGGTATTCGTCGCGTACCGCGCTCGCGGTACGACCGGAAGCTCCCCGATAATCCCCATGGTTCTTACATAACAGCAGGTCACACCCAATGCAATTCTCCGGCCACAGACCGTTGACAGGCAGGGGACCCCTTGTCGGCAGGATTCGGCCACGGGAACCACAGGCTCAGATTCCGGCTGACAGGTTTCCGACATGTCAGTGTCCGATTCTCATCTTCGTCAGCGGCACTCATCCGCCGGAGTCCGCCCCCGGAACCGCCCAGAAAGGGAACCACCATGTCCTCCGCCACCATCATGATCCTCGGTGATCTACTCGCCGTCTCGATCCTCGTCTTCGGTATCTACTATCCCCGCCACCACCGCCCCGACCTCGTGGTCGCCTTCCTCGGCGTCAATGTCGGCGTCCTGGCCGTCAGTGAGGTTCTCGGCTCCTCCACCGTCGGCGCCGGCCTCGGCCTCGGCCTCTTCGGCGTCCTGTCGATCATCCGGCTGAGGTCCTCCGAGATCTCCCAGCGCGAGGTCGCCTACTACTTCGCCGCCCTGGCCCTGGGCCTCATCTCCGGAATGCCCCCCGAGGTCACCGCGCTGAACATCAGTCTGATGGTCGTCCTGCTCGCCGTCCTCGCCGTCGCCGACTCCCGCCTGTTGTCGGCCGGTGTGCACACCATGGAGATCAGGCTCGACGTCGCGGTCGGTGACCCCGACCAGCTGCGGGATGAGATCAACGCACGCACCGGTGCCGAGGTCGTCAGTGCCACGGTCCAGCAGATCGACGTCGTCAACGACACCACCCTGGTCACCGCCACGGTCCGCACCGACGGTCACCACCGGCTGCTCCCCTCCCGTTCCGCGCTGGCCGCCCCGGCCTCCGAGATGGTCACCGGGCCCACCCTCGCGACCGGTACCGTCGCGTCCACCGTCAGGAGTGCGCGGCGATGAACACCGTCAGTCTCGAGGAGCTGAACGCCGATGCCGCCATGCTCACCAGGGTGGACCGCAAGTACGTGCTGCGTGCCGCCGAACTCTCCGAGGTGCTCACCCTGCTGGAGCGGCGGGCCCCGGAGACCAGGGTCCTCTCCATCGGCGGGCGCACCGCCCACGGCTACCGGTCCGTCTACTTCGACACCCCGGACCTCGCCAGCTTCATGATGGCCGCGCACCCGCGCCGCCGGAGGTTCAAGCTGAGGACCCGGACGTACACGGACACCGGGGCGTCGTTCCTTGAGTTCAAGGCCGAGGGCGCCCGCGGCCTCACCGTGAAGTCCCGGTTCGAACTGACCGGGCAGGACGCCGCCCTCGCCGCCGATGACCGGCTCTCCCCCTGTGCGGTCGCCTGGGCCGAGGACCTGCTCGGACAGGCCCGGGATGCCGGGGTGTCCGTCCACGCCACGGATCTGGAACCGGTGCTGTGGGGCACCTACGACCGCACCACCTTCCTGCTCCCCGGCGGGGCCGGGCGCGCCACCGTCGACACGAACCTCACCTGGCGAGGTGTGGGCACCGACGTCCTGGACCGGCCCGACATGGTCATCGTGGAGACGAAGTCCGGCTCCCACCCCTCCGGTATCGACCGGATGCTGTGGGGCACCGGCCACCGTCCGGCCAGGATCTCGAAGTTCGGCACCGGCATGGCGGCTCTCCACCCCGAACTCCCGCACAACCGCTGGAACCGCGTCCTCACCACCCATTTCACCGATTAAGGATCATCATCATGCGTAACCACCTTCTCGGCGGCGTGGCCGCCGCCGCCATGGCCGGCGTCCTCGCACTCGCCGCCTGCTCCACCTCCGACGGCGCCGCCGCCTCCACTTCCACGGACGGCACGGCCGCCGCCACCTCCGTCTACGGGGACGCCGACCTGGTCAACGTCCCGACAGCCGCCGACGCACTGGACGCGAACGACACGGCGTCCTCCGTCGACGACTCCGACTGGGACGCCGACGACGCCGTCGACTATGACGGCGGCACCGTCACCGAGGCCGGCGTGTACCGGATCAGCGGTGACGTCTCCGGGACCGTCACGGTCGAGGCACCCGAGGACGCGCAGGTCGTGCTCATCCTCGACAATGCCACGATCACCGCCACCGACGGTCCGGCAATCACCGTGGTCAGCGCCGATGACGTGGTCATCTCCCTGACCGGGGAGTCCACCGTCTCCGACACCGGCTCCTACGCCGGGGACGCGGACGCCAACGCTGCGGTCTACGCGGACGCCGACCTCACCGTCACCGGCGACGGCACCCTGAATGTCGAGGGCAACGGCAACGACGGCATCACCTCCACCGACGACCTGGTCGTGAAATCCGGCACGCTGAACGTCACTGCCGCCGACGACGGCCTGCGTGGCAAGGACGCCCTGGTCATCACCGGCGGCACCGTGACCGTGAAGTCCTCCGGCGACGCCCTGAAGGCAGACCGGGACGAGGACGCCACCAAGGGCTACGTCAACATCACCGGCGGCACCGTGAAGCTCACCTCCACCGGGGGCGACGGCATCGACGCCGCCACCGACGTCATCATCACCGGTGGCGACCTGGACATCTCCGCCGGCGGTGGGGCGTCGGCGGGCAAGGACGAGTCGGAGGACGCCGCCTCCACCAAAGGCATCAAGGGCGGCGTGTACGTCATCGTCGACGGCGGCAGCGTCAACGTCGACTCCGGTGACGATGCCGTCCACGCCAAGGGAGGCGTCCGGTTGAGCTCGGGTGACCTGACCCTGGCCACCGGCGACGACGGGGTCCACGCCGAGGTCGCGGTGATCCTCGACGGCGCCGATGTCACGGTCACCGAGTCGAACGAGGGCATCGAGGGCGGTCTGGTCACCGTCTCCGACGGCCTGGTCGACGTCACCGCCAGCGACGACGGCGTCAACGGTTCCGGGGCGACCACCACCGGGGACGGCATCGCCGCGATCGCGGAATCCGACTCGGAGGAGACCGACGACAGCGCGGATACCGCTGCCGACCCCGCTGCCCGGGGGTCCGTCGACGGCGCCATGGGCGGCATGGAGATCCCCGACCAGGGCGAGATGCCGACCCTGCCCGAGGGCATGGCGGAGGGCGAGATGCCCGGGATGCCCTCCGGGGAGATGCCGCAGGGTGGCCCCGGCGGCGAGATGGGCGGCGGCGAGATGGGCGGCGGCGACCAGTCCTCCGGTGAGCAGATCACCGTCACCGGCGGCACCCTGATCGTCAACGCCTCCGGCGACGGCCTGGACTCCAACGGCGACGCCACCATCAGCGGCGGCACAGTCACCGTCTACGGTCCGACCAACGACGGCAACGGCGCCCTCGACGTCAACGGAACGCTCACCGTCACCGGCGGCGAACTCACGGCGATCGGTTCCTCCGGGATGGCGGTCTCCCCGTCGACCACCGACGGCCAGGGATGGATCTCGGCGAACATCGACGGTTCCGCAGGCGACACCGTCACTGTGAAGGACTCCACCGGGGCCCAGATCGCGTCCTTCACCAGCGAGAAGGACTTCGCCAACGTGGTCTTCTCCTCATCCGCGATCACCAACGGCAGGACCTTCACGGTCACCGTCGGTGACAGTTCGACCGATGTCACCGCAGGCGAGGCCGCGGCATCCACCATGGGTGGCGGCGCAGGCCCCGGCAATGCAGGTCCCGGCGCGACACAGCTGTGACTCAGGGGGCGGATGTGACACCTGTGATCGTTTTGCCACATGACACACTGCCGTCTGCCCTGGCCTGCCCCGCTCCTCTCCACGGTCCTCGCCCTCCCTCTCCTGCTCACCGCGTGCTCCTCCGATGACGCGGAGCCGACGACCCCGACAACCTCCGGGGACGCCTCCCCCGACGACCGGCGGGCCGGGGCCCCGGTCCCCGACATCACCCTCCCCGGGGCACCGGAGGGTTTCACCGTGACCTCACCGGGCACCGTGCTGTCCGTCGGCGAACCCGCCTCCGTCGCGACACGCGCCGAAACCTACGACGATCAGCCGCACGGACTACAGTTCTGGCGGGTGACGGCACAGCCGTCCCACGATGTTCCCGCCGGGGATATCGCGCTGGAGAACACGGACGCCGCAGAGATCGACCACTTCGTGTGCATGAACTACGACGTGGAATTCCTCGGCTGGGACACCGCATCCGGCATCGGGGGCGACACCCAGGTGGCACGGCCGACGATGAGCCCCGTCGACGGAGACGGCCAAAGGGCCAATTTCGTGGTCATGGGTGGGGACAACGAATGCGGGGTCGACGAGGCTGACCGTCTGCCCTTCGACGCCACAGCCCTGGAGCAGGGGAGAATCTACCGGGGCGCGGCCCTGAGCTACGTCACCACCGACGGCTCAGGCATCTCCCCCGCCGGGGCGATGTTCAGCTTCGGCCTTGACGTGGCACCGGAACTGTCGGCGTCCGACAACATCTACTGGCACTGACCGTCATTCCGTATCCCCCGTCGGCCACTTCACCGCCTCCTGCATGATCGTCTGGATCACGCTGGTCGCGTGGATCTGCAGCAGCTCCTCGATGTCGGAGGCGGGGTCCAGCTCATGGGAGATGATGAGCCCCTCTGCACCGGCGATGAGGTAGGTGATGATCGCGGTGCGACGTGCCGCCGGGACGTGCGCGAAGTGCGTCTCACCGATCTTCTCGAACCGGGCGGTGAGGTTCTCCCTCATCTGCAGGTACATCCGGCGCGGACGCGGGTCATCGGACCGCTTCTGGAGAGCCAGCGGGAGACCGATGTGGAGGAACTGCGGGTGGTCCCGCAACGACCCGATGAGCTGCTCGGCGATAGCGACGAGCTCCAGGAGGATATTGCCGTCGGCGTCGATGTACCAGGACTGGTTCCAGGCATCGAAGCTGTCCTCGATGACCGTGGCCATCAGGTCGTCCTTGTCCTTGAAGTGCCAGTAGATGGAGCTGGCGGGCAGACCGCACCGCCGGGAGATCTCGGCGATGGAGGTGCCGTCATACCCTCGTTCGGCCCCGATCTCGGCGGCGGCGTCGAGGATCCTCTGCCGGGAGCGTTCACCGTCCGCACGGCGTCCCCGGGGCCTGCGGGGACGGGATCCGGTGTCATCTACTGCTGCTCCACTCATGGAAACCATCCTAGTGACGGGTGAGGGACCCGTCCCGGGCGACCTCGGTCACGCCGGAACGCACCACCGGCGACGGCACCACCGGCGACGGAGCCGCACGCACCGGGTGTTCCTCACCTTCCACCGGTCAACTGTGCCATCCGTCGCGGTATCAGTTCCCGCATCACGATGCCGGTCTCGGTCCGGCGGATCCCGCGGCACCGCATGATCTCCTGTGTGATGCGGTAGAGGTCGTCGGCGTCCACCGCCACGACCTCGATGGACATGTCACTACGTCCGGAGATGCCGAGACACTCCACCACCTCAGGGATCCGCGCGAGGTCGTCGATCATGCCGTCGAAGGTCGCCTGGTCTGCCTCCGCCGTGACGATCGCCCGCAACGGCCGGCCCACCGACGCGGGAACCAGCCGCGCCGTCACCGGAACCAACGGGCCGTCCGGTGCGGTGAGCCGCGTCAGTCTCGTCCTGACCGTTCCCCGGGCCAGGTGCAGCGACTCCGCGAGATAAGCCACCGAGGCCCTCGGGTGTGTGTCTAGCACCCCGAGAATCCGGTGGTCGGTCTGGTCGATGACTGGTACTCCCTGCCCCGTGTGACTGATCATAACGGTCAATGTTAGGCGTTCCGGTTGCCCGGTAATCGACCCGACAGCAGACTTCCCGACATGCCCGACCAGCACCAGATCTCCAGGGTCACCGGTTCCATCGCCGCCCTCACCCTCTGCCTCGCGATCTGCGGGGTCAACCTGCCGAACCCGCTCGTCCCCGACTACACCGACCGCTTCGCCCTCACCCCGCTGCTGCAGTCCACCCTGTTCAGTGTCTACCTCGCGGCGCTGGTCCTCACACTGCTCGCCACAGTCCTCGACCCCCGCCGACGCGACAGGTCCCCCCGCGACCACGTGCGTACACTCCTCACCGCTCTCCTCGTCAGTCTCCTCGCCGACCTGGTGATGCTCGCCGGGTCGGTGTCCTTCCCGCTGCTGCTGACCGGGCGGGCACTGGCCGGGGTCGCCGCAGGTCTGGCGACCGGTTCCGCGGCGTCCGTCGCACTGGCCGGCCTCGGTGAAACCGCCCGCACCGTCGCCGCCGGGGCCGCCGTGGTCGGCGCACTGGCGGCGAACATCGGAGTCGGCGCCGTCGCCTCGCTGACCGCCTCCGACACCGCGTCCTTCCTCATCACCTATCTCGGACACGGCGGCCTGGCCGCACTGCTCGCCGTCGGCCTGGCGGTCTCCGTCCGGACCCGACGCCGCACGGCCCCCGACACGCCGACCGCGGCAGGAGGCACACCGGTGGTGCGCGTCGTCGGCGGCTACCACCAGCGACACCGCACCGCCGGGTACCTTCTCGGGGTGATGTCCTGGGCGTCCGCCGGCATCGTGCTCTCCCTCGTCGCCGCCCGACTGCGGCAGACCTCCCCCGGGCTCTCCGCGCTCGGGGCGATGGCGCCGGGCATCGTCTTCCTCACCACCGCCTGGGCGGGTCAGACGCTGGTGTCCCGCCGGATCCTGCGGCTGCGCGCCTGGCAGACCTCACTTCCGCTGGTCGGCGGCATGATCGGTATCAGTGTCGCCCTGGAAGCCGGGAGCGTCCCCGCTGTCCTGCTCGCCGCCGCCGTCTTCGGCCTGGGACAGGGGCCTGCCTACAGCCTGGGCATGGCGACCGTCACCCACGCCCTCCCCGGCGGGACACAGGCGACGATGACCTCGGTGTACGCCGCCATCGCCTACGGGTCCTGCGGCGTGCTCACCGTCGCGGCCGGTATGCTCGCCACCTCGGTCGGCGTCCCGGAGACATGTGCGGTGGCCGCAGCCTGCTGCGCGGTCGGCGGCGTGGTCGCCACCGTCCTCGCCGGGCCCGTGCAGCAGCTGCGCGTCGTCCAGTCGGCGACCACGTAGGGGACCGTGCCGGGAGACCATGCCGGGGGACGGAGGCGTCCTCGGCCACCCCCGGTACCCCGGTACCCCGGTGGCCCGGTGGTCTCAGTCCCCGAGATCGTCGAGGAACCCCGCCGAAGGCACGAAGTACAACGATCCGGTGACCGCGGTGGA
>NZ_CACZOO010000167.1 GCF_902782855.1 uncultured Corynebacterium sp.
CCACCGGTGACGGCAACTTCCCGGTCACCATGGAGCACGTCTACGGCGAGACCGTGATCCCGGCGAAGCCGGAGAAGGTCGTGACCGTCGGCTGGATGACGCACGACATCGTCGCCGCGCTCGGTGTCGCGCCGGTCGGCGTGGACAGTACCTGGGGTGGAGACGATGAGGGCTTCAGCCCGTGGTTCCGCCACCAGGTCGAGGATGTGATCGGCGGTGACATGCCGGAGATCACCAACAAGGATGACGGCACCCTGGACATCGAGGAAATCGCCACCCTGGAACCTGACCTCATCCTCGCCCCGCACTCGGGGGTGACCGATGACGAATACGCGAAGCTCAGCAGGATCGCCCCGACCGTGGCCTATCAGAAGTCGCCCTGGATGTCCGGGAGCTGGCAGGATCTCACCGGCGTCGTCGCGAAGGCCCTCGGTGAGGAGGGTAGGGTCGCCGACCTCGTCTCCGAGACTGAGGACGCGATGGCGACCGAGGCGGCGAAGTACCCGAACCTCACGGGGGCGTCCTTCCTCTACGGACTGACCTTCGAGGGCAACGGCCCTGAGGTCGGTCTCTACGTCTCCGATGATCCGCGCGTCGCCTTCCTCCGGGAGTTCGGTCTGGTCGACAGTCCGAACCTGGCGAAGGAACTGGGGTTGGAAAGGCCGGACGACTTCAGTGGCGCAGTCAGTCTGGAGAGCATCGGAAAACTCGACGCCGACCTCTTCGTCGCCTGGTCCAGCGGGCCGGACTACACGGAGAACACGGTGGAGAACCCGGCGATGGCACGGTGGTCGCCGATCCGGGACGGCAGGTACTACATCCTTGAGAACGAGGCGCTGGCCATGGCCACCAACGCCCCCAGCCCGCTGAGTATCCGGTGGGCGCTCGATGAGGGTTTCCTCGAGGACCTGTCGGAGGCCGTTGACGGTGGTGCGGTGGTCCGTGCCAACTCGTGACCGGGGGCGGGGCCACCAGTGGGCACTGGGGGCGCCCGGGGGTAGGGAAAAAGAATATTCGACCCATGCTAAAAACACGTCATACCTGAGCAACTCTGTGATAGGTCAGCGGGCTACCCTGAACAACTGACTGCGGGTAGCCTCCCCTCATGTCAGATGTGGTTTCGGTGGGCGAGACTGGTGGACCGGTCTTCCCCCGACGCGCATGTACCGAAGCGTCCACGCACTACGAACAGCAGCAGACAGACAGAGATGACACAACAGACGACCGGCACCCCTCCGGGTGTGCCACCCGACGACGGCCCCGGCCCCGGCCCCGGCCCCGACACCGCTCCCGCCGACCAGCCGCAGAAGAACACCCTCTACGCCCGCCGCACCATCGGACTCATCGGGCTGGCCGCCGCGCTGGCGGTCGCCTTCCTCGCCAGTCTCGCCCACGGTGCGAACCCGATCCCCTACGCCGACGTGTGGGACGCGATCTGGCACCGTGGCGAGAACGAGGCGTCCTGGATCGTCTGGGACCAACGTCTGCCCCGCACCGTCATCGGCATCCTCACCGGCGCGGCCTTCGCCCTGGCTGGTGCCCTGATCCAGGCGCTGACCCGCAACCCGCTCGCTGATTCCGGCATCCTCGGCGTCAACGCCGGCGCCGGCCTGGCGGTCACCGTCGGTGTCGGCATCTTCGGCATCGCCGGCATCAACCAGTACATCTGGTTCTCCTTCATCGGCGCCGCCGCCACGACCGTCCTCGTCTACGTCATCGGTGTGGCCGGTGGCGCCCGCGGCGCGAACCCCGCCACCCTGGTGCTCGCCGGTGTGGCCCTCGGCGCCGTCTTCGGCGGCGTCACCAGCTTCCTCACCCTCATCGACCCGGACACCTTCGAGGCGATCCGCAACTGGAACCTCGGTTCGGTCGCCCGGACCTCCCTGGATGACGCGAAGTTCGTCATCCCTTTCCTGCTCCTCGGCTTCGTGCTGGCGGTGCTGGTCTCCACCGACCTGAACTCCATCGCCCTGGGTGACGATCTCGCGGCGTCGCTCGGCACGAAGGTCGTGCGCACCCGGATCGTGACGATCCTTGCGGTGACCGTCCTGGCCGGTGGCGCGACCGCCCTCACCGGTGGCATCGGGTTCGTCGGCCTCATGGTGCCCCATGTGGTCCGCTGGATCGTGGGGCCAGACCAGCGCTGGATCTTCTTCTACTGCCTGCTCGGCGGGCCGATCATGGTGCTGCTGGCGGACACGCTGGGCCGCGTCATCGCGCGTCCCGGTGAGATCGAGGTCGGCATCCTCACCGCCGTCATCGGCGCCCCGGTGCTCATCGCCCTGGTCCGACGGAAGAATGCGAGTGGCCTGTGAGCATCCGTGAACGTTTCTCCCGCAACACCAGCGAATCCGCTGTCGATTTCGGCTACCGCAACGTCGTGGTCCGCACCCCGAAGACCAGCAACCGTGTCCATGTGCGCCTCGCGGTCGTCGCGGCGTCCTTCATCCTCGCCGCCGCCGTCCTGGCGGTCGTCGCGATCGGGATGGGCGACTACCCGCTGAACCCGTGGCAGATCACCAAGGCGATCTTCGGCGCCCCGGAGAGCCGCTTCCACCGCATCGTGGTGGTGGAGTGGCGGATGCCCGTGGCGATCGCCGCGGTGGTCTTCGGCGCCCTGCTCGGCATAGGCGGCGCGATCTTCCAGTCGATGACGCGCAACCCGCTGGGTTCGCCGGACATCATCGGCTTCGACGCCGGCTCCTACACCGCCGTCACCCTGTGCATGCTGGTCATCGGCACCACCGCCTACTGGAACATCGCCTTCGCCGCGATCATCGGCGGCATCATCACCGCCTTCATGGTCTTCATGCTGGCGCGCAGGAACAAGAGGGTGGAGAGTTTCCGCCTGATCATCGTCGGCATCGGCGTTTCGGCGACCCTGGGGTCGTTGAACTCGTACCTCATCACCCGCGCGGACGTGGAGGACGCCATGATGGTCGGCTTCTGGTCCGCCGGCTCGATCAACCGGGTGACCTGGAACTCCCTGGTCCCGGTGCTGATTCTCGCAGCAGTCGTCGTGGTGCTCGTCGCACTGCTCTCCCCGGCGCTCAGACAGATGGAGCTCGGGGATGACGCCGCCACGACCCAGGGGGTCGACGTCGAACGTACCCGCCTGATGCTCATGGTCGTCGGTGTGGCGACCACCGCCCTGGTCACCGCCGCCGCCGGGCCGATCAGCTTCATCGCCCTGGTCGCCCCGCAGCTGGCCCGACGCATCGCCGGGACGCCCGGTGTGACGGTCCTCGGCGCTGCCGCCGTCGGTGCGGCCCTGCTGACCTTCGCCCACTTCCTGTCCCTGGTGATCTCGCACTTCTACCGGTCGATCCCGGTCGGCCTCCTCACCGTGAGCGTGGGTGGCATCTACATGATCTGGCTGCTGATCCGCGAGGCGCGCAGGCAGTACGGGACGCCGAAATGAGCGATATGAGCGATGCTGAAATGAAAGAGACTATGACTGACGCACGACTTCAGGTCCGCAACGCCACCATCGGCTACGACCAGCGGATCATCTCCACCGACCTGACCGTGGACATCCCCCACGGGTCCTTCACCGCCATCATCGGACCCAACGGGTGCGGCAAGTCCACCCTGCTGCGCGCGGTGGCCCGCGTCCTCACCCCGGTGAAGGGCGAGGTGCTGCTCGACGGGAAGCCGATCGCGTCCCACGGTGCGAAGCAGGTCGCCCGGCAGCTGGGCCTGCTGCCGCAGACCTCCCTGGCCCCGGAGGGCATCCGGGTCGCCGACCTCGTCGCGCGTGGCCGTGCCCCGTACCAGTCCCTGTTCCACCAGTGGAGCCCGGAGGACGAGAAAGCCGTGCAGGACGCTCTCGTCGCGACCCGGACGGACAACCTGTCGTCCCGGCTGGTCGCGGAACTGTCCGGTGGTCAGCGTCAGCGCGTGTGGGTGGCGATGCTGCTCGCCCAGCAGACGCCGATCATGCTGCTCGACGAGCCGACGACCTTCCTCGACATCGCGCACCAGTACGAGCTCATGGAGCTGCTGAGGACCTTCCATGACGAGGGCAAGACCGTCGTCACGGTGCTGCACGACCTGAATCAGGCGTGCCGCTACGCGCAGCACCTCATCGTCATGCGCGACGGGCAGATCATCGTCACCGGCACCCCGGCCGAGGTGATGACCCCGGATCTGGTGGAGGATGTCTTCGGTCTGAAGGCGATGGTGGTGCCGGACCCGGTGACGGGGACGCCGTCGATCGTGCCGCTGGACCCACGGTCGGCCGAAGGCGGTCTCGCTCCGGTGACGCCGGTCGTCGACGAGCGCTGACCGGTTGCTGACCGGTTACTGACAACGCTGGTCGCGTGTGGTCGAATGGACACCGTGAAGAACCAGCGCATCTCCCGTTACCGTCGTGCCGTCCTCGCCGTCACCGCCGCGGCCACGCTCACCCTGAACGGTTGCACGATCGGAGATGACGGTGACGGAGACAACGGCGGTGACGGTTCCCCCTCCGCCGGCCTCTCCTCGGCGCCTGATGTGCCTTCCGCCCCTGATGCCTCGGCAGCGCAGGGCGCGCCGGGTGGGGCGACCGTCTCAGAGAACGTGGACACCTTCATCGCCACCGCCACTGCCGCGGGGTGGAGCTGTATCCCCGGGGCAGACCCGTTCACCGGGAAACCAGGTGCGACCTGCAGCCCGGGGCCGGGGGACGTGCTGACCAAGGCGGTCTTCGCCGTCTTCGACCGGGTGGATGTCGCCGATGGTGCGGAGGCGGCCCGCCTGGCCCGGGAGACCACCGTCGGCGAGGTCGGTGGAGACACCCCTGACGCTCCGGTCAATCCCGACGCCGCAGACACCCCCGACTCCCCGGATGACCCGGACGCCGCGGGTGACGATCTCCTGGCGGGTCAGTACCTTCCCCTGGACTCCGATTCTCTCGCGGGCTACTGCGTCAACACCCTCGGCACCTGCGGCGGCAGCGACTTCGGGGGTCTGGGCCTCACCCTCGGCTGACACGCCTCACCGCTCTCGGCTCCGGCATGTTCCTCTACCGTCCCGCCCGGTGCACCCCAACGTCGCGTTTGCACCCCACCGGCAGTGGAATCACCGGACATGCTGCCGGTGGGGGTGCGCACTCGACGCCCGGGGGAGGCCCCGGGGCGCTCCTGACGAGCTCCCGGAAAATGTTACCGGGTTGCGCCGTCAGGGTTTTCCGTGTCCTGGGGAAATGTCACATTACGGGCCCGTTACCTGGTAACACTTCTGCAGTGTCGGCACAGGGTGGGTGTGGTGCGGTGGTCTCGGCGCTCTGTACGGTCTGGTTTACTGCTGACCATGACGTTTTCCTTGAGATCCGATACCTCCGATACCTCCGATACCTCCGATCCCTCCGGAACCCCGGGCCTCGCACGCCGTGCGTCCACCCGCTCCGTCATCCGTCGGGCAGCCACGCTGACTGCGGCGTCCGCTCTCGCCCTCGCCCTCTCGGCCTGCGGCAGTGACGACGGCGACAGTGGCGACGACGGCAGCAACGGCGGGACCTCCGCCTTCGACGTGGTGAAGGAGAAGGCGCAGGGGCTGGAGTACAGCTGCCTCGAACTC
>NZ_CACZOO010000168.1 GCF_902782855.1 uncultured Corynebacterium sp.
CACGCTGAACCCCCACCCCTTTGCTCCCCGGTGTCATTCTGACGACAGCAGGTGTTCCCTGGGAGATCAGGTCGGAGGTCAACGCCCGGGCCCACACCACCGACCCATGCCCGGGCCCGCGCCCCCGACCTACGCCCGGTCGACCAGGGCGGTCAGGTCCACGCCCGTGGGCAGTGTGCCGTACTCCATGCCGCGGGTCACCGGGTCCACGCGTCCGGCCAGGAAGGCGGACGCCACGGCCGTCGGCGCGTGGGTCAGCAGCGTCTGCGCCTGCAGCGTCAGCGCGAGGGCCTCGATCAGCCGCCGGGCCAGTGCCGGCGCAGTCGCCGGGGAGGACGCGGCGTCCTTCAGGAGGGAGGTCGTGCGGTGGAACTGGGCGTCGTACCGCTCGTCGACGCCGAGCGACCGGGACATCTCCGCGACGAACGCCTCACCCGCCTCCGGCTGCCGGGCCAGCGCGCGCAGCACGTCGAGGGCGATGACGTTGCCCGACCCCTCCCACACCGCGTTCACCGGCGCCTCACGCAGCCGCCGCGCCAGGGGGAACAGCTCCGTGTACCCGTTGCCGCCGAGGCACTCGAGCGACTCGTAGGCGTGGTGCGTCCCGCGCTTGCACACCCAGTACTTCGCCACCGCCGTCGCGAGACGACGGAAGTCCACCAGGGTGTCGTCGTCGTGGGCGGCGGCCAGACGCATCGCCGTCCACGTCGCGGCCTCGCTCTCCAGCTGCAGGTCGGCGATCACATTCGTCATCGCGGGCTGGTCGATGAGCGTCGCCCCGAACGCCGCCCGGTGCCGCGCGTGCCAGGATGCCTCCGCGACACCCTGGCGCATCCCCGCCGCCGACCCGAAGACGCAGTCCAGGCGGGTGCGGTTGACCATCTCGATGATCGTGGGGACGCCGCGCCCCGGCTCGCCGACGAGCCAGCCGACGGTGCCGTCCAGCTCGATCTCGGAGGAGGAGTTCGACCGGTTGCCCAGCTTGTCCTTGAGCCGCTGGATGAGGAACGGGTTGCGCTCACCACCCGGCAGGATCCGGGGGACGAGGAAGCAGGAGAGGGCCTCGACGCCGTCGCGCCCGGTGCCGGCGGTCTGCGCGAGGACGAGGAAGGCGTCCGACTGCGGGGCGGAGCAGAACCACTTGTGGCCGGTCAGCGACCAGGTCCCGTCGCTGTTCGGCGTCGCCCGGGTGGTGTTCGTCCGCACGTCGGAGCCGCCCTGCTTCTCCGTCATCGCCATGCCGAAGATCGCGGAGGTCTTCGTCGCCGGGTCGCGCAACTCCGGGTCGTAGGAGGTGGAGAGCAGCTTCGGCTCCCAGAACTCCGCGAGCTCCGGGGACTTCCGCAGCGCCGGGACCACCGCGTGCGTCATCGACACCGGGCAGCCGTGACCGGGCTCGATCTGGCTGACGACGAAGAACCCGGCGGCACGCGCCACGTTCGCGCCGGGCCCGGGGTGCGCCCACATTGAGGTGTGCAGCCCCTGACTCACCGAGTAGCCCATGATGCGGTGGTAGGCGGGGTGGAACTCGACCTCGTCGACGCGGTGGCCCCACCGGTCGTGGCTGCGGTGCACCGGCGTGATCTGGTTCGCCAGCTCCGCGTCATGCTGGTAGGACGCGGTGCCCACCTCCGCGCCGACGGCGGTGAGCTTCGCGGTGGCGTCCGGCCCGAGATCGGGGGCGAAGGTCGCGACCGCCTCGACGAGGGCAGGGTCGCAGGTGAACTCGTTGACGTCGACGCGGGGGGCTGACTGGTTGAACACGGTGTGCGTTCCGGTGTGCGTGGCGGTGCGGGTGGCGGTGGTCATGATGCTCCCAGGGCTCGTAGACAGAAGGTGGTGACCGAGGAGATGTGCTCCTCGGGGTTGGCGGGCCGGCTGCTGAGCCGGCCCATCAGGGCCTCCGCGTTGGCGCCGATGACGGCGCGGGCGGAGGTGGCGGCGTCCTGCGCGGGAATCTCCCCGGCCGCCACCCCGGCGGTGATGATGCCGACCAGCAGTTCGTGGTACCGGCGGCGGAACGCGAGACGTTCGGCCTCGACCAGCGGGTTCACCGGCTCAAAAAGCAACGCCTCGGCGGTGCGGGGGCTGATCAGGGCGCGCCGGGAGAAGGTGGTCAGCAGAGCGGTGAGCCGGGCGGCCAGGACTCTGCTGTTGCCGCCGTTGCCGCTGCCGGATGCTGCGGCCCGGACGGCGCGTTCCACGGCCCGGTACTCGCGGTCGGCGAGGCTGCGGAAGATCTCCGCGAGGAGCTCCTCGCGGTGCCCGAAGTAGCGGTACACGGTGCCGATGGCGATACCGGAGGAGTCCGCGATGGCGCGGACCGTCGCCGCGCCGAAGCCGCCGGTGGCGACCAGGACAGTGGCGGCGTCGAGGATGTCGGCGCGGCGTCGTTCGGCGCGGGCCCGGGTGTTCTCGGTCGGGCGGTAGGGCACGGGGCCTCCGTTCGGGGTCTTCCACAAACATGTGAACTGTGGTTCACCGTGTCGCAGGTTACATCACCGAACGAAAGAGAGCCACACCATGAATCTGCTCGACGTCCTCGACGCGTCCGTCCGCCGCC
>NZ_CACZOO010000169.1 GCF_902782855.1 uncultured Corynebacterium sp.
CGGACTCCGAGGGCCGGTACCACTCCAACTGGCTCAACATGATGTATCCGCGGCTGAAGTTGGCGCGGAACTTGCTGACGGATGATGGCGTTATCTTTGTCTCCATTGACGACAGCGAGCAGCCGCAGTTGCGCAGGATGCTTGATGAGATATATGGAGAAGTGAATTTTGTCGCCCAGATTATATGGGAGAAAGTCCACACCCGGAAGAACTCCGCAAGGCAGTTTTCGGTGAGTCATGACTATATTCTGTGCTATGCGAACAAAAAAATGCAAGACCCTGGAGATGGAGGATTTCAGCGGGCGCTCCTTCCTCGGGATAACACTGATGCATACAAGAACCCTGACGGTGATTCGCGGGGACCTTGGAAGGCGGATCCAATATATGCCAACAATCCTTACGATGCTGACTATGTGATCACTAAGCCAAATGGAATAAAAATTTCACGACCCTCAGGACAGTACTGGAGGTACAGTAAGTCTACCATCGATAAGGCAATAAGTGATGGCTCCTTAATCTGGGGCAATGGGAGCTCGATTCCTATGTTGAAGCGATACCTTTCCGATGTTCAGGACGGACTTGTCCCGGTGACAATTTTTGAACGGTCATTTGCGGGAGATAATTCCACTGGGAAGTCTGAAGTAAAGGATCTCTTCGATGGAAATCCAGTGTTTAGCTACCCGAAGCCAACGCTTCTCATTGAACGACTAATTCAGATTTCGGGCGTCGGGTCAGGGGATTATGTAATGGACTTTTTTGCAGGATCGGGATCTACTGCACATGCGGTAATGTCGCTCAATGCTAGGGATGGATATTCGCGGAATGCAATATCTATCCAGATTCCAGAGCCGACTCCCTCTGACTCGGAAGCCTTTGGTCGGGGATTTGAAAGTATCTCGTCGCTAAGTAGAGAGCGTATTTCTCGTGCTGCGAGAAGAATATCGGAGGAGAGTGAAAGTGTGGACGAACTTGATTTCGGGTTCCGTTCCTATACTCTCAAATACTCGAACTTCTCCAAGTGGAAGCAGTCCAGTGATGTCGACCTGAGCCAGTTGGAGCAGAAGATGCTCGACCTGCGCAACGGCAGTAGCGCCGATGATGCGACCGCTGACGATCTGCTCACTGAGATCCTACTGAAGCAGGGGTACTCGCTCACTGAGACGATCAGTACCGATGAGGTTGCGGGGCTCGACGTTTGCCTGGTGCTGAATAATTCTGGCGATGTCAGTGTCCTCGCGTACCTGGAGGAGCGCACCAAGCCCACCCTCGACCAGCTCCGTGCCTTCGTCGACGAGAAACCCGGCCGCATCATCATCCTGGAAGACGCTTTCCAGGGCGACGATGAACTGAAGACCAACCTCGCCCAGCTCTGCAAGAGCAGGGACATCGAACTCTGGACGGCGTAGACATGGCGAACACCACGACCACAGGATCTGGATTCCAGTTCGATGCCAGCCAGCAATACCAGCTCGACGCGATCAGTGCAGTGGCTGATCTGTTGGAGGGACAGCCCAAGCACTCTGAGCGGCTGCTGACCTCCCTGCGCGGATCTGCTGCGCCGGCTCGTAACGGTGATGGAGCCCTTGACTACGACCTCACCCAGGACGTTGGAGCCATCGGAAACAACCTTGTCGTTGACCGAGACCTCATTCTCAGCAACCTGCAGCGGGTGCAGGACAGAAATGGTCTGGAGGTCGACAGCTCGCTCTTCGACGAGGAATCGCTGGATTTCGACATCGAGATGGAGACCGGTACCGGCAAGACCTACGTCTACCTGCGTACCATCTTCGAACTCGCCGCAAGGTATAACTTCACCAAGTTCGTCATTCTCGTCCCCAGTGTCGCGATCAAAGAAGGTGTGAACACCAGCATCCGGCTGATGCGCCCGCACTTCGAAAACCTCTACAAGCGCTACGGCGTCAACTTCGACAACTCCATCTACAGTGGGAAGAATGCCGAAGAAGTCCAGCCCTTCGCGACCTCGACCGACGTCCAGATCATGGTCATGACCATCGACTCGATCCGTGGTAAAAAGAACTTGATCATGTACAAGCCGATGGACAGGCTCAATGGTCTGCGTCCCATTGACTACCTTTCATCGACCCATCCGGTGGTCATCATGGATGAGCCTCAGAACATGGAGTCCAAACTCTCCAAGTCTGCCGTGGGTGACCTCAACCCGGTGATGACGCTGCGCTACAGTGCCACCCACAAGAAGAAGCGCAACGTCGTCTACCGTCTGGACCCGGTGGACGCCCACGAGCTCGGACTGGTCAAACAGATCGTTGTCGCCGACGTCCACCAGGAAGGCTCGGATGCCGCCCCCTACATCCGGCTCGTCGACGTCCGCCGGGAACCGACCTGGAGTGCTCGGCTGGAACTGTCTGTCCGTAAGGCAGACGGGTCCCAGGAGCGGCGCGTCGTCACTGTGAAGCGGAACGAGCAGTTTTCCGCAGAGCGGCTCACCAACAACCCAGTCTACGAGGGTTGGCGGGTCACCGACATGGCGCTGGAGCCGCCCCGCATCAGTCTCAGCCTTCACGACGACCTCTACATCGGGGACACCGTCGGGGAATCGACCGAAGTTATCTACAAGGAGATGATCCGGGAGACCGTCCGGGAACACCTCCGCAAGGAAGCCCTGCTGCGCCCGCAGCACATCAAGGTGCTCAGCCTCTTCTTCATCGACAAGGTCGAGCACTTCCTCGGCAACGGGGCGAACAACACCGATGCCGACGGCGACTTCGTCCAGTGGTTCGACGATGTCTTCCGCGAAGAAAGCGCCCGTCCAGGCTGGGCAGAACTATTCCCCGAGGGGCAGGATCCCGCAGAGCTGCGTCGTGGTTACTTCTCCGTGCTCAAGGGCAAGAAGGGTGTCGCCGACCGATTCAAGGACAGCTCCGGGACCACCGCCGCCGATGACGACGCCTACGAACTGATCATGACGGACAAGGAACGCCTGCTCGATGAGGACGAGCCCGTCCGCTTCATCTTCAGCCACTCCGCCCTGCGCGAAGGCTGGGACAACCCCAACGTCTTCCAGATCTGCTCCCTGCGCGACATGGCGGCGGACACCGAACGCCGCCAGACTCTCGGCCGTGGTCTCCGCCTGCCCGTCACCCAGACCCGTGACGGTTTCGTCCGGGTCCCTGACCGGTCCATCGCCACGCTGACCGTGGTCGCCAACGAGTCCTACACACAGTTCGCTGACGGTCTGCAGAAGGAGTACAAGGACGCCGGTGTCGAAATCGGGAAGGTTCGCAAGTCCGAGTTCTCGAAACTTCCAGTACCGGACGAGAACGGCGCTCTTACCGAGGAGCTGCTCGGCTACCGGAAGTCACGGGAGATCTGGGAACACCTCAAGAGCCGGAAGTTCCTGTACGCGGACGGTTCCGTCAACCGGGACCGGTTCCAGCCGAACACCCTCGACTTCACCCTGGACCTGCCCGATCAGTTCGCCTGGGCAGAGGACGAGATCATCGAGCTGATGAACAATGCGAACATCGGCAAGTACGTGAAGGCCCGCAGGAAGCGACGAGCACGCAAGTGCAACAAGGAGCTCTACCTCACCGAAGAATTCGAGGACTTCTGGGAGACCATCAGTCAACGGACCACCTACAAGGTGAAGGTCAACCGGGACCAGCTGATCTCGCAAACCGTCGCAGAACTGAAGGAACTGGGGCAGACTGCCCCGATCACCCCGCTGCGCATCACCGTGACCACCGCCGGCGTCCGGGTGCTGCGTGGCGGCACTCGGGGTGAAGAAATCCACGCCCCGCGCGCTGCAGAGCTCCGGGGCAGTTACGACCTGCCGGACATCATCACTGAACTGCAGGAAGCAACCTCCCTGACCCGCAGGACGATCATCGATATCCTGCTGGAAAGCGGTCGGCTACAGGAATTCATCGGAAACCCGAATGACTTCATCGCCCAGGTGAAACGGGTGATCCAGAAGCAGCTGTCCTTCATCGTGGTGGAGGGAATCCAGTACGAGAAGATCCGCGGCTCCGTCTACGAACTGCGGGAGCTGAAGGAGGATGGCGCTAAGGAGAAGGAACACTTCCTCGACACGATGTATAAGGTCCGCGACACAGAGAAGACGGACTTCGACTACGTCGTCTACGACTCCGACGTGGAGCGGCAGTTCGCCGAGAAGCTGGATTCCCGGAAGGACATCAAAATGTTCATGAAACTCCCGCCGAAGTTCCGGATCGACACCCCCGTCGGGGCGTACAACCCGGACTGGGCGATCATCAAGCAGGAAAATGGCGAGGACCGGATCTACATGATCCGTGAGACCAAGAGCACAGATGATCCGGCCCTGCGGCGGCCGTCCGAGAACGCGAAGATCGAGGCAGCCCGGAAGCACTTCAAAGCCATCGGCGTCGGGGACTATGCGGTCTCTACCCCCGGGGCATGGAAGCTAGATTCCAGTGACGGTGTGGACATCGCGCCCGCGCCGCTGTCGGTAAGCACTCACTGGGGGTAGCCCGGCGGCGCACCCCACGTCCGTCGATCTGGTTCACTTGACCTCATGACTGAGACCTGGGTGACCGCCGGTGACTACCGGCTCGCGCTGACCGACGACGGCATCGTCGCACAGAACGCCAAGGGGAAACAGCTGAAGACTGTTCCCTCGAAGGCGAAGAAGACCCCGGAGTACGACCAGCTGGAAGCACTGGAGACCTTCTACGGACAACATGACCGACTGTGCCTGGACACGGTCCGGGGATGGTTCCTCACCGCCGCACCGGTCGCCGCGCTGCTCATCGCCTCCGTCTGGGAGGACGCGGCCTGGCGCTCCTGCCTGGAGAACCTTCTGGTCAGCGGTTCAGAGGGAACCGGACTGCTCAAAGGGGTGGAAGGGGAGAGCGTCCTGCTCATCGACCTCGACGGGGAGTCCGTGACCGTCACCGGAGACCTCGTCATCCTGCACCCCGCGCTCGTCGAGGACCTCGACGACTGGCGGGAGTTCGCGGTCGACCTGGGCGTCGTCCAGCGGATCGACCAGCTGTTGCGTACCGTCCACCGCATGCCCGAGGACGCGGCGTCCCGCACCGCAGAGCTCAGGCGCTTCGCCGACGGAAAGTATGGCCGTGGCGCCCACCTCATCGGCCGGGCCCGTGGCGCCGGGTACACCGCCACCCTCGACAGCATCCGCGTCACCACAGTCAACGGTGGTGTCACCACCGTCGGAGAGATGAGTGTGGACGCCTGGGACCCCGCCGAGGAGGCCACCCTCGGGGAGCTGAGCTTCTGGCGCGACGGAGACCAGCTCGACCCGACCGCCACCGGCACAGACGCCACCACCATCGACCCCGTCGCCTGGTCCGAGACCATCCGCATGGGAGAGTACCTCTACTCCGGCCGCACCATCGAGGATTCCGGGGAGAACCAGTCGTGACCACCTCCACTGCGTCCGCAGCCCCCAGCACCTCCAGCACCCCGCTGCACGCCCTGCGTTACACCGGCCATGACGGGCGCGTCCTCGTCCGGCTGGTCCCCGAGCAGCTCGTCACCGCCGAGAACCTGGACCTGGAGTCGGTCGGCGTCATCCGGCAGGAACCGGCGGACGAGACCACCGACCGGACCGTCGGCACCACCATGGTCCGTGCGGTCGGTTTCCCCGCCTGGCCGATCATCACCGACCCGGCCAATGCCCGCCACGCCCTGAACCTCGTCGGTGACCTGGAATGGGCGCGCCGCATCGCCGCCTCCCGCGCGGGAGACGTGAAGACCCGTTTCGACACCCTCGCCGCCGAGCTGACGAAGGCCGCACCCCACTTCGTACCGACCCTACTGGAGGAGCTTTCCCGCATCTTCGACCTCGCCGGGAACCAGGTCTACGCCCGCCAGTACTTCGGCAAAGCCCGGGAGACCGAACGCTCCCACAACGTGCCCGTGGACCCTGATCGGCACCGGGCGATGTTCACCGAGTTCGCCGGGGCCGGCATCGTCGGGGCCAAGGAGATGACCGCAGAGTGCACCGCGTCCCTGGACCGTTTCGACGATCCGGCGGACGCCCTCGCCCACGTCCTCGACATCATGGGGGCACTCACCGAGGCCGGCAACGGCCCCTACGCCGGGATGGCCCGCGACGTGCGCAAAGTCGCCAAGGCCGCCGGGGTCTCCGCTGCGGACGCCGATGAGAAGCTGCTGGACGCGGTGCTCACCGGCAAGGGTTTCGCCCGGGCGACCGGCGGCTTGCTCAAGGCCCTGAAGACCTCCCTGCCCC
>NZ_CACZOO010000170.1 GCF_902782855.1 uncultured Corynebacterium sp.
CGCGAAGAGTGACCGGAGTCCGTCGGCCACACCGGTAACCGTCAACAGTGAGGACCGGCGACCGCCGTGCAGTGGCTGCTGACCGACCACGGTGAATTCGGGATGCTGCGCGGCGAAATCAGTGGTCATCAGCGAGGATTTTCCGCTTCCGGCCACACCGGTGACCACGGTGAGGACGCCGGTCGGGACCGCCACTGTGAGGTCCCGGAGGTTATTGCTCCGAGCGTGCTCTACCGCAGCGGAACCGGTCGGTGTGCGGACCGAAGACTTGAGAACCGGAATATGAACACCGCTCCCAGAGGCGGGTGAACCAGTGAAAGTGACCTCGCCACCGGATTCCCCTGCTCCCGGCCCCATGCCGATGACGTGGTCGGCGGCAGCGATGACCGCCGGATTGTGGTCGACGACGAGAACAGTGTTCCTCCTGTCCCTCAGGCCGATGAGTAGCGTGATGACACGCTGTACGTCGTTGGGGTGAAGGCCGGCGGCCGGCTCATCAAAGACATAGGTCACCTCGGTCAGGGGGCTTCCCAGGTGTCGCACCATTTTTAGCCGCTGCGCCTCACCGCCGGACAAGGTCGGCGACGACCGGTCGAGGTTCAGATAGCCCAGGCCGACCTCGGTGAGGGCGTCCACGCGGCGGGAGATGTCCACGAGCAGAGGTGCGGCGCTCTCCCCCAGTGACTCCGCCGCATCGGAGACCAGTCCGTGCAGGTCGGAGATGGACACTGCGGCCCAGTCGGCGATCGACCGGCCGTTGATGTGACTGTCCCTTGCCTCCGCGTTGATCCTCGCGCCGGCACAGTCCGGGCAGGTCGAGTGACTCACCACGGCGTCGAGACCGGCACGCTCGGCAGCGGTGAGCCGGGACGGCGTCCTGCGCAGGTAGGAATCCCGAAGGCGGGGAATGATCCCGTCGAAGCGACCGTGCTCCGGATATCCCGGTAACGGCTCCTCCAGTCGGAGATCACGGGCATGCATCAGCACATTGCGGATCTCCTCCGGCAGCTGCGACCATGGCACGGACGGGTCACAGAGACCCGAGGTGACCAGACGTTTCCACCGGTAGGTCCCGGGCGCGAAGGTCGGGAACCGCACGGCACCGTCGTCCAGTGAAAGGTCCTGGTCGATCAACGCGTCCTCGTCGATGGCGGACAGCGTCCCCAACCCCTCGCAGGTCAGGCACATGCCGGTCGGATCATTCGGAGAGTACGCCGGGGAGAATCCCGCCGACGGCACTGCAAACCGGGAGAAGAGCATCCGCAGCGGGGTCGCGAGGTCCACGGCCGTGGCCACCGTAGAGCGGGCATTACCGGTGAACCGTCGCTGGTCGACCACGGTCGTGAATGTGAGCCCGTCGATCCGGTCGACGTCCGCCGGCGGGTACTGGGCCAGACGGGTGCGTACGAAGGACGGGTATCCGGCGGCCGTCGCCCGCTGTGCCTCCGCCGCGATCGTGTCAAAGACCAGTGAGGATTTCCCGGAACCGGAGACTCCGGTGACCACGGTCAGTGCGTGAGACGGGATCTCCACGTCGATGTCCCGCAGATTGTGGGTGCGGGCGCCGGTGACGGTGATGGACGCGGTGTTCTCGTCAATCTTCATAATGATCACGCTACGGTGGAATGCGGCAGTAACATGACCGCAAAGGGAGGAACACAGTGACGACGAGGATGGGAAGGCTTCTCCACCTGCTCGACCTCCTCGACGGCGGGACCACCTGGTCCGCAGCTCATCTTTCAGGGCTGCTGGACATCCCCGAACGGACGCTCCGACGTGACATCACCGAGCTCCGGAACCTCGGCTACCACATCGAAGGGGTCCCGGGGCGTGGCGGGCACTACGTGATGCCCCGGGGAAAGCGTCTTCCCCCACAGCCGTCCCGGTCGGAGCCGGCATCAGAACGGAGTGTCGAGATGGACACCAGCGCTCCCGGCGTGGCGGACGGTGTCGTCATTCTGCTCGGCCACGCGGCTGCCGAGCACCGTGAGGTGACCTTCAACCACACCGGACGTCAGGCAAAGCTCCACCGGACGGTGCATCCCGCCCGTCTGGTCCACCTCGACGGGCGCTGGTACCTCTACGGGTGGGACCTGGACCGACGGGACTGGAGGACATTCCGGCTGGACCGCATAGGGGACGTGGCGTTCACCGGAAACCGGTTCACCCCGGCCCCTCTGCCCCGGAACGATGTCACCGAACTGCTCCGGGAGCAGTTCCGGAGTGGCTCAACCCTCGAGGTCGTCCTCGATCTGGCGACCGGCCCTGACAATGCAGCTGCAGTTCTCCACCGGGTCGACGGGACATTGGAGGCCACCGACAGAGGTCGACGTACCCGCTACACGGCCCGCGTGGATTCCTTCGAGTGGCTGACAGTCGTTCTCGTGCTCACCGACATCGAATTCACGGTCATCCGACCACCGGAGTTCCGGCGGTTCGTGCAGCAGACCTCCGACAGACTTCACCGGGCCTGCTCGGTGCCTGGCTCAGAGCATGCTGGCCAGAATGACCTGGGCGATCGAGAAGTAGATGACCAGACCCGTGGCGTCCACCAGCGTGGAGACCACGGGGGTGGAGAACACCGCCGGGTCCACGCCGATCTTCTTGGCCACCAGCGGCAACACACCACCGACGATGCACGCCCAGGCGCAGATGCAGATGATCGTCAGCGACATCACCGCGCCGATCCGCCACTCGTAGATCAGTGAGATGAACGGGAAGATCAGGGCGCCGAGGAACAGACCGAGCAACAGCCCCACCCGGACCTCACGCCAGATCACCCGGCCGATGTCACGGGGCTGGACCTCGTCGACGGCCAGGGCACGCACCACCGAGGACGCCGCCTGCGACCCGGCGTTACCACCGGTACCGGTGATCATCGGGACGAAGGTTGCCAGCACCACGACCGACGCCAGCGTGTCCTCGAAGAAACTCATGACGTTGACGGTGAGGACCGCCGTGAGGATCAGCACCAGCAGCCACACGCCGCGCTTGCGGGCCAGGTGGAATACCGTTGCCGTGAGATAAGGCTGCTCCAGCGGCTCGGAACCACCGGCACGGTAGGCGTCCTCGGTGGCCTCCTCCTCCAGGATCTCCATCGCGTCGTCGACGGTGAGCATGCCGAGGAACCGGTTCTCGTCGTCGACGACGGGCAGTGCGAGCAGGTCGGCCTCCTGGACCAGACGTGCCGCCTTCTCCTGGTCGTCAGTGGCGTTGACCGCGTGGGTCTCCTTGTTCATCATGTCCTCGAGCGGGGTATCCGCCGGAGATGTCACGAGGGTCGAGAGGTTGACCACACCGACGAGGTGCCGGGTATGGTCGGTCACGGCGAGCACGGCGATGTCCCGGTTACGCAGGTCACGACCGCGGAGCTTCTGGAGTGCCTCTTCGCGCGTCGAGTCCGCGGAAATCACCGTGGGTACCGGAGTCATCACGCGTCCCGCCGACTCCTCCGGGTAACCCAGCAGCTGTGCGGTGACCTGTCGACGGTCCTCCGGAAGCCCCGCCATCATCCGGGCGGCGACCTTCGCGGGCATCTCCCCGAGCAGCTGGGCACGGTCGTCGTCGGGCAGGTTGAGCAGCAGTTCAGCCGACCTGCCCTCCCGGAACTCGTCGAGGAGCTCCGCCTGGTGGGCTACATCAAGGTACTCGAACACCTGGGACGCCCGATTCTTGTCCAGGAGCCGGAACAGGACTGCCTGGTCGGTGGTCCCCATACGGGACATCTTCTCGGCGATCTCGACGGTGGTCATCTCTCCGAGTCCGGTCTGCAGGTCGATGATATCCATCGCGGCCTACTGCCGGTACTTTTCGTCGTTGTAGAGCTTCCACAACTGCCACCCGGTGACGCCGAGGAAAACCACGCAGATGCCTATACAGATCAACGGCACCACGCCGTCGAGGAAGAGCAGGACGATGATGAAGGCGAGCAGGGTCACCAGCCGAATCCAACGGGTGGTGACCATGACGGTGTGGTCCACAGGGATTCTCCTTGGGTCTGAGGGGTCGGGGATTCCCGCGCACCGCCCGCACTGACGGGATCCCGGGTGACGGGGACGGCTATTCCTGGGCGAAGACCAGCAGCAGGTCGATGGTACCCTCCGCAGCGATCTGCGAGGCGACGAACTGTGGCGACTCGAGGCCGTAATCGGCGCGGACAACCGGTAGTTTACCCTGCACGATGACGTTCTTCCCGGTGCGCAGCACCTTGAGGTCGGCGGTCACCTTGTTGGTGTGACCGTGCATCGTCAGATCGCCGGTGAGCGTGACAGTACCGGTGGTTCCGTCGTCCGGCAGGTGTGAGAGATCGACGGGGGCGGAGATCTCGAACGTCGCCTCCGGGTAGTCGTCGGTCTGCAGGATGTGCCGACGGACGTTGATGTCCCGCTTCTCGATGTCGGATCCGATGGACTCGACATCGACGGTGATTGAGCCTCCGGTCAGCGTCCCGCCGTCGACGACGAGGGTACCGGTGACACCCTCGCCGCGGCCGGAGGTGGTCTTACGCTGGCCCGGGAGCACCTCGTCGAAAGTGTATCCGGCCTGGGAGCGGTTCTCTCCGGCGCCGGTGACAACCTCCCAGTGACCATCGACCCCCACCTCGGCGGGGTCGCCGGATCCGTCGGCGATGGACGCAGTCTGCAGTCCGTGACTGGTCAGAAGTTTGTATACCGGCGGCGCCACCAGCCCGACGGCCAGTGCGACCACGGCGACGACGAACAGCGCGATTAATCCCTTACGCATGCGACCCATGCTATCCGCCATCCGCTCCCGGAACTGCATCGGGGGATAGACACCGGTTATGGCAGGTACCCCGTCACGGGTCGAGGCGGCCCCGGATCTTCTCCGCTGCCCGTGCCAGGTCCACGAGTTCCCCGCACAGAGCGGTGACATCTGCGGCGTCCTCCCCCGCCTCGACCGACGCCGCGATATCCTCGGCGGCGCACCGCAGGGCGAAGAGCCGGTCGGTGAGATCCTCCGCCGCTGCCCGGGACAGTATGAGCGCGTCGGCCGGCACCGAGGTCCCGGCGAGGTCCCGTCGCTGTTCGTACGCCCGCTGCCGGCAGGTGTGGCTGCAGTAACGACGACGACGCCCCCCGCCGGCCTGCACGATCTCCCGGCCGCACCAGGCGCAGTGTGGTGCGCCGGGAGGGCGACGGTGGGAACTCTCGGGATTATGGGGTAACATTATGGGGTTGACAATACGCGAGAGACCGGAAGGATGATGCAGCGATGGCAGATCGCGTTCTCCGCGGAAGCAGGATGGGTGCCGTCTCCTATGAGACGGACCGCGACCATGACCTGGCCCCACGCAACATGGCGAAGTACCGGACGGAGTCCGGAGAGGTTTTCGAGGTCCCGTTCGCCGACGATGCTGAACTCCCCAACGAGTGGATGTGCAAGAACGGGCAGATGGGCAAGCTCGTCGAGGGTGAGGGGCAGGAGGCCAAGCCCGTCAAGCCGCCGCGTACCCACTGGGACATGCTGCGGGAACGTCGGTCCATCGAGGAGCTCGATGTTCTCCTCGACGAGCGTATCGAGCTGCTGCGCAAGCGGCGCCGTAACGCCATGAAGCTGCTCAAGGAGCAGGAGAGCCAGTCGTAGGGTCATTCCCCCGCGACTTCTCCCGCGGTTTTCCGCGCGCACGGAAGCGCAGACAGCCCCCGCACCAGGTACCCGGTGCGGGGGCTGCTCCGTGTCTCCCCCGGGTCCCGGAGTTCTGCGGAGCCGGGGGTGTTAGTGTCCCAGCTTCCTGCGCAGGGACGCCACGAGGCCCTTCACCTGGCTCCGGCGGTGGGTCAGCCCCCACTTCGTGACGACCAGCAGGCTGTCCTTGACGAAGCTGCCGTCGAGCTTGGATTCGCCGATGACCCGTTCGGTGAAGGTGATCGGCACCTCACGGATGTCCGCTCCTGCCTGAACGGCACGCCACGCCAGATCAACCTGGAAGATGTACCCTGCATTCGACAGCTCGTCGAGGTTGAACTTCTCGATGAGGCTGCGACGGTAGGCGCGGTAGCCGGCGGTCATGTCGGACAGACCGGCACCCAGAGCCAGGGAGATGTAGATGTTACCGCCCTTGGACAGCACCCACCGGAACCAGGGCCAGTTCACGGTCCGGCCGCCCCTGACATAGCGTGAACCGATGACCAGGTCCGCGCCGGCGTCGATCTTTTCGAGCAGGAGGTGGAGCTGCTCGGGGGCGTGGGAGCCGTCGGCGTCCATCTCGCAGATGACGTCGTAGCCGGCGTCGAGGCCCCACCGGAATCCGGCGATGTAGGCGCCGCACAGGCCGCCCTTGCCGGCCCGGTGCAGGACGTTGATGTGGTCGTCGGCGGCGGCCATCTCGTCGGCGAGCTCACCGGTGCCGTCGGGGCTGTTGTCGTCGACGACGAGGATGTCCACCCGGTCCGGCTCGGCGTCCCGAACCCGACCGATGATCAGGGGCAGGTTCTCCTTCTCGTTGAAGGTCGGGATGATGACGAGGGTTCTGTCGCTGGGGTTGGACACTGGCTACCTCTTCGTACGCGTGCGGGTGGGCGGGTTGGAACGGGACGGACGGGTCGATCTGGTCGTGGCGTAGGCGACAGCCACGGCGACGGCACCCAGGGCGACGAGAATCCACTCGACGACGGGGCCGACACGTGCAGACAACGTCTCAGTATCCCGCACGGGGATGTCGGCCTGCAAAAGACCCTCCCGGAAGATCGTCGTGCGCTGGTCGACGGCGCCGTCGGGGGTGACGATCGCGGAGACTCCGGAGGTTGCGGCGACGACGACGGCGCGGTCGTACTCGATCGCCCGCATGCGGTTGATCGCCAACTGCTGGAAAGTCATGTCGGTGGTGCCGAAGGTGGCGTTGTTCGTCGGACTGGTGAAGACCGTCGCCCCGTGGCGCACGGCGTCACGGTAGGCCTCGTCGAAGGAGACCTCGTAGCAGGTCGCCACACCGATGGTCCGGCCTGCGGCGTCCACGGTGTTGTCGCCGTCACCGGGTTTGAAGTCACCAGCCATGTCGACGTAGGAGCTCACATGTCGCAGCAGGTCACGCAGTGGCATGTATTCGCCGAAAGGCTGAAGGTACTTCTTCACGTGCTGCTGCCCGGGACCGTCGGCCGGGTCCCAGACGATGATCGCGTTGCGGTCGCCGACCACGTCCCGGGTCACCGCACCCACCAGCACCGGGGCGCCGAGCTGTGCGGCGACGCCCTGGATCTTGTCGTAGGCCTCCCGGTTCCGGTACGGGTCGACATCGGAGGCGTTCTCCGGCCACACCACGAGATCGGGCTGCGGGCGCTCACCGGCGGCGACCTCGTCAGCGAGTTCCCGGGATACCCGTACGTGGTTGTTGAGCACTGCCTCGCGCTGGGCGTTGAAGTCCAGGCCCATCCGGGGCACGTTGCCCTGAACCGCGGCGATGTTGAGGGTGGGGCTGTCGTCACCGTCGGACCACACCGGAGAGATGACCGGGATGAGCAGCCCGCCGACGAGGGTCAGCGCGACCGGCACTGCCCCGCTGATCCACCGCCGGTGCACCAGCAGGCTCAGGGCGTAGCCGGTGACGATGACGGCGAAGGCGACGAGTGCGGGGCCGGCGACACTGATCCACTGCGCCAACGGACCGCCGAGCTGACCCCAGGCCAACCGGGCCCAGCCGAAACCGCCGAAGGGCCAGTTGACGCGCACCCATTCCACGGCGACGTACCAGGCGGGCACCGTGACCAGGAGCAGTGGATGCCGCGGCCAGCGGCGCAACAGGAAGGCCAGTCCGGCGCCGAAGGCCAGACAGTAGAGGGATTCGACGACTGACAGTCCGATCCAGGCGATCGCGCCGACATACTTGCCGACCCACGGCAGCAGAAACAGGTAGCAGGTCAGTCCCTGGACCCAGGTCAGCCACATGATCCACCGGGTGGGGTGGTCGGTCCTGGTCGATACGTGGTCGACGACCACGAAGAGGACGCTGAGCCCCAGTGGGGCGGCCCACCACAGTCCGGTGGGCTGGTAGGAGGCGAACTGGGCGATCCCGGCCACGACCGCGGCAAGTGTCAGCAGAATGAGGCGGAGGGTGGTGCGTCGGTCAGGTCGGGTCCACCGGATTCCCCGGATCACCGGGCGGAACCCGGGGTCTCACCGTCATCGAACTCCGTGGAGCGGTGGTCGATGACCTCGCCCCATCCTCCGGAGGATGCGGCGTCCTCCCCCGCGACGTCTCCGGCACCACCCGGACGGAAGGACGCGCCGCCGACGGTGAAACGTTCCCCGAGGGACATGACGCGCAGTCCCAGGGAGTTGCCCAGGCGGGACGCCAGCAGCGAGCGTACGGGGGGCAGCAGCAGCAACAGTCCGAGGACGAAGGTGAGGATGCCGGGAATGACCAGCAGGACGCCGGTGATCACCGTGACGGCGATGTCGGCGGTGAAGGTGTCGGTTGACTTCGAGGTGGAGCGCTGGGACGGCGTGCGTGCCCGCATACGCCGGAAGGCTCCCCTCGTCAGCAGGAACCCGAGGAACGGGGAGAAGATGAGGATCGGGAACGCCCACCCGAAACCGAGCCACCGTCCGAGGAGGAGGAAGACCACGACTTCGGCGATGAGGTAGATCAGGGGGAAGGCGCGAAGCATGTCCACCACTGTACTGGTGGGAGTTAACGGAGGCGGCACCGGATACGATGGGGAAACTGATTCACAGACAGTTATGACGAAAGGTACGACCATGACCGGACTGCGCCGTCGCAGCCTTGCCCTGTCCCTCGCCGCCGCCACCGCGTTCGGCGGTGCCGTCGCGGCCCCCGCCGTCGCGGATACGGTCTCCTCCAATGCCCAGGGGTCGGACCCCTCCGGCTCGCTGCCGAGCGTCGGATCCGCCGACCTGCCGAACTCCTCCTCCCCCACGGACGTCCGTCGCTCGATCGACAGTTCCCTCGCCACCAACTGTGGCGCGGCCGGCGGGGACGGTGCGGGGATCACCGACCACGTCAAGTGCGGCCTCGCGGTCGTCGGTGGCGCCACCGTGTTCTTCTCGGTCCTCGCGCTGCTGCGTTCCGTGTTCTACGAGATCACCCGGCTCTGATCCGGCTCTGATCCCCGGCCCCAACTACCTCGGTGCACGTCGCCAGAGGAACCGCGGTACCAGGCGCATCACCGTCGCCAGCAGTCCCAGAGACCGGGGCACCCACACATCGGGTGCCCCGGTTTTCAGTGCCGTCACCACCGCATCGGCCACCACGTCCGGGGTCACCGACAACGGAGCCGGATCCATTCCCTCGGTCATCCGTCCGATGACGAACCCGGGGCGGATCACCGTCAGCCGCACACCGGTGCCGCGCAGGGCGTCCTGCATGCCCTGGCAGAACCCGTCAAGGCCGGCCTTCGCCGAGCCGTAGACGTAGTTCGGCCGCCGTACCCTCGCACCGGCGATCGACGAGAACGCGACCAGGTCACCACGACCCCGGGCCCTCATCCGCTCCGACAGTTCCGTGAGCAGCACCGCCTGGGCGGTGAAGTCGGTGTGGAGGATCCGTGCCACTTCCCCACCGTCGTGCTCGGCGAGGTCCTGGTCACCGAGGACGCCGAAGGCGGCGATCGCCGTGTCGACTGCTCCGCGGGACTCGATGTCGTCGATGACGGACGCCTGGGAGGCGATGTCCCCGGCGTCGAAGAAGACGGACTCGACGACGGTCGCACCCGCGGCGCGGCAGGCGTCGTCCAGATCACCCAGTGCCTCAGGACGCCGCGCGGCGAGGACAATGTCGTTGCCGGGCGCCAGGCGGGTGACGATCTCCCCGCCGATCTCACTGGTCGCGCCGAACAGGACGATGCGGCTCATGCGTTCACTCCTTCAACGTCAGTTCCCGTGGACACCAGGTCATGGGTGGTGAGGTTCAGCGGCTCACAGCCGTCGGCGGTCATCACCACGATGTCCTCGATGCGCGCACCCCAGTCCCCGGGGACGTAGATCCCCGGCTCGATGGAGAACGCCATCCCCTCGGCCAGCGGCAGGTCGTTGCCGGCGATGATGAACGGCTCCTCATGGCCGGACAGGCCGATGCCGTGGCCGGTGCGGTGGGTGTAGAACCGGCCGTACCCGGCGTCGGCGATGATGTCGCGGACGACCTTGTCCAGCTCACCGCCGGTGATGCCGGGCCTCGCGGCGTCCAGACCCGCCTGCTGCGCCTCGTGCAGGACGCGGTACGCCGCAGCCTGGTCAGGGCGGGCGGACGCCACCGGGCCGACGATGTAGGTGCGGGTGCAGTCGGAGTGGTAGCCCGTGTCCAGCGTCCCGCCGATGTCGATGACGACGATGTCCCCCTCGGCGAGGACGCGGTCGGAGAAATCGTGGTGAGGGTCGGCGCCGTGAGGGCCGGAGCCGACGATGATGAAGTCGACGGCCACGTGCCCGGCGAGGATGAGCCGCTCCAGATCGGCGGCAATCTCCCGCTCGGTCCGACCCTCCCGTAGCAGACCCGGGACCTGCCGGTGCACCTCATCGATCGCGGCCCCCGCCCGGCGCAGTTCGGCGATCTCGGCGGCGTCCTTGACCATGAAGACGTCCCGCAGTACGGCGGTGGCGTTGACCGTGGTCAGGCCGCGGGCCTGGAGGTTCAGCAGGTGGCTGGCGGGCATCTCCCCGGAGACGGCGACGGTGGCGGTTCCAGCACCGACGGCATCACCAGTTAGGCCACCGACGGCGAGCGCGAGGGCGTCCTGCCCGTCAGTCCACGGCACGACCTCGACCCCGGCCTGACCGGCGACTCCCTTGCGCAGTGCCCCGGCGTCCACCGCGGGAACGACGATGCGGCGGCTGGTCGGGGTAATGACGAGGGCGGAGAATCGCTCGTGGGTGTCGATGTCACTGGCCAGCAGGAAACGCAGGTCAGCGCCGGGGGTGAGCACGGCGGCGTCGATGTGCTGCTGCTCCAGCAGCGCGGCAACGGCGTCCAGGCGCGCGGTGTAGGTCGTCAGGGGGAACGGGACAGTCATGGTACCCCACTCTACGACGCTGCGGTGTGGTCTACGACGTCGCGCCGAGCTCCACCACACCACGGCGGATCGCCGGAACCGCCTTGCGCGCCGCGGCCTTCACCGAGTCCGCGTAGCCGGTGTGCTTGATCTGCTCCAGCAGATCGATCACGCGGGTGCACCAGCGCACGAAGTCACCCGGGGTGAGCTGTGCCCCGGCCGCCTCCGCCGCCCGCAGGCAGTAGTCCAGCGGGGCGCCCGCGGTCCACTGGTGCAGCGCGGCGGCGA
This sequence comes from uncultured Corynebacterium sp., assembly GCF_902782855.1. Classification (GTDB taxonomy): domain Bacteria; phylum Actinomycetota; class Actinomycetes; order Mycobacteriales; family Mycobacteriaceae; genus Corynebacterium. The sequence continues at coordinate 11,250 of NZ_CACZOO010000170.1, forward strand.
AACCGGTCTGCGGCTCACGGGTCAACGGCAGACCGTGACGGGACTCGTCGCTGACCAGTTCACCGTGGATGCGTCCCACCGCGGTCACCGCGGCGGCGAGAGCCTCTGTCGGCACCTCGGCGATGTGACGCCCGGTGGTCTCCCGCCGGTTCTCGAAGACAATGGTCGACACCGCCGCGGCGAGTTCCGCCGGATCCAGGTCGTCCCAGATCCCGCGGCGCAGGCACTGGGCGACCAGCAGATCCGCCTCGTGGTGGATCCGGGACAGTCGCTCCCCCTCCGCCGTGACCCGCAGGTTCTCCCGCTCAGGGGCGGTCGAGGAGCCACTGCCGTACTCCACGTAGTCCAGCTCGGTGAGCAGGTCAAGGATGTGGTCGAAGGTCGCCGAGAGGGTCTCCGAATCCGGCGTGACCGCCTCCAGCTCCCGGTCGAGGGTGCGGCGGGCGGCGACGACCCGCTCGGCCGGGCGCACGAGATCCTCCCGGTTGCGCAGGGCATGGACCGGGTGCATGTGGACCTTGTCGCGCAGCACCGCGGCCTCCCGGGAGGACCCGCCACCGGCCTTCATCTTCAGCTTCCTCGGCCGGTCGACATGCTGGCGCCGCAGATTTGACGCCACCGCCCGGGCGTTGCGCTTCGGGGAACGCCCGGCATTCTTGTTGAGCTTCATGTGCCCCAACGGCACCGGCACATTGCCGAAGGACTCCGGGGCGACAGGTCCGCACCAGCCGTCCTCGACGACGATCCAGGGCCGCGGGTGACGGTGGTCTGAATCCGAGCGCACCACCACGGCGATGTCCGGGTTGTTGCCGGTCGGCAGGGCGATGATGTCCCCCACGCTCAGCGAGGACAGCAGGTTGGCGGTCTCCTTCTCCCGCTGGGTGCCGGAGTCCCGCTTCGCCCTGCGCTCCGCGAGCGTCAGGTCGCGGCGGAGCCCGGCGTACTCGATGACGTCGGACGCGGTGAGGTCGGTGTGCTGGCCCCGCAGTTCGGCGGCCAGGTCCTTCTCCAGCCCGGCCAGGTCACGGCGCCGACGGGTCAGCTGCGTGGCCTGCTCCACCACGTGCGTGGCGGTCTGGTACTGGGCGAAGGAGCGGTCCAGGATCCGCTGGGCGTCCGTGTACCCCTTCGTGGCGATGAGGTTCACCGCCATGTTGTAGCCGGGGCGGAAGGTCGAATCCAGCGGATAGGTCCGGGTACCGGCGAGATGGGCGACGGAGTGGGGCTCGATGCCCCGGCTCCACAGCACGACAGCATTGCCCTGGGTGTCGATGCCACGGCGCCCGGCACGCCCGGTAAGTTGTGTGTACTGACCTGGGGTGAGCTCGACGTGCGCCTCACCGTTGTACTTGACGAGCTTCTCCAGCACCACAGACCGGGCCGGCATGTTGATGCCCAGCGCCAGGGTCTCCGTGGCGAAACAGACCTTGAGCAGTCCGCGGGTGAACAGGTCCTCGACGATGTGCCGGAAGGCCGGCAGCATGCCGGCGTGGTGGGCGGCGTACCCGTTGGACAGGGCCCGGCGCCACTGACGGAACCCGAGGACGCCGAGGTCGTCGGTGGGGATGTCCCGCACCCCCTCGTCGACGGTGCGCAGGATCTCGTCCCGGTCCGCATCCGTGGTCAACCGCACCCGGTCGACGAGGAGCTGACGGACCGCGCCGTCGCAGCCTGCCCGGGAGAAGATGAAGTAGATCGCCGGCAGCATCCCGGCCGCACCCATCCGGTGCACCACGTCGGTGCGCTTGGGTCCGGTGCGTCGTCCGGTCTCTTCGGCCCGTGCCGCGGCGGCGACGACTGCCCGGTTGGCTTCCTCCGGGTGCTTCGGGTCGTTGAGCGGCAGGATCTGCTTGTCGACCATCATGAACTGGTCCAGCGGCACCGGCCGGCGGGTGGTGATGACCAGGTCGGTCTCCCCGCGCACGGTGGTGAGCCAGCCGCCGAACTCCTCGGCGTTGCTCACCGTCGCCGACAGGCTTACCAGCACCACCGACGGGTCGAGGTTGAGGATGACCTCCTCCCACACCGGACCGCGGGACGGGTCGGCCAGGAAGTGCACCTCGTCCATGACTACGTGGGTGAGGTTGTCCAGCCGGTCGGAGCCGGCGTAGACCATGTTGCGCAGCACCTCGGTGGTCATGACGACAACCGGGGCGTCCCTGTTGACGCTCACGTCGCCGGTCAGCAGCCCCACCTTGTCCTCGCCGTAGCGGGCGACGAGGTCGTGGAACTTCTGGTTGCTCAGCGCCTTGATCGGGGTGGTGTAGAAGCACGCTCCCCCACGCTCGAGTGCTAGATGGACGGCGAATTCTCCGACCACGGTCTTGCCGGAGCCTGTCGGGGCACACACGAGGACGCCGCGTCCCGCGTCCACCGCGCAGGCGGCCCGCACCTGGAAGTCGTCGAGCGGGAACCCGTAGTCACCGGCGAAGGCGGTGACGGACGCGGGAAGCGGGTCCGGCAGCGGTGCCTTGCCTGCCTCAGAGGATGTCATCGAGATCCCCGGCATCGTAGCTGTTGCCGGAGTCGTCACGGAGACGCTCCCTGTTGCTGGCGTTCACCGGCCGGGACGGGGCGACCGGGGTCGGGGACTCCAGACCACCGTCGGAGCCCAGCGGTGCGGCGGCGCTGATGCTAGAGCCCTCCTCATCATCGAGGTCGTCGGTGAAGAAGGCGTCCGGGGAGAGCCCGGCCCGCTTTGCCCGGCGCTTGTCGTTGATCCGGGAGAACTGGGTGGCGATCTCCATCATCAGGCACAGCGAGACCGCGAGGATCACCATCGACACCGGGTCCTGACCCGGGGTGATGAAGGCGGCGAAGACGAACAGGAACATGATGATGATCCGCCGCTTCTCCTTGAGCACCTGGTACGGCAGGATGCCCGCCAGGTTCAGCATCACGGTCACCAGCGGGACCTCGAAGCTCACGCCGAAGATCAGCAGCAGTGCCAGGGCGAAGCTCAGGTACTCTTTGCCGTTGAGGGCGGCGATCTGGGTGTTGTCCCCCATCGTCATGAGGAACTCGAGGCCGAAGGAGAGGACGAAGTAGGCCAAGACGGCACCGATGACGAAGAGAAGGGTGGCGACTGAGGCGAAGCCGCGGGTCCACCGCTTCTCGTTCTTCTTCAGACCCGGGGTGATGAAGCCCCACAACTGCCCGAACCACACCGGGGCGGACAGTACGAGGCCGGCCAGGAAACCGACCTTGAGCCGGAGCATGAACATGTCGAAGGGGGCGGTCGCCAACAGCCGGCACTCCCCCGACTCCCCCATCAGCCGGCTCTCCGGGGGTAGCTGGCAGTACGGCTCCTTGAGGATGTCGCCCAGGCTCGGGGTGCCGAGCACCGAGGCGTCGTACCAGATGTAGCCGAGAATCGTGCCGACGAGCATCGCGGCCAGGGCGATGAGCAGACGGCGCCGCAGCTCCTTGAGGTGCTCGACGAGCGACATGTTCGCGCCCTCGGCACGGGCCCTGCGTCGTGAGGTGCGCCGGGGTCGCGTGGCGCGGCCTCCGGCCTGTTCAGTGGTGGCCATCGTCGGGGTCTAGGACTCCCGGGACTCAGCGTCCTTCGCGGCGTCGTTCACCACGGAGGACGGGTCAGCGATACGGCGGGCAGCCTCGGCCTCGGGTGAAACCACCGGAGCCTCGACGGCCGGCTTGTCGTCGTTCTTCATCTCCTTCATCTCCGACTTGAAGATGCGCATGGAACGGCCCAGGGAACGTGCCATGTTCGGCAGGCGGGTGGCGCCGAACAGGAGGAGCAGGACCACGACGATGATGAGGAGCTCGGGCCATCCGAGGTTGCCCATGGATCAGTGCCTTTCAGTGGAGTGTCCGGCGCCTCGATGGCGCCGGGAGTTGCACCAGTCAGGTTACGCCAGACGTCGGTAGGCGGCCAATGCGGCGGCGGATCGCTCCCGCACCCGCCGGGTGAGAGTCTCCGAGCCCACCTGCGTGATCTCGGGGGCGTACGCCAGGACGAAACGCTCCAACCAGTCCCCGGTGTCCGGGATCTCCACCCGGGTGTCGTCAATGTGCCACACCGGCAGGTACTCCAGCATCCACATCGCCTCCTCGGTGAGGGTGAGTTCTGCCCAGCCGTCGGCGGCGTCCCGGAACCCGAAGGGGTCCTCCGCGTCAATCGCCCGGGGCAGTGGCGCCGGGGCGTCCCGGTCGAGGATCTCCACGGCGCCCATCCTGGTGACCGCGAAGCAACGCTGCTCTGCGGCCGACTGCCCTCCGTCGGTGCGCCCCCACAGGTATCCCACCCCGTCAAGGACGCTGACCTGGTCGGGAATGACCTCTCGGGTGGTGAGACTGTCCGAGGAGACCGAGAGATAGCTGAACCGCACCCACCGCCGGGAGGAGACCGCCCGGCGCAGGGAGGCCAGCACCCCCGAGCCGGGGCCGGCGGGTCGGTCGGGGTGGGCATCCCCGGAGTCGCGGCGGAACCGCACGAGGGACCGCAGTCTGGCGGCGGCGGTGTCCGCGTCGGCGTGTTCCCCGTCGGTGAGGATGCTGGCGAGTTTCTCCAGGTTCAGCTCCAGCGTCCCAGCCTCCGTCTCGGTCAGCGCCAACGGACGGTCGAGACCGAGCGTCTCGTTGAGGGTGACACGGGGTCCAGCGACGGTGAGGTCGACCAGGGATCCTGGCAGCAGGCCGGGCAACCCGCTCTCCTGCACCCTCGTCAGCTCCTCGATGAGCTGGGGCACCGAGATCCCGAACCGGTCCGCGGTGGTCATCAGTGTCGCGTCCGGGTGGGTGCGCAGCCATGCCAGCACCGACAGGACACGGCGAAGCTGGACCAGGATGCTCTTCCGGCTGCCCCTGCGCGGTGCGGCGGTCACAGGACTCCCCCCGGTGCGTCATGCCCCAGAAGGTCATGGGCGCGTTCCAACCGGGCGACGACGTCGGCGACGAGGTCCGGTGGGTCGAGGACCACCGCGTCGGGGGCATAGGCGGCGGCGGTACGGGCCAGCCAGGTCCGGTCGACCGGTCCGAGGGTGAGCACCTCCCCCTCCTCGTGGGCCCCCGGCTCACCGTGGGCACGGGCACGCAGCTCCAGGGCACCCTCGGTACGGAAGAGTACCTTCGCGGTGACCAGGGTGGACGCCGCCTCCAGCCCCTCGGTGACCAGCGTGCGCACCGGCCGGTCGGGGACCGGCGTGGTGCAGAACTCCTTGAGGACCTCCAGCTGGGCGATACGAGACAGCCGGAAGGTGCGTTGGGCACCCCGGTCGACATCGAAGCCGGTGAGGAACAGGCGGCCGTCGACGGCGGCGACACCCCAGGGCTCCAGGATGCGGTCCTGCCCCTCGGCGGTGAGGCGGGGCCAGTAGTAGAACCGGAGCCGCAGCCGGCGGTCGAGGGCGCGACGGAGCCGACGCACATCGGTGTCGGTGAGGTCGGTCGAGTCAGGCACGGCGCCGACGACCGGGGCCACTCCACAGCCAGCGTCCAACGGGCTGGCCGGGGTGAGTTTGACGACGGCGGCCTGCACCGCTTCGGCGAGTTCCTCCTCCATCGCCCACCGTCCGGCGGCGGCGACGGCCTCCCACTGGCCCGGCGTGAACTGCAGGGGCGGCAGGAATGAGGACGCGGTGTCGAGCAGGTAGAGCTTCTCGGTCTGCCCCTCGTCATCGAGCGCCGTGGACTCCTCGAGGCGCACCCCCAGGTCCCTGAGCACTGCCCTGTCACGTTCCAACTGCTTGCGGACGGTGTCCGCGCCACCGGAGTAGCCGCCGACCCTCGCGCCGATCCACGCCGTCGACCGGGCCCGCCTCTGGTCAGCGAGAGTGATCAACAGGTTCAGGATCCGGGACACGCCGTCCTCCCAGTAGACCTTGACCGGCCGGTTCCGGGACATCACCGCGGCGCCTCGGCGAGTAGAGCCGTGAGGTCGGTGAGCGTGGCGTCGATCTCCGGTGACCCGGTGCAGAACGGATCCGGGAGAAGAAGCTCTCCCCCACCCTCGCCGTTGACCTTCAGCCGTGTCCAGTCCACCGTAGTCGGCCGGGTCGATGCCTCGGCGGCGTGGAGGAACGCCCCCCGGATCGAGGCGCGGGTGGTCGCCGGCGCCTGCTCGGTCGCCTGAGTGATCTCCGCAGGGTCGACGAGCGTTTTCGCCCGGCCACGACGGACCAGAAGGTGGAACAGGCCACGTTCCGGATTGATGTCATGGTAGGTCAGATCGATCTGCGCCAGTCGGGGATCGGTGATGTCCAGGTCGCCACGGGCGGCGACGGCGTCGACGAGGGTCTTCTTGATCACCCAGTCGATCTCGGTGTCCACCGGGGTGAAGTCACCGGTGCCGAAGCAGCTGAGGACCCGTCCCCACAGATCGATGACCTGCGCGAGCTGAGCATTCGGGGTGCCGGTGCCGTCCTCCTCACGCTGCGCCAGCCAGTCCAGGGCGGCGTCGTGGAAGGCCTGCTGGATGGCCAGTGCCGAGGCGGTACGGCCGTTGCGCAGTTCCAGCGGGGTCGCGCCGGTGAAGTCCCGGGAGATCTCCCGGATCGAGCGGATTTCGTTGGACAGCTCGAAGTCCGGCAGCTCCACCCCGGCCTCGATCATCTCCAGGACCAGCAGGGCGGAGCCGACCTTCAGTGCCGTGGTCGTCTCCGACATGTTCGAGTCACCGACGATGACGTGCAGCCGACGGTACCTCGAGGAATCCGCGTGGGGCTCGTCGCGGGTGTTGATGATCGGCCGGGACCTCGTCGTAGCCGAGGAGACGCCCTCCCACACGTGGTCCGAGCGCTGCGACAGGCAGTACCCCGGCCCGAAGTTCTCGTTGGGGGCCCCGGGGGCGGGCACACTGATCTTCCCCGCCCCGCAGATCAGCTGACGGGTCACGAGGAACGGCAGCAGCTGGGCCGACAGTGCCTTGAGCGGCACGTCCCGGCTGACCAGGTAGTTCTCGTGACAACCGTAGGAGTTGCCGAGAGAATCGGTGTTGTTCTTCAACAGATAGACCCTGCCACCGATGCCGCGCTCGGCGAGGGTCCTCTCACACCGGTCGGCCAGCTGCTGGAAGATGACCTCCCCGGACCGGTCGTAGGCGATGAGCTGGTGCAGGGAGTCGCACTCGGCGGTGGCGTACTCGGGGTGCGCGCCGACATCGAGGTAGACGCGTGACCCGTTGCGCCAGTAGATGTTCGAGCTGCGGTACCGCTCGACCACCGGGGCGAAAAGATGGCGCGCCACCTCGTCCGGACCGAGCCTACGGTGGGAGTCCAGGACGCTGGTGATGCCGAACTCGGTCTCCAGACCGGTGATGCGGCGGGTGTGGACTGTGCTCGTGGTGACCACGGCGCCTACTGCCCGCCCTTCTGCACGTAGGATTTCACGAACTCCTCGGCGTTCGACTCGAGCAGCCCGTCAATCTCGTCGAGGAGATCATCGGTGCCACTGACCTTCAACTGCTCCTGACCGGAGGTGGTGACGTCGTCGGGGGACTCCCCCCCGTCACGACCGCGTCCACCGTGGATCTGACCCTGACCACTGCCCGTCATCTGTGCAACATCTCCTTGTCAGCTTCCTGCCGTCATTTTCCTGCCAATGTTAATCAACGTGTTCAGGCTAGCAGGACCGGGGCTCAGTCGAGCCCGAGAACACTCTCTGGCATGACCTCGGCGAGTACGGAGACCAGACCGGCGGCCGCGGTGACACCGGACAGTGCGTCCGCCAGCTCCGCAGCCGTGCCCCGGGACGGGTCCGGCAACAGGATCCGCGTCGCCGACGAAGCGCCGAGCGGTACGTCGAGGACCAGTGAGTCCCAGTTGGCGGCGAGCAGCTGGTCGGGGAACCGTCGGGCGACCTCACCGCGCAGCCAGGCGCGCGTCGTGACCGGCGGGGCGGTCACCGCGGCCCGGACCTCCCCGGCGGGTACGAGGGTGCGGATCCGACCTTTGCGGACCAACGCGTTGTACAGGCCCTTCACCGGGTCGATGTCGTGGTACTGGATGTCGATCAACGCCAGCCGCGGGTCGGTCCACTCCAGGCCGCGCGCCCGGTAGGCATTGAGCAGGGACAGCTTCGCGGTCCAGTCCAACCGGTCGGCGGTGCTCGCCGGGTCACGGGCGAGATCGTCGAGGATCTCCCCCCACAGGTCCAGGACCAGCTGGTCGTGGCCGACGAGACTGTCAGCCAGGGCCTCGGCCACCCGGCTCCGGATCTCCTGCTGGATCTGCACCGCGGTCATCTCCCGGTTGCCGTAGAGCCGCACCGGGCGGGTGCAGTCGAGGTCCCGGGAGATCGCACGAACCGACGCCACCGGCTCGAACAGTGCGAGATCGGAGAAGTCGACCCCGGCACCGACCGCATCGAGCACCAGGGCCGTGGTGCCGAGCTTGAGGAAGGTCGCGAACTCGGAAAGGTTCGCGTCCCCGATGATGACGTGCATCCGCGCCCAGTCCGAGCCGGCATGCGGCTCGTCACGTGTGTTGATGATCCCGCGGTTCAAAGTGGTTTCCAGGGACACGGTCGTCTCGATGTAGTCGGCGCGCTGACTGATCTGGAAGCCCGGGGTCTGACCGGTCTCCCCCAGCCCGACGCGTCCGGCTCCGCAGTAGATCTGCCGGGTGACGAAGTGCGGGATGAGGGCGGACTGGACCGCCCCGGCATCGTAGGAGCGCGGGTAGAGGTAGTTCTCGTGTGCGCCGTAGGACGCGCCCTTACCGTCGACGTTGTTCTTGTGGATCTGCAGCCGCGGCTGACCGTCGACCCGACCGGCGGCCTCGGCGGCCTCATGCATCATCAACTCGCCGGCCTTGTCGAAGATCACCGCGTCCCAGGCGTCCGTCGTCTCCGGTGAGGAGTACTCGGGATGGGCATGGTCGACATAGAACCGGGCGCCGGATGTGGTGACCACGTTGGCGTTACCCAGCGCATTCGGATCGATCACCGGGGCGGTGCGGTAGCGGCGGAGATCGAAACCGCGCACGTCGCGCAGCGGTGACTCCTGGGCGTAGTCCCAGCGGGTCCGGCGGTTCACCCCCGCCCCGGAGGACGCCGCATAGGCGATCACCGCGTGGGTGGAGGTCTCGATGGGACTGACGGTGGGCTCGTCAGGGGCGATGATCCCGAATTCGGTCTCGGTGCCGATGATGCGCTTCGGGGTCATGCGGGGACCTCCTGCTGGTGGACGGTGATGTCGACGACGCGGCGGGAGCTGTGGCCGGAGATCCGGGCCCACTCCGCGGGGTTGGTGGTGTCCGGCAGATCGTCATTGTCGTGGCACTCCTGGGCGACCGCCAGATCGATGTGCGCCGCGGAGATGCCGGACCCGGTTCCCCGGAGTGCGTCCTTGATGGCGAACTTCTTCGCCCGGTCGACGATGTTGGCCAGCATCGCACCCGAGGCGAAGTCCCCGTAGAACAGGTCGCGGGCGGACCCGTCGGCGAAGTGCAGGGTGAGGAACGGCCGCGCACGGGAGAACAGGCCGTTGACGACCCGATCACGCAGTTCGGCGGCGGTGACCGCGGGATCAAGTGGCAGATCATCGGTGAGGTACTTGCCGAGGATGTCGAGGGAGGCCGTCCGGTCCGGTCGCTGCACCCGGATCTTCACGTCCAGTCGGCCCGGACGCAGGATAGCCGGGTCGATGAGCTCCTCACGGTTCGAGGCGCCTATGACGATGACGTTGCTCAGCCCCTCCACACCGTCGATCTCGGCGAGCAGCTGTGGCACCACGGTGGACTCCACGTCCGAGGAGACGCCCGTGCCACGGGTACGGAAGATGGCCTCCATCTCGTCGAAGAAGATGATCACCGGGGCCCCGGCGGAGGCGATCTTGCGGGCGCGCTCGAAGATCAGCCGGATCTGCCGCTCGGTCTCGCCGACGAACTTGTTGAGCAGCTCAGGACCCTTGATATTCAGGAAGTAGGAGCGGGATCCGCCGGTACCGGCGTCAGTCGCCCCCCCACCGGCGGCGTCCATCCGACGCGCCAGGGAGGACGCCACCGCCTTGGCGATGAGCGTCTTCCCGCACCCGGGTGGGCCGTAGAGCAGCACGCCCTTCGGCGGGAGCAGACCGTAGTCCCGGTAGAGCTCCGGGTGCAGGAACGGCAGCTCGACGGCATCGTGCAGCTGCTCGATCTGACTGGTCAGGCCACCGATGTCGGAGTAGCTGACGTCCGGCACCTCCTCGAGCACCAGATTCTCCACCTCGGCGCGGCTGATGACCTCGAAAGCGTATCCTGCGCGACGGTCCACCACGACCGAGTCCCCGGGACCGACCTGCTTCGCTCCGATCTCGGCGGTCAGGGCGCCGGCGCATTTCATCAGTGTCTCCTCACCCAGTTTGTCGGCGACGACGATGCGACACTCGTCAATCACCTCGACGACGGAGGCGAGGTCACCGGAGTCGGTGGTGCCGCACACCTCGACGACCTGGGACCCCTCCCCCAGACGCACCAGGGCACCGGGGGCGAGGTCGACGCGGTCGACGTTCGGACTGACCATCAGGCGCATGCGCCGGCCGGCGGTGTGGACCTCGGCGGTGAGCGCGCCGGGGCCGGTCTCAAGGAGGGTGCCGTAGGTGCTCGGCGGTTCGGCGAGGGCGTCGAGCCGGGAGTTCAGATCGTCGAGCTTGTCACGGCTGGCTTTGAGGAGCTCGGTGAGCTTGGCGTTGCGGGTCCCGAGGGTCCGGTTGGCGAGCTGGAGCTGGCGGTAGGACTCGGGGCCGGAATCCACCGGGGCGGTGGGGCCTCCCGTCCCCGCAGGTCCGCTGGCGGACCTGCCGGGACGGGCGTCGGATGTGGTGTCGTGGGCCGGGCCGTTGGTCATGGGGCCAGTCTACAAGGGAGGCAACCCTGGGTTGTCCGGCACGTCACATCTTCGGCGGGACTCCGCGACAGACCCTTCCCGGTCCCTCTACTTGCGGGCGCGTCGCTGGGGCCGCGGGGCGACTGTGCCGTCCGCCAGCCGACGTGCCCAGACGAGAAACGCGGTGTGGGCGTTCATCCGGTGCTCCGGGCGGGTGGCCAGGCCCTCGACCTTCCACTCACGGACCAGGGACTCCCAGGCCTTCGGTTCAGTGAAGCACGCCAGTTCACGGATGCCCTCCATGACCTTCATCAGCTGCGGCACAGTGGCGACGTAGGTCATGAACACACCGCCGGGGATGAGCAGGTCACGGACGTTCTCCAGGCACTCCCAGGGGGCGAGCATGTCGAGGATGACGCGGTCGACCGGACCGTCGGTGTCCTCGACGGTGACGTCCCTGAGGTCCCCCAGTCGCAGGTCCCAGTTGGCGGGGTGGCCGCCCATGTACTCGTCGACATTGTCCTCGGCGAACCGGAGGTGGTCCTCGCGGATCTCGTAGGAGATGACCCTGCCGCGCTCGCCGACCGCCCGTAGCAGAGTCATCGACAGGGCGCCGGAACCTGCGCCGGCCTCCAGTACCCTGGCCCCGGGGAAGATATCGCCTTCGACGAGAATCTGGGCGGCGTCCTTCGGATAGATGACAGCCGCGCCACGCGGCATGGACAGCACGTGGTCGACCAGCAGGTGGCGGAAGCACAGGTACTCGCCGCCGACGTGGGAGACGACGACGGTGCCCTCGTCACGGCCGATGATGTCGTCGTGCCTGATCTCCCCTTTGTGGGTGAAGTAGCTCTCCCCCGCCTCCAGGGTGATGGTGTAGTGCCGGCGCTTGGCGTCGGTGAGCTGGACCCGGTCGCCGGGCTGGAACGGACCGGAGTAGGCCACAGGGTTCCCCTTAGTGTCGAAGTCGTGAACCCGACCATTCTAGAGCACCACCCGCAGCGTCACCCCGTCAGTCCGCCGGCCGGTGCATCACTCGATCATCGCCGGCGTGGCCACGGACCCGGGGATGCAGGGCAAACAGGTACGGTGCGGCGGAGTCGGTGAGTCCGTTCGTCGGAGTGGATGCCCCCCACGGTACCGTGGTCGCCGTGCATACCTACCGCCGTGGCGAACAGTTACTCGCCGTTGCTTTGACCGTCCTTGCCGGGTTCGTCGACTCCGTCGGCTTCCTGTACCTGGGCGGCGTCTTCCTGTCCTTCATGTCCGGCAACACCACCCGCGCAGCCACGGCCGCCGTGGAAGGTGACGGTGACCTGGCGATGCTCGCCGGCAGTTGCCTGGGAATGTTCCTTGCCGGAGTGATCTTCGGCGCCCTGGTCAACCGGTTGTCGCGGCGCCGCTGGGACATCACCCGCGCCCGGGAAGCGGTGATGGTCACCGTGACCCTGCTCTTCGGACTCTCCGCCCTGCTCGTGGCCGTGGGTGCGGAGCGTATGGCGACGCTGGTGCTGTCGGTGGGCATCGGAACCCTCAACAGTGTCTTCGAGCGGGACGGGGAGGTCGCCGTGCCGCTGACGTACATGACCGGCACGTTGGTGAAGATGGGGCAACGTCTGGTGGACGCGTTCTTCGGCGGGGAACACATAC
>NZ_CACZOO010000171.1 GCF_902782855.1 uncultured Corynebacterium sp.
CGAGACCTCCCGGTGGACCACCGCCATGGTGAACTCCGGCACCACCCTCGACTTCACTGACCTCGGGAAACCCACCGCCGACAAGCACTCCACCGGCGGAGTGGGCGACAAGATCACCCTCGCGCTCACACCGCTCGTGGCGTCCTTCGGGGTGGCGGTGCCGCAACTGTCCGGACGCGGCCTCGGCCACACCGGCGGCACCCTCGACAAGCTCGAGTCGATCCCCGGGTGGACTGCGCAGATCAGCACCGACCGCATGCGCGAGATCCTCACGACCGTCGGCGGTGTGGTCTGCGCGGCGGGGGAGGATCTCGCCCCGGCCGACCGGCGGCTCTACGCCCTGCGGGACGTCACCGGCACGGTCGAATCGGTGCCGCTCATCGCGTCCTCCATCATGAGCAAGAAGATCGCTGAGGGCACCGGCGCGCTGGTCCTCGACGTGAAGGTCGGCTCCGGGGCGTTCATGAAGGACCTGGAGAGCGCGCGCCTGCTCGCCACCACGATGGTGGAGATCGGGGCGGACGCCGGCCTCGCCACCTCCGCGCTGCTCACCGATATGTCCCGGCCGCTGGGCCGTACCGTCGGCAACGCCCTGGAGGTCCGCGAGGCCGTCGAGGTGCTCGCCGGTGGAGGACCGGAGGACGTCGTGGAACTGACCGTGGCCCTGGCCCGGGAGATGCTGGACGCCGCCGGCCTGCCGGACGCCGACCCCGCCGCCGCCCTCACCGACGGCCGTGCCCTGGACTCCTGGCGGGCGATGATTCACGCGCAGGGCGGGGACCCGGACGCGGACCTGCCCACCGCCGCGCACACCCACCAGGTCCTCGCTGACCGGGACGGGTGGCTCACGCACACGGATGCACTGGCGTTCGGGGTGGCGTCCTGGCGGCTCGGTGCGGGCCGGGCGCGCAAGGAGGACGCCGTCTCCGCCGGCGCGGGCATCGAACTGCACACGGTGGTGGGCGAGCGGGTCCGCGCCGGGCAACCGCTGTTCACCCTGCACGCGGACGAGGAAGTCCGGTTCGACCGCGCTCTGGCGTCCCTCGACGGTGCCTGGACGGTCGCCGATGAGGCGCCGGGGGCCCGGGAATCGGTGATTCTGGGGCGGATCGGCGGGAACTCAAACACGCTGCGACCAGCTGATTGTTAGATTAGCTACCCTCTAATCTAACAAAGATTCCCCCACTGCGCCGATCCGTGTGAGATTAGCGAGGTGCTTTCTCGTAGCGGCTGGAGCGTCCGGCCCCCAGACTGACGAGGGTCCTGTCCTCCACCAGTCCGTCCAGGGTGCGCTTCACGGTGCCGCGGGAGGTTCCGGTAAGCACCTGGAGATCACCGGTGGTCACGGAACCGAACGCCGCGACCCAGCCGAGAGCGACCGCGGTCTGGTTGTCACGGTCCGTCGAAAGGTAGGACATGACGGGGAAGGTACTGCCCGGATCGTAGGCGGCGTCGAGGAAGGACCGGGCGGTGTCGCCGAGGATCCACGCGTCCTTGTGATGACGGATGAGCGGCTCGGAGCGGACCGTGGACTGGCGGGCAGCCTCCAGCGCGACCCGTGCCGACTCGGTCGAGGACTGCAGCGCCACTGCTGTGGTCTCCAGGGTTATGAACGCCTGGTGCAGCAGTTCGTAGAGGATCACCGCGACGCGGAAATCCGACTGCCGGGGTTCCGGTCGGACCGCCCGGACGCAGTCGAGTACCGGGTAGACCGGAACGCCGCCGACCAGGGTGCACTGCACGTACCGTCCGGCGACCTCGGTGATCTCCGGCGGTCGGTGCCCGAGGACGATGAGGTCACGGTACATCCGGTCGACCCCCACCCCCTGTTTGTCGACCAGGCCGAGGGCGCGGAAGAGATCGGCGAGTGCCGGGTACCGGGCCTCCCGGTTACTGAGGATGTTGTCGGAGGTGACGGATCCGGGGAATCCGCCGGGGCTTCGGACGCTCAGTGTGGAATCCATGTCGGTCCACCTGACCTCGGTGGGTTCGGAACGGTTCCAGTCCCGGTGGATCAGACCATTGAGCAGCGCCTCACGGACCGCCCGGTCCGGGATTCGCCGGATCTGCTCATGGTGGATTCCGCGTTCGGAGGTGAGGAAGGTGTTCGACCCGGAGATAACCGTCTCCGTCTCCGCCAACTGCTCCAGGACGGATGCCGTGGTCGCGGGTCGGAGTGTGTTGGTCACTGAACCACCGTGGACGTCGAAGGCCGTGAACTCCAGGGCGGTTCTGTCCGCCGGGGTGAACAGCAGGGCACCGGCCTGGGTGAGTGACCCGTCGGAGCGCAGTGCCCCCAGGCTGCGCAGGAGTTCCTCGTCAGGACGCTCGCTCGCGTCGAGTCCGGTCCAGCGCCGGGCGAGGGCGACCGCTGCGGGTCGCACATCGGCCATGGTGCGGACGGAGGCCTCGGCCATCGGGTCCGAGGAGGACGCCCGGTCGCGGTGCTCCCACCACTGGGCCCGGTCGATCGGCTGGCAGTGGTCGGCGACACGCCACCGGATCCTGCTGCCGGTGTCCTCCACGGGTTCGCGCGCCTCCGCGACGTAGATGACGAGGATACGGAGCCCCTCGACCTGGTCCGTGACGATGTCCGGGGCCACACCGACCCCGCGGTAGATGCGGTCGCGGAGCCAGTCGATGTCGAGTTCGGTGCCGATGACGCGTCCGGAGCGGTCCTCCACGCCGACAACGAGGGCGCCGCCACCAGGGGAGTTCGCCATGCAGGCGACCTCGTCGGCCAGGGCGGTGGCGGCCTGGGGGTTCTCGGGGAGGCCGGGTTCGATATCCGGTCCGTTGCGGCGTCCGGCCTCCTCCTTGAAGTCGACCGACTGGGTCTCGGTGGTA
>NZ_CACZOO010000172.1 GCF_902782855.1 uncultured Corynebacterium sp.
CACCCCACCTCCGGACGTGGACTGGGCCCCCGACGGTCGGGCCGGTGACGCGGCGTCCCTCATCGAGTTCGCGGGACGCGCGTGCTACGAGACCTGGGACCGGCCGAATCCGCACACCGCGGCGACGGAGGCCTACGTCCGGCACATCATGGACGTCGGCCACGTCAGTCTTCTGGAGCATGCCTCGGCGACGTTGTACCTCCGTGGGGTGTCGCGTTCCTGCGCCCAGGAGATCATGAGACACCGGCACTTCTCGTTCAGCCAGCTGTCGCAACGTTACGTCCCGTCGGGTGACTCCCGGGTCGTGATCCCCGACAGCATTGCCGGCGACGCGGATCTGGAAACCCTGTTCCTGCGGTCCACGGACATGGCGCGGGAAGCCTACGAGGAACTGCTCGGCGGGCTGGAGGAGAAGTTCAGCGGTGAGTCGAACACGGTGCTGCGTGCGAAACAGGCCCGGCAGGCCGCCCGCTCGGTGCTGCCGAACGCGACCGAGACCCGGTTCGTGGTCACCGGTAACCTGCGCTCCTGGCGTCATTTCATCGCGATGCGGGCCGCCGAGCACGCCGACCCGGAGATCCGTCGCGTCGCGGTGGCATGTCTGCGGCTGCTCCAGGAGCTCAGTCCGGAGGTGTTCTCCGACTTCACCGTGACGCGCCTGCGTGACGGCTCGGAGACCGCGACGAGCCCCTATGTCGCGGACATGTGAGCAGGCCCTGCCGGCGGTTCGACCGACCCCGTCCGCGACCCACCGTGGCCCCGGTACACACGATCGTCGCCGGGGACGGTAACCTGTGGGGTCATGAGCACAGGTATTGCAGCGACGTTGGGCGCTGAGTTCTTCGGCACGGTCTCGGTGGCCATGGTCACACCCTTCACGAAGGACGGCGACCTCGACACCGACGCCGGCGTCGCTCTCGCCGGACACCTGGTGGACAAGGGACTCGACGCTCTGATCATCGGCGGGACGACCGGGGAGTCCCCGACCATCACCCCCGATGAGAAGCTCAACCTGCTCAAGGCCATCCGCTCCGAGCTCGGGACCGGCGTTAAGCTCGTCGCCGGCTCCGGCACCTACAGCACCGCGGAATCCGTGGCGCAGTCGACGGCCGCTGAAGCGGCCGGCGCGGATGGTCTGCTCGTGGTCACCCCGTACTACTCCCGCCCCAGCCAGGAAGGCCTCTACCGGCACTTCACAACTGTGGCTGACGCGGTCGACACCCCCATCTGCCTCTACGACATCCCGTCCCGGTCGGTTGTTCCGATCGCGACGGAAACGATACGTCGGCTCTCGGCCCACCCGAACATCCGGGCCGTGAAGGACGCCAAAGGCGACCTCGCCGCAGGTATGGAACTGATGGAGGAGACCGGTCTGGCGTGGTACTCGGGGGATGACCCTCTCAACGTCCCGTGGCTGGCAGTCGGCGCCACCGGCCTGATCTCTGTGATCGGTCACGCCGCGCCCGCCCAGCTCCGTGCACTTCGTGACGCTGTCGACGCCGGGGACATCCTCGGCGCCCGCGCCATCTCCAACCGGCTGCGCCCGCTGATGGCGGCGCAGGGCCGGCTCGGTGGTGCGACTTTCGCGAAGGCGGCACTGAGGCTCCAGGGGATCGAGGTGGGCGCACCGCGCCTGCCGATCATTGAACCGACGCCGGAGGAATACTCCCGGCTTGAAGAAGACCTGCGTTCCGCAGGCGTGTAAGGACACGAATGACTGACAATCGCTCCCGGGCCCGTAAGGTGACCCGCAAGGCAGCTCCGCCGAGCGCGGAGACCACCGCTTCTGCGGCCGCCGCCCCGACCTTCAACGACGGCGGGGTCCAGGCCACGCAGCCCGCGGGTTCCTCCCCGGAGTCCGGCGCGTCCGGCACCTCCCGGAGGAACGGGGCCGAGGACGACGGCCGGTCCTCCCAGGGAGGTAGCCGTAACCGCTCCCGCCGTGCGCGGGGCAACCGCTCCGAGCACTCCGACCGTGGCGAGCGCAACAGCGGACACCAGGGCGGCTCCCGTGGAGGCAGCCGCAACCGCGGCGGCCAGAACAACCGCGGCGGCCAGAACAACCATGGCGGCCAGAACAACCGGGGCGGCGACCGCCGCCGGACCGCACTGCAGACCATGCAGGGCGCGGACCTGACCCAGCGGCTGCCGAAGCCGCCGAAGGCCCCGAAGGACGGCCTGCGGCTCGTCGCTCTCGGCGGTATCTCCGAGATCGGCCGCAACATGACCGTCTTCGAGTACCATGAACGACTGCTCATCATTGACTGCGGTGTGCTGTTCCCGTCCTCCGGTGAGCCTGGCGTGGACCTGATTTTGCCGGACTTCTCCTACCTTGAGGGCAAGTGGGACCGGGTCGAAGCCCTGGTCGTCACCCACGGTCACGAGGACCACATCGGTGCGATCCCGTGGCTGCTCAAGCAGCGCGCGGACATCCCGATCATCGCCTCCCGCTTCACCTGTGCGCTCATCGCAGCGAAGTGTCAGGAGCACCGGCAGCGTCCGACGCTGATCCAGGTCGACGACACCTCCCATGAGAACCGCGGCCCCTTCGACATCAGGTTCTTCAACGTGGGCCACTCCATCCCGGAGTGTCTCGGTATCGCGCTGAAGACGCCGGCCGGCCTGCTGGTCCACACCGGTGACGTCAAGCTCGACCAGACCCCGGCGGACGGTCGTCCGACCGATCTCCCGGCACTGTCCCGGTTCGGCGACGAGGGCATCGACCTGTTCCTCTGCGACTCGACCAATGCGACGATCCCGGGCGTCTCCTCCTCGGAGGCGGGCATCGCCCCGACCCTGGAGCGACTCATCGCGGGCGCCAAGCAGCGTGTCCTCGTCGCGTCCTTCGCGTCCAACGTCTCGCGCGTGCAGATGGCCGTCGACGCCGCCGTGAAGGCGGGCCGTAAGGTCGCCTTCAACGGCAGGTCGATGATCCGCAACATGGAGATCGCCGAACGTCTCGGCCTGCTCACCGCCCCGCGCGGCACCATCGTCTCGATGGACGAGGCATCCCGCCTGGCTCCGCACAAGGTGCTGCTGGTCACCACCGGCACCCAGGGTGAGCCGATGGCTGCCCTGTCCCGCATGGCCCGTCGTGAGCACCGGCAGATCACCATCCGTCCCGGTGACCTGATCATCCTGTCGTCCTCGCTGGTCCCCGGCAACGAGGAGGCGGTCTTCGGCGTGATCAACATGCTCTCGCAGATCGGCGCCACCGTCATCACCAACAAGGACGCCAACGTCCACACCTCCGGCCACGGCTACTCCGGGGAGCTGCTGTTCCTCTACAACGCCGCGCGTCCGCGCAACGCCATGCCGGTCCACGGCGAGTGGCGCCACCTGCGGGCGAACCGCGCACTGGCGATCTCCACCGGTGTCAACCCGGACAACACCGTCCTGGCGCAGAACGGAGTCGTCGTCGACCTCGTCAACGGCCATGCCTCGGTCGTCGGTCAGGTCCCGGTCGGCAACCTCTACGTCGACGGTGTGACCATGGGTGACGTGGGGGCCGAGGAGATCGAGGACCGCACCCAGATGTCCGAGGGTGGTCTCATCTCCGTCACCGTGGTCATCGACAACCGCAGCGGCCGCCCGCTTGAGGACCCGCAGGTCGTGGCGAAGGGCTTCTCCGACGCCTCGAAGGAGATGATGAAGCAGGTCGCGGAGGTCGTCGACAACACGATGCTCGATCTGGCGGGTCAGGGTGAGAACGATCCGTACCGGATGGCTCAGACCCTGCGCCGCAAGGTCGGCAAGTTCGTCAAGGACAAGTGGAAGCGCGAGCCGATGATCGTCCCGACGGTCGTCCCGATGACCAGTGAGGTCGTCGAGGAGCTCGACCCTGACGATCACGTCCCCTCGCTGTAGAGCGGGGGCCGGCGGTCCGCCACGGCACGGCGTAGCATCCGGAGACATGACGATCTCCCGAGACGAACGCGGTGCCCTGGCGGACCTTTTCCTGTCTGTCGGGCCCGATGCCCCGACTCTGTGTGAGGGGTGGACGGCCCGCGATCTCGCCGTACACCTGGTGGTGCGCGAGTACCGGCCGGACGCCGCCGCCGGCATGTTTCTCGCGCCGCTGCACAGCCATCTGCGGAACGTGACTTCGACGGTCGCGGACCGCCCGTTCGAGGACCTGGTGGCGTCCTACCGGCAGGGGCCTCCGGTGTGGAGTCCGATGCGGCTGGTGGACAGGTTCGTCAACCTCACCGAGAACTTCGTCCACCATGAGGACGTCCGTCGTGGGGGAGGGGAGTGGCGGGCACGTGCCTTGCCGCGGGCGACGCGTGATGCTCTGTGGCGGGCCGCCGGTTCCGCCGCGCGGGGCCTCATCGTCTCCTCCGGTCCGACGGTCCGGTTGTCCCGCACCGACGGCGCCCGGGGGAACGTGGACACGGTGACGATCGGCAGGGGGACGCCCGAGGTCACGGTCACAGGCTCCGCTCCGGAGCTGACGCTCTGGGTATTCGGTAGGGACAAGGCCTGCGACCTGACCACTGTTGGTCCGGTCGGTGAGGTCCGCCGACGGAAGATCTGACGGCCAGTGGCCGATGTGACGCGTGTTGTAACTGTTGAAGATGTTGTTATCGGGTTAGACTGGCAGGCATGCCTTCGACCAGCCGCAGCAGTACCTCGACGTCGCGGTCCGCCAGGACCTCCCGGAGCTCCGGCGGTTCCGGACGCTCCGGAGGTTCCGGAGGTTCCGGACGCTCCGGAGGTTCCGGAGGTTCCGGACGCTCCGGAGGTTCCGGCAGGTCCGCCACAGCGGCCCGTCC
>NZ_CACZOO010000173.1 GCF_902782855.1 uncultured Corynebacterium sp.
ATGAGCCGGACCGTCTCTCCCCTGGAAACCGCCCGTGAGCTCGCGAAACAGCTGCTCTACACGGCGCCGATGATGTACACCATCTGAGGGGCGGTCACTTCGGGCGGTGGCGTCCGCCGGAATGTGCCGCACCGTCCGCTCCGCCGACCCCCTCTTCATCCTGTGCCGGTTCACCCACCGGCACATCCGGGGATCCGGGATCCGGGGTTTTCCCGGCGAGCCGCAGTTGCCTCCGCCGGATGCCGGCCTGCCTGCGGTGGTCGAGGAATTCCTGCGAGTACGGCGCCTTGCGGTCCATCACCAGCTGCAGTCCCACATTCTGTGCGATGGTCCACAGGTTGTTGAGGACCCAGTAGCACATGATCGCCACGGGGGCGGGTCCCGCGAGGCCGAATGCCAGCGGGAAGATGAGGACCATCGGGATCATGAGGACCATGAACTTGAACAGGCCCCGGGCGAGGGAGCTGTCCTCGTCGAGGGTCGTCCAGTTGCGTCGCACCGAGTACGCCATGTTGCCGGTCGTCAGGACCGCCGCGATGAGGCAGAGCGGCAGTGCGGTGCGGAAAACCTCCGAGGAGGATGTGCCGAGGAACCCGAACCGCTCGTCGGTCATCACCGAGTAGGCGGGCAGCGGCACGCCGAAGACCTCGGCCTGCAGGAACTGGCTGACATCCGTGCTGTCCAGTGCACCGATGCTCCGGTGCACGCCGGTCTCCAGGTCCGGCGGCCTCGACACCGTCAGGAGAATCCGGTACAGACCGAGGAAGAACGGGATCTGTATCAGGGAGGGGACACAGCCGTCACGCATCCGGTAGCCGCCGGCCTCCTGCAGCTGCCTGCGCCTCGCCATCTTCTCCCGGATCCGGTCGCGGTCCTTCACCCCCGCGTACTCCGCATCGAGTGCGGTCAGCGCCGGACGCAGGTTGATGAGCATCCGTGTCGAGTACTGGGCGCGGTAGGCGAACGGGAGGAGGATCAGACGCACGGTCAACACCAGGAGTGCAATGGTCAGCGGCCATGAGGACACGGCGTCCATGCCCAGTGAGGTGAGAAGGAGGTGCCACCCTTTCATCACCAGGGATACGGGGTACTCGATGATCTGCACGGTTCGAGGATACCTGTGGCCTCCGCCACGGAATGCGCCGGTGGACCCAGGACAGGCTACGGTATGTGCCATGCATACTGTGTCGGGCCCCGGTACGGGTGTCTTCCGCGGCTCGCCGATGATCAGGGGTTCCCTGGCGCTCGCCTTCGGTCTGCTTCTCCTGGTCACCGTATGGGCCGCCGCTGACGGGGAGGACGCCGGGCTGACCCCGGTCGTGGTCCTCGCCGTGACCTTCGCCGTGGTCGCAGGGGTGGGCCTGGCACGGCCGTTCCCGGTCGAGTCCCCGCACCGGTACGGCTGGTTGGCCGTGCTGACGCTGCTGTGGGTGGCGTTGGCGTCCCAGGAGGCCACGGCGTCCTATCTGGCGCTGGTCCTGTTCGTCCTCTATTTGCTGCTCATCCCCGCGCCGTGGGGTGCGGTGGCGACCGGCGTGTTGACCGCGTTGGCGGTGATGCTCTCCGCCACCGTCGCCGGCCCGAGCACAGGCGCGGTCCTCGGACCGGTCCTGTCCGGTGTCGCGGCGATCGCCATCGCGATGGTGGTGCGAAGCATGTCGGCGGTCAGCGAGAGCCGCCGACAGCTCATCGACGAGCTCGTCCGGACCCGTGGTCTGCTCGCCGAATCGGAGCGTCAGGCAGGCATCGTCACCGAACGGGAGCGTCTGGCACACGAGATCCACGACACCGTCGCCCAGGGCCTGTCCAGCATCCAGCTTCTGCTGCATGCGGCGGAGAGGGACATCCCGGAGCGGTCGGACGCCCTGGGTCGGGTCCGTCTGGCCCGGACGACGGCTGCGCAGAGCCTGCGGGAGACGCGTGCGATCATCGCCGCACTGCAGCCCGATGATCTGCAGGAGGGGTCGTTTCCGGAGGCGTTGCGCCGCCTGGCGGCCTCCGCCAGCGGGGACGGGCTGCGGGTGAGCGTGGACATCGAAGACGCCACAACCACCAGGGAAGGCGGTGCCGCTCTGCCGATGCGGGTCGAGGCGGGGCTGCTGCGCATCGCCCAGTCGGCGGTGTCGAATGTGCGACAGCACTCCGGCGCCGACCGGGCACGGATCACGCTCACGGTGGAGCCGGGGTCCGTGCGGCTCGACGTCGTCGATGACGGACACGGCTTCGACCGCGACGCCGTGGAGCGCAGCGCCGTGGAGCGCGCCGGGGAGGGCCATATCGGCCTGTCGGCGATGGCGCACCGGGCACGGAGCCTCGGCGGGACGCTGGAGATCGAATCCACACCGGGCGGCGGCACAGCCGTCGTGGTGAGTGTGCCGCAGGGGGGTGCCGGGGATACAGTCGATACCGGAGACACAGGAGAATCAGAATGATCAGGGTACTTCTCGCCGATGACCACGCTATTGTCCGGATGGGCCTGCGTGCCGTTCTCGACAGTGAAGAGGACATCACCATTGTCGGCGAGGCGGATACCGCCGACGCCGCAGTCCGTGCCGTGGAGAATGCCGGCCCGGGCATCGACGTGGTGCTCATGGATCTGCGGTTCGGTCCCGGCCAGGCAGGTCGGGAACTGGAGACCGGTGCCACGGCAACCGCCCGGATCCGGGAACTGCCGGATCCCCCGAATGTTCTCGTGGTGACAAATTATGACACTGACGTTGACATTCTCGGGGCGATTGAGGCCGGTGCGGTGGGCTATCTCCTCAAAGACGCCCCACCGGCGGAACTCATTTCCGCAGTCCGATCCGCTGCCACCGGGGTGACGGCACTGTCCGGGTCGGTGGCGACGCGACTGATGCACCGGGAGGAGGAACCGGCGAATGCGCTGACCAGCCGGGAACTCGAGGTTCTCCAGTTGGTCGCCGACGGGCGCAGTAACCGTGAAATAGGCGCCGCGCTGTTTCTTTCCGAGGCGACGGTGAAGTCGCACCTCGTGCACATCAACACGAAACTCGGCGTCCGCTCCCGGACTTCCGCGGTGGCAGCCGCCCGGGAAGCGGGGATGCTCTGACACCGGTACCTGGACCGGGTCAGAGCACGGGGATCAGCGGTCGGAGGGGTTGGCCTCTTCGTAGGCGGAGATGATCTCACGGGAGATCTGGCCGCGGGCGGAGACGGTGTGACCGTTGTCCCTGGCCCAGTCGCGGATTCGCTTGTTGCGGTTCGGGTCAGACTTCGGGCCGGTGGAGCCGGCCGACCGGGTGCGGGAGGAGCGGGACTTCGCGACCTTGGTGGCGACCTTCAGGTACGGCTCCAGATCAATGGCGAACTTGAGGGCGTTCTCCTCGGACAGGTCCAGGGTGTAATCCGAACCGGCGTAGGAGAACTCGACGACGTTCACGGCGTCCGCGCTCAGCGCGGAACCGTCCAGATCGTCGAAGAACTGGGTGACTTCACGACGTGCCATGGTGATAATCCTTCACTCGTCAGACAGGGGGGATGCTGATGCTTCTGATGAGCGAGTGTAACCCATATAGAAGGGATCGGTCGAATAATGATCCTGACAATTCGCTGGCATGCCGTCCGGGAAACGACGGTGAGGCCGTGGATGTGAATTACGCCGCGTCGAGCGCGGCGTTGAGCTCGGCGTCGAGAAGATCAAGTTCCGACGACACGGTGGCCAGCTCGGCATCGGATGACGCGGAATTCAGCGTGGACTCCAGGGCTGCGAGCTTCCGGGTGATTTCCGAACGCACCGCATTCGGTACAGCACGGGCACCGGCACGGTTGCGCAGATCGGTGATACGGGCACGCTGGACGGCGTCGCGTCCCGGAGCCGTACCGCCGGCGCCGAAGCTGCCCAGCAGGGACGACAGGCCCTGGCCGGCGCCGGTGGTGCCCAGCTTGGACACAGCACGGTACACCAGCGGTGCGGCGACCGGGATGACGACCCGAGCCGCACCGACCCAGCCGAGCACCTTGCCCGCGGTGACGCGCCTGGACTTCGCCTGCGCAACCAGTGCCTGTGCGGCGGCGAGATCCTTCTTGTCCTGGCGCTTCGCGGCTTTCTCGTCGATGGAACGAATCTTCCCGGCGGTCTTCTGCAGGTACCTCCGCTGTGCCTTCTCCGCCTTTGCGGTGGCTCTCGCCGTCTCCCTGGCCTGGACCTTCGCCGCCTTGTACGCCGCCTTCTTCTCGTAGCGCCTACGGCGGATAGAACTGACAACTCCCATGTGAACGGTCTCCTGTACCTGCTGTGGAACGTGCCGCGGTGCCGACCGGTGACCGCTTCGTGTTTCTGGTGGACCACTCTAGCCAATAGGATGGGACCCATTGTGACGAACCACCTTCTGCCGGTTGCGCCGGTGACGTCCCCGGTGAAATCCCCGACGACGTCCCCGGCGGCTTCTCCGGCGGTTCCCCCGGCAGTGACCCCGGTGACCCCGGTGACCCCGGCCGACCTCACCGGGTGCCGGCGCCGCAGCGTTCTGCTCCGTGCCGCCGCCGCAGGTCGTATCACCCCGGAGCTCCCCGCATCCGCCCGGGCGGAGCGCCACGCCCACCGGCAGCGCACCGAGCTGCGTCGCGACGCAGTGAACGGGGCCCTGCCCACCGAGGCCCGGAGGGGGGACCGGGTGAAGTTCAGCCGGGTCGACGTGACCGATGACGGCACCGCCGAGGAACAGACGCTCGAGGCACTCGCCGCCGGCGTCCGCGTCATCACCGGCGCGCGACTGGCAGACGGCGCGTTGGCCTGCGACATCGACCTGCTTGTCCGGCTCGACGACAGTGCGGGGCTCAGCAGCTCCACCGCCTACATGCCGGTCACCGTCACCGCGCACACCACCGCGCGCCGGGTGAGCCGGGGGGACGGGGCGGCGGGGCAGCCGCCGGGACGGCACAGTGTCCGCGTCATCGATGTCGCCGCACTCGGACTGTCCGCGCCCGTCGACGCCCCGTTACGGCACCGCAGCAACGCCGTCGACTCGCAGAAGGTCGCTGTCGCCCACGTCCTCCTCGACCGGCTCGGGCTGGCCTCCGGCGACATCGGTTTCATCGGTGGCGGCACCGGTGGCGCCTCGGGGGCCGGCGGGTACAACCGGTGCGTCGTCATCCCCGCTGACCGGGTTCTCGGCGCCCTGGAGCGGGCCCTGGCGGCGCCCGTCCCCGCGCGCCCGGTGCGGGTCCGTGAATGCGGGACCTGCGAGTTCCACAACCACTGTCGACGCGAACTGGTCGCCTCCTCCGATCTCAGTCTCATGCTCCCGGGAGACCGCGGCAGGCAGTGGCGGGAGCTGGGCGTCCATACCCTTCCCGACCTCGCCGCTCTCGCCGACCGCCCGGCGGGGCTCCAGCTCGGACCGGGTGTGAGTCACGAGGACCCGGCGCTGGCGGCGGCCTGGCTCGCCGGGGTGGAGTTCCTGCGCCGGCCGCTGCGCCGCTGGATCACCCGCCCGGAACTGTGGTGCGGGCACCCGTTCCGCATGCCCGGCCACCTCGACGACGGCGAATTGCCGATGGCGGAGGAACTCGCCGACGCAGTGGAGATCGACGTCGACATGGAAGCCCACCCCTCCCGCGGCACCTTCCTCTGGGGCACCTTCGACGGGTCCGAGTACCGGCCCTTCACCGACTTCAGCCGCTCCGGTGACGAGGGGGAGCACGTCGCCCGCTACTGGACCTGGCTCATGGCGCGACGCCGTGCCGCGCACGATTCCTACCGGGTCTTCCGCGCCTACTGCTACTCCCAGCAGGGGGAGAACCACTGGATGCGCAGCTACGCCACCCGATTCGGCGGACGCGAGTACGCGCCGGGCATCGTCATGCCGACGCTCGCCGACGTCAATGCCTTCCTCGACTCCTCCGAATGGGTCGATGTCTTCGCACTGGTCAAGACGGCCCTCGCGGCGAACGGGTCGCTGGGGCTGAAGTCCGTCGCAGCGCTCGCCGGCTTCACCTTCAGCCAGCAGGACGTTGACGGGCGGGCGGCGGTGGACCTCTTCGAGATCGCGGTCGGGGACGTCGACGGGGACGACGGATCGCCGGCCGGTGCGCTCGCCGAGGCATCCTCCCGGGCGCGGCGTACCCTCGAGCGGTACAACGCCGACGACTGCTACGCACCCGCGGCGGTGCGCCGTTGGCTGCGGCTCGGGGCACCGGGCGTCCCGCCGCTGGAGTACTGAGAAGGGACCACCATGGATTTCCTGCAACGACTGATGGCGATGAACTCCGCCGGACCGTTCCGTGCGGAACGTCCGGACAGTGAGACCGCGCTCAAGGGAGGACGCCACCCCGTGCTGCCGGACCCGAGGCCGCACACCGTGCTGGGGACGCCGGTCACCGGGCCGTGGCGCGAGGGCCAGCAGCATATCGTGCTGGGCCTGGGGTGTTTCTGGGGTGCGGAGAAACTGTTCTGGCAGCTCGACGGGGTGGAGGCCACCTCGGTGGGG
>NZ_CACZOO010000174.1 GCF_902782855.1 uncultured Corynebacterium sp.
CGGTGAGCAGTCGGTGAGTGGCCGGTGGGTGGTCGGTGGCGGGTAGTTGGTGGCCGGAAAGGTTGAGCGTTAGCACTTGGCGGGGTAGAGTGCCAGTAGGTTGCAAGACACACAGTTGTTCACCCGCGACGACGGCTGTGCAGGCTCACCAACCGGCACAAGCAAACTCATTCGGACTGAATACACGGAGGTATTCATCGTGGCCAACGTCAACATCAAGCCCCTCGAGGACCGCGTCCTCGTCCAGATCGTCGAGGCTGAGACCACCACCGCATCCGGCCTGGTCATCCCGGACTCCGCCAAGGAGAAGCCGCAGGAGGCCACCGTCGTCGCCGTCGGACCGGGCCGCTGGGCCGATGACGACGACCGCATCCCGATGGACGTCAAGGAGGGTGACACCGTCATCTTCTCCCGCTACGGCGGCACCGAGCTCAAGTACGACGGCCAGGAGTACCTGCTCCTGAGCCAGCGCGACATCCTCGCCGTCATCGAGAAGTAGGAGCCCCATGTCGAAGCTCATCGCATTTGACCAGGAGGCCCGTGAAGGCCTCCAGCGCGGTGTCGACACGCTGGCGGACTCGGTGCGCGTCACCCTCGGCCCCAAGGGCCGTAACGTCGTGCTCGCCAAGGCCTTCGGCGGCCCCACCGTCACCAACGACGGTGTGACCATCGCCCGCGACATCGATCTCGAGGATCCTTTCGAGAACCTCGGTGCCCAGCTGGTGAAGTCGGTCGCCATCAAGACCAACGACATCGCCGGCGACGGCACCACCACCGCCACCCTGCTGGCGCAGGCGCTCATCGACGAGGGCATGCGGATCGTCGCCGCCGGCGCGAACCCACTGGAACTCAACAAGGGTATCGACGCCGCCGCCGAGAAGGTGCTCGCGTCCCTGCGCGAGCGCGCTCAGCCGGTCGCCGACAGCACCGCGATCGCCAATGTCGCGACCGTCTCCTCCCGGGACGCCGAGATCGGCGCCAAGGTTTCCGAGGCGATGGAGAAGGTCGGCAGGGACGGCGTCCTCACTGTCGAGGAATCGCAGTCCATCGCCGACGAACTCGTCGTCACCGAGGGCGTCTCCTTCGACAAGGGCTACCTGTCCCCCTACTTCGTCACCGAAGAAGAGACCGGCCACGCCGTCCTGGAGAACGCCCTGGTGCTCCTCGTCCGCGAGAAGATCAGCTCTCTGCCGGACTTCCTCCCCGTCCTGGAGCAGGTCGCCAAGTCCGGCAGGGAACTCTTCATCGTCGCCGAGGACGTCGATGGCGAGCCCCTGCAGATGCTCGTCGTGAACTCCATCCGCAAGTCCATCAAGGTCGTCGCCGTGAAGGCGCCGTACTTCGGTGACCGACGGAAGGCCTTCATGGACGATCTGGCCGTCGTCACCGGCGGTTCCGTCGTGGACAAGGAGATCGGCGGCAGTCTCTCCGAGGTGAAGATCGAGGAGCTGGGCACCGCCCGGCGCATCACCGTCACCAAGGACGAGACCGTCATCGTCGACGGTGCCGGCACCGCTGAGGCCCTCGAGGCCCGCCGCAACCAGATCCGCTCCGACATCGAGAGGACCGATTCCACCTGGGACCGGGAGAAGCTCGAGGAGCGGCTGGCGAAGCTGTCCGGGGGTGTCGCCGTCATCCGTGCCGGCGGAGCCACCGAGACCGAGGTCAACGAGCGCAAGCTGCGTATCGAGGACGCCATCAACGCCGCCCGTGCGGCCGCCCAGGAAGGTGTGATCGCCGGTGGCGGTTCCGTCCTGGTGCAGATCGCCGCGGAGCTCGACGAGTTCGCCTCGTCCTTCGAGGGCGACCGGGCGGTCGGTGTGAAGGCCCTGGCCCGCGCACTGCGTCGACCCGCCTACTGGATCGCCGACAACGCCGGACTCGACGGTGCTGTCGTGGTCGCCAAGATCGCCGACCACGCCAACGGTGAGGGTTTCAACGCCGCCACCGGCGAGTACGGCAATCTGCTGGAGCAGGGCATCATCGATCCGGTGAAGGTCACCCACTCCGCCGTCGTCAACGCGACCTCCGTGGCACGGATGGTCCTGACCACTGAGACCGCTGTCGTGGAGAAGCCCGCTGAGGCGGACCCCGACGCGGCCGGTCACGGACACCAGCACTAGTCCGGTTGCACCGGCACTCCGGCGTCGGCCGCCGGCAGGTCGGAGTACACGGTGCGCCGGTGCACGGCGTGCATGTCCTCCACGGAGCACACGGAGAGGCACGGTCCCTTCCCGGGGCCGTGCCTCTCCGCTGTCTCCGGTGTGTGGTGGCAGTGCCCGGGCGCATCACGGGGGTGTGTGGTGTGCCGTGGTCGGCGGTACGGTGTCCGCCGGTAGCCTGTGATCTCCTGCGGTGGCTGGCGGACC
>NZ_CACZOO010000175.1 GCF_902782855.1 uncultured Corynebacterium sp.
CTGTGCCGCACTGTGCCGCACTGTGCCCGTGCACTTCCGACGTGCGCTGTGATGCGCGACCGTCGTCGGCGGAAGACCAGAGGCATCCGCTCCGGCGCAGCGGTCCGACCGCCCTACCGCCGCTCCAGCCAGGCATCGATGCCGCCAGGGTAGTTCAGCGCACTGATCCCCGCGGACGCGAGGATGTCCACCGCGCGCAGCGACCGCACCCCCGACCCGCAGTACACGACCAGCGGACGCGAGGACGCGGACGCCCGGTCGACCACCCGCGACACCTCCTCGGGAACCTCACCGTCCGCGCCGCCCCTGAGCACCGACAGCGGGACATTCACCGCACCCGGAATGTGCACGGTGGCGAACTCGTCGGGCTCTCGGACGTCGAGGAGAACGGCTGCGTCGAGGTCGGGGATGCCGGAGTCGCCGGAGTCGTCCGCATCAGCCGCGTCATCGGAGGGCTCCACCGCGAGCTGCTCCGTGACAGGGGTCGGCGCGGCCCCCACCCGGTCGGCCACCGCCGGATCGGCCTGCACCGTGATGTACTCCCAGCGTCCCGACAACCCGTCGAAGTAGCCGATCGTACCGGCCAGAGGCTCCCCGACCCCGGTCAGCACCTTGACCGCCTCCAGGGCCATCGCGGTTCCCACGACTCCGACGACAGGCCCCAGCACACCGGCCGCCGAACAGGAGGGCACAGTTCCGGGCTCCGGCGGTGCGGGGAAGACATCCTCGTAGACCGGCCCCGGTGTCCCGTCCGGCAGGTGTGTCCCGAACACGGACAGCTGCGCGTCGAAACCGAGGATCGACCCCCAGACGTGGGGGATCCCGAGCACCGCGCAGGCATGGGAGCAGGCGTGGCGGGCGGCGAAGTTGTCGGTGCCGTCCAGCACGATGTCGGCGTCCTGAAGCAGCTCCACGGCATTGTCCGCGGTCAGGCGGGCGTCGACGACATGGACGACCAGGTCCGGGTTCCGTGCCAGCATCTCCCGCCGCGCGGACGCCGTCTTGGGCTCACCGACGGCGGCGTCGACATGGATGACCTGCCGGTGGAGGTTGGAGGTCGCGACTGTGTCGTCGTCGATGACGGTGACCCCACCGACCCCGGCTGCGGCGAGGTAGAGCAGTGCCGGCGAACCGAGCCCGCCAGCGCCGAGCACGGCGACGTGGGAGGACGCCAGCCTCTCCTGCGCCGCCAGACCGAATCCGGCGAGCGTGACCTGGCGTCGGTAGCGGGCGATGTCCACGGTGCCCTTCCCGTCATGCCCGGTGGTCATCACAGACCCACCCAGTCCGTCGAGCCGTCGGCGTGCTCCTGTTCCTTCCAGATCGGCACCTCCGTCTTCACGCGTGTGGCGAACTGGGCGATCGCCTCGAAAGCGGGACCCCGGTGGGAGGACGCCACCACCACGAGAAATGCGAGGTCCCCCACGTCCAACGCTCCGCTGCGGTGCTCCGCCCACAGGCGGACCTCGGGGTACTCGGCGACGGTCTCCTCGGCGATGCGTGCCAGCACGGCGGGTGCGGTCGGGTGGTGGGAGTAGATCAGTTGCGTGACCCCCTCGCCGTTGTCGTGGTCGCGCACGGTGCCCTCGAAGGTGACGACGGCGCCCATCGCGGGGGTCCGCGTCTCCTCCGTCGCCCGGTCGAGGTGAACCTCCAACGGGTCGGTGGAGATGGCGGTGTGGATGACGGTGCCGGTCTGCGCGGCGACGTAGGCAGGATCTTTCACAGGGTCATTCATGGTCCCCGGCTCCTTCCAGCTGGTCGATGAGGTGGTCGAGCACGGGGTCGAGCACGGCGATGCCGTCCCCCACTCCCCCGGCCGAGCCGGGCAGCGTCATGACGAAGGTGCGTCCGACGGTACCCGCCACACCACCGGACAGCAGCGCGGTCGGGACGCCGTTGTCCAGTCCTCTGAGATGGACTGCCGTCATCAGGCCCGGAAGCTCATGGGTGAGCAGCGGTCTGACCGCGGCGACGGTGCGGTCGGTGGGACTGATACCGGTACCGCCGGTGGTGAACACGAGGGTGGGCCGGTCACCGGTGAGCAGGTCCGCGAGGAAGACGGGGATCTCGGCGTCGGCGACGATGACGGCGTCCGGCACGTCGATGCCGTGTCCCCGCAGCCAGTCGACGAGCACCGGGCCGGTGCGGTCGGAGTACTCCCCCGAGGCGGCGCGGGTGGACGCCACGACGACGAGCGCGGTGGTCACGCGTCCTCCCCGGCGCGCACGTCCCAGGCCCCGGACTTGCCGCCGGACTTCGCCAGCACGCGGACGTCCTCGATGACGCCGTGCCTGTCGACCGCCTTGATCATGTCGTACACGGTCAGTGCGGCGCTGGTCACGGCGGTGAGCGCCTCCATCTCCACGCCGGTGACGCCACGGGTCTTCACCGAGGCCTCGATGCGCACGGCGTCCGCCCCGTCGGTGGCGGCGTCCTCGCGGCGGAAGTCGACGGTGATCCTGCCGAGCGGCAGCGGGTGGCACAGCGGGATGATCTCGGGGGTCTTCTTCGCGCCCATGATGCCGGCGACGCGGGCGACGGGCAGGGCGTCCCCCTTGGGCAGGCTCCCGTGCTCCCCGTCTGCCGGCGCGAAGATCATGTCGAGCACGTCGGGCCTGGTACGGACCCGACCGGTGGCCACCGCGGTGCGGCTGGTCTCGTTCTTCGCGGTGACGTCGACCATGTGTGCCGAGCCGTCCCCGCGGACGTGGGTGAGGTGGGTGTTCCCGGGGTTCCCGGAGTTGTCCGTGCTGCTCATAGGTGCCCAGGTTACGCGGTGGCCAACGGCTCGATCTCCGCCAGCCTGTCGCCCAGCGCCTGATGACCCATGCGCAACTCGCAATTGGACTGCAGGTTCATCCAGGACTCCTCCGAGGTCCCGAAGTACCTGGCGAGCCGGATCGCAGTGTCTGCGGTGATGCCCCGCTTGCCGTGCACGATCCCGTTGATCCGACGTGGCGGGACCCCGATGGCCACGGCAACCTTGTGCTCGGCAACCTTGTGCTCGGCAACCTTGTGCTGGGGGATCCCGCAGCCTTCGATGAAGTCCTCCATGAGGACCGCGCCGGGGTGGATCGGTTCGATCATGTGCGAATTCTGTACCTGATCAGTGGTAGTCGACGAGTTCAACACCCTTTGCTCCTCCTTGTCTCCACGTGAAGCGAATCCGCCATTGACTGTTCCCCCGGATACTGTGCTGGTCACGTCGGTCACCGGACAGCCGCTCCAGTCGGTTCCCCGGCGGGATCCGCAGGTCTTCGATATCCATCGCGGCATCAAGAAGCTCCAGCTTCCTCAGTGCTGATCCTCAGTGCTGATCGTCAGTGCCGATCGTTGCAGTCTCCGCCCTCCTCCGTCGGACCACTTCTTCACCGAGCTTGTACACATAGTCCTTGAGTCCCTCGAAGGTGACATCCATGTAGCGCCCCGCAGCAATGTCGATCTCCCCCGCCGCGCCATGCCGACGCAGCGCCTCGAGCTTGACCGCATCCTCCGCACGCTGCTTCTCAACGAGCCGGAGCCCCTCGCGAAGCACCTCGCTGGCGTTCTGGTACTCCCCGGATTCCACGAGGTCCTCCACCAGCTTCTGCTGGTGGTCGGTGATGACGACATTCCGTGTGGGCATGGTGCGCCTCCTTGTTCATTCCCCGACGATAGACACCATTGGCATAATATGCCATACCCCCACAGCGCTGTCGCCCGCCTAGACTGGTGCGCATGGTTGAGATCCACTATTTCGCCGCCGCCCGGGCCGCACGCGGCGTTCCACAGGAGGACGCTGACGCTTCCGGCACACTATCCGACCTGCTCGACACCCTCGGCGCCACCCACACCGGCACCACCGCCGGAGGCATGACGCTCGCCCGGATCTTCGACCGCTGCAGCTTCCTCGTCGACGGCCGCACCGTCACCCGCGCGGACGCCCCCACCGTCGACCTCGGCACCGTCGGTCGCGTCGACATCCTCCCGCCGTTCGCCGGAGGCTAGATGTACGCGCTGATCATCGCCGGTGGGCGCGGCGAACGTCTCGCCACCTCCGCGCCCGGCCCGGTGCCGGTCAAACCGCTGCTCGAGGACGCCACGGGACGCCGGCTCATCGACCGCGTCCTCGACGCCTGCGCCGACCTCCCCGACTGCACCCGGGTCGTCGTCGCCGGCGAGATGCCGCTGCCGTCCGACGTGGCCCGGGTCCGTGAGCATCCGCCGCTGGCCGGCCCCGCCGCAGGCATCGCCGCCGGTGTCGCCGCGATCCCCGCCGACCACACCGGTGACGTGCTGGTCCTGCCCGCCGATCTCGCGGACCCGGCGGCGGTGGTCGCCGCACTGGACCGGCACGGCGTCGTCACCGCGGGCGGACGCCTGCAGCCTCTGCTCTTCCGCTGCGACGTCACCGCACTGCGCGCCGCCTGC
Source organism: uncultured Corynebacterium sp. (assembly GCF_902782855.1). Taxonomy (GTDB): domain Bacteria; phylum Actinomycetota; class Actinomycetes; order Mycobacteriales; family Mycobacteriaceae; genus Corynebacterium. The sequence goes on from NZ_CACZOO010000175.1 coordinate 4,414, forward strand.
GGCACCGACCTCACTGACGCTCCCGTCATGCGCGTCGTGAAGCGACTCCACCTCCCGGAGATCGGACTGCCCGCCACGGCCGTCGCCGACATCGACACCTGGGCGGACGCCACAGCACACGGGTACGGGCACGGGCACGGGTACGGTCAGGACTGATGAACACTCTCAGCTGGTCCGATGCCCGCACCGCCGTCGAACACGCCGTCCGTGACCACGCCCGGCGCGGCACCGAACAGGTTCCGGTCGCCGACGCGGCGGGCCGGGTCCTGGCGTGCGCCGTGGTCTCCCCCATGGACGTGCCGCACTACACGTCCTCGGCGATGGACGGCTTCGCGGTGCGCGGCACCGGCCCGTGGCGACTGCTCGCATTCCCGGTCGAGGGCGCGGCAGGACGCAACGTCCACCGCACGGGCGGCGTCCTCGACGAGGGTGAGGCGCTGCCGGTGCTGACCGGGTCGCTGCTGCCCACCGGCGCGGAGGCAGTCGTCCGCTCGGAGGACGCCGAGACCACCTGCGACGGTTCCCTGCTGCACGCCGGACAGCCGGAGCCCGGCAAGGACATCCGCCCCGCCGGTCAGGAGCGCTCCGCCGGGGCCGAACTGCTGGCCGCGGGCGTGCGGCTCACACCACGTCATGTCGCGATGCTGTCGGCCGGCGGTATCGGCGAAGTGACTGTGACGAGGCGTCCGACGGTGGTGTGCGCCTTCACCGGCAATGAGATCGTGCGTTCCGGGGTGCCCGGTCCCGGTGAGGTGCGCGACGCCTTCTCCGCGTCCTTCCCGGCATTGATCGAATCCTGGGGAGGTGTCGTGACCTCGGCGGAACCGGTGGCGGACGACCCGGTGGCGGTGGAGTACTGGCTGCGGCGGCCCGCGACGGTGGAGGCAGACATCGTGGTGGTCACCGGCGGGTCCGGGTACTCCGGGCAGGACTTCGCCCGTCGGTTCATCACCCGGGCGGTGTCCGGGGAGGGCGGCGAGGTGCTGGCCTCCGGTGTGGCGTGCC
>NZ_CACZOO010000176.1 GCF_902782855.1 uncultured Corynebacterium sp.
CCGCCCATGCCGCCCATGCCACTGGCCGCCATGGCCTTGAGCTCGTCATACTCGGCGCGCTTGTCCTTGTCACCGATGACGGAGTAGGCCTCGGAGGCTGACTTGAACCTCTCCTCGGCGGCCGCGTCCCCGGGATGAGCATCAGGGTGGTTGTCCCGGGCGATCTTCCGGTAGGCCTTCTTGATCTCGTCAGCTCCGGCCGAGGACGGGACACCGAGGACACCGTAGTAGTCCTTGTCGATCCACTCCTTCTGTGCCACTGTGGTGCGCTCCCTTCCCGGCTTCCCGCCTGTGATTGAAACTTGAGTCTAACACGCTAAGGTCTATCTCCTCCAACGCGCCGGAAGCGGACAACATTCCCGGCCGGTAGTCTCGTACACATGTTCTTCAGAGGCCACCGGACACCACCCGACGACACCCCGGACACGATGTTCCCGCACCTGTCCCGGGCCACCGCCGACATGCTCCGCGACGAGACCCTGCGCGAACTCCACCGACTCGGGTTCGCCACCAGCTGGCGTGCCGACGGGTACATCTCCGCCACCCGCGGTGAGGAGACCGAACTCGTCGGCCTCGACAACCTCTCCCTCCAGACCGCCCAGGCCGCCCAGGCCGGCGAAGCCCTCACCCGCGACGACATCGCCGCCCAGGTCCACAACCTGATGGACGCCATGTCCCACCGCATCGACCCCGTCACGCTCTCCGAGGCCGACCTACTCCGCCAGCTCAAGGTCCGCCTCGTCGCAGAAGACATGCTCACCCCGGTCGGAGAGCCTGCCTCACCGCAGTTCTCCCTGTCCACCCGGCCATGGACGGCCGACCTCGTCATCTCCCTGGTCATCGACACGCCGACCAGCGTCATGACACTGCCTGACTCGACCCTCGAGGCCCGTGGGCTGACCTCCGGATCCGATCTCGGGGACCTCTGGCACGCCGGCTACCGCAACCTCTGGCAGGAGCTCACCGAAGCCGAGGTCGACGTCAACGAGGTCCACGGCGACGACCCCGGCTCGAACTTCTGGGTCATCGAGTCCGGCTCCTTCTTCCTGGCCTCGGCGATGCTCTTCCTCGACGAACTGCTGCCACGCTGGGCCCCGGGCCTGGACACCTCGGACGGGATCATGGTCGCCGCCCCGCACCGCCACCTGCTCCTGGTCCGGGCGGTCACCACCGGACAGGACCTGCTCGCCGGCATCAACACCGTCACCTCCGTCGCCGTGGCCCAGTTCACCGAGAACCCCGGACCGGTCAGCCCGAAGCTCCACCTGCTGCGCGAGGGGGCAGAGATCCTGCCGTTCACCGACATCGCCGACAACGACGACGGTCAACGCATCATCCAGGTCTACCCGGACGCCTACCTCATGGACCGGATCAACGAGGGTCGTGACAACGGGGAACACGACGACTGACCCCGTGCGCAGCGACCGTGGCAGTACGCAGAAAAACCCCCGTAGACCGGGGAGCACCCGGAATGTCGGGAGCGTACCTCAGTCCATGGGGATTTCAGCCACGTAGCAGTGGGACGGGGCGGAGCGGTCCTACTGCGGGTCTGCGATGATGACCATCGCGGTGCGCAGTGTGCGGTCACCCAGGCGGAAGCCCTGGCGCAGCACGGTGCCGAGAACCTTCTCGTCACCGGAGGAGGTGTCCTGCACCGCCTCGTGAAGTGCCGGGTCGAAGGTGTCACCCTCGACACCGAAAGCCTCGATCTTCAGGCCGCTGAACACGGAGTCCAGTTTGTCTGCCACGGCCTTCAGCGGCCCGGTGAGGTCACCGTGCTGCTCGGCGAGGGAGAGATCGTCACGCAGCGGAATCAGCTGTGCGGCGACATCGGCCTTCGCCGACTCACGGATACCGACCCGGTCGCGCTCGGTGCGCCTGCGGTAGTTGGCGTACTCCGCGGTGATCCGCTGCAGATCAGCGGTCCGCTCGGCAAGCTGCTGCTCGGCGTCGGACAGTTCACCGGAATCGTCGATGTCGGCGTCGGCGGTGGCGTCGACGACATCCTCGTCGCCGGCGAGAACCTCGGTGGCGTCGGCGCTCACGGCGTCCTCCTCAGGGGTGGTCTCGGGCATGGCGGCCTCGGTGAACTCCTCGTCGGTCTCCGACGGGGCACCGGGGTCAGCGGGGTTCGGTTCGGTCACTTGGTCTCGTCCTCGGTGGCGTCGTCCACGACCTCGGCATCGACCACGTCGTCCTCGGTGGACGCGGCACCCTCAGCGCCGGCGTTGGCGGCCTCGGCCTCGTAGATGGCCTTGCCCATCTCCTGGCTCTCGGCGGACAGCTTCTCGACGGCGTCCTTGACGGCCTCGATGTCGTCGCCCTTGAGTGCCTCGTCGACGGCGTCGGCGGCCTCGGTGACCTTGGTCTTGGTCTCCTCGGAGACCTTGTCCTCGTTGTCGGTGAGGAACTTGCGGGTCTGGTAGGACATCGACTCGGCGGAGTTGCGGACCTCCTGCTCCTCGCGGCGCTTCTTGTCCTCCTCGGCGTGAGCCTCGGCGTCCTTCACCATCTGGTCGATCTCCTCCTGGGACAGGCCGGAACCGTCCTGGATGGTGATGGTGGACTCCTTGCCGGTGCCCTTGTCCTTGGCGGTCACGTGGACGATGCCGTTGGCGTCGATGTCGAAAGTGACCTCGATCTGCGGCACGCCACGCGGAGCCGGGGCGATGCCACCGAGCTCGAAGGAGCCGAGCAGCTTGTTCTGCTGAGCCATCTCGCGCTCGCCCTGGAACACCTGGATCTGCACGGAGGGCTGGGAATCCTCGGCGGTGGTGAAGGTCTCACTCCGCTTGGTCGGGATGGTGGTGTTGCGCTCGATGAGCTTGGTCATCACGCCACCCTTGGTCTCGATACCGAGGGACAGCGGGGTGACGTCGAGGAGCAGCACGTCCTTGACCTCGCCGCGCAGGACGCCGGCCTGCAGGGCGGCGCCCACGGCGACGACCTCATCCGGGTTGACGCCCTTGTTCGGTTCCTTACCGCCGGTCAGCTCCTTGACCAGGTCGGTGACGGCCGGCATACGGGTGGACCCACCGACGAGCACGACGTGGTCGATGTCGGAGACCTTGACGTCGGCGTCCTTGAGAACGGCGGCGAAAGGCTTCTTCGCGCGGTCCAGGAGATCCTGGGTGATGCGCTGGAACTCGGTGCGGGACAGGGTCTCGTCGAGGAACAGCGGGTTCTTGTCCTGGTCAACGGTGATGTACGGCAGGTTGATGCTGGCCTGCTGGGAGGAGGACAGTTCGATCTTGGCCTTCTCGGCGGCCTCACGCAGACGCTGCAGCGCCATCTTGTCCTTGGACAGGTCGACACCGTTGGCGCTCTTGAACTTGTCGACGAGCCAGTCGACGATGCGCTGGTCCCAGTCGTCGCCACCGAGCTTGTTGTCGCCGGAGGTGGCACGGACCTCGACCACACCGTCGCCGATCTCCAGGAGCGAGACGTCGAAGGTGCCGCCACCGAGGTCGAAGACCAGGATGGTCTGCTCCTTGTCGCCCTTCTCCAGACCGTAGGCCAGGGCGGCGGCGGTCGGCTCGTTGACGATGCGCAGGACGTTGAG
>NZ_CACZOO010000177.1 GCF_902782855.1 uncultured Corynebacterium sp.
GCGGGCGTCGTGTCACCGAGGTTCACCGCCACAGCTGAGACCGGCAGGGCCGCGGCCAGCACGGCGGCGGCGATGCGGACGGAACGGGGGGTGACGCGGCGTGCGGCGTGCTGGGCGGCGTGCGTGGACATTCGGGCCTCGTGATTCTTCTACTTCGCAGGTGTGGAGGGGTTCTCGACGGGGTGATCAGCCGGAGCGGCGCGGGTGTTGCCACCGGCACGCGGCGAGACACAACGGTGTACACAGTAACATGCCGGCACGCTGTACGATGAGGACGATTGTCGTGAATTCCACCCCCGAACCCAGGAGTATCCCGTGCACCTCAGCTTCCTCGACCAGCTCATCGTCAACGCCAACGAGTTCCTCGGTGCAGCGATCAACAACGCACTGAGCTTCGTCTTCGGCACCTTCTTCTGAGGCTGCCCCGGGTAGGCCGCCGGGCCCGCGGTGCCGGCCCGGGTCCCCGGGGCGACGGATCCGGCATGAGCGCGTACCATTGGTTCCGTGGCTGAACATTATGACGTAGTAGTTATCGGCGCGGGCCCCGGCGGGTACGTCGCCGCCATCCGGGCGGCCCAGCTGGGTCTGAAGACCGCCGTTGTCGAGAAGCAGTACTGGGGCGGTGTCTGCCTCAACGTGGGCTGCATCCCGTCCAAGGCGCTGATCCGTAACGCGGACATCGCGCACATCCTCACCCACGATGCCGGGACCTTCGGCATCAGCGGTGAGAACATCAGCATGGACTACACGGTCGCGCACCAGCGGTCGCGCAAGGTGTCCGCGGGCATCGTCAAGGGTGTCCATTTCCTGATGAAGAAGAACGGCATCACCGAGATCGACGGCCTCGGCACCTTCACTGACGCCAACACCGTCGAGATCTCCGGGGGCAGGGACGCCGGCAAGACCCTCACCTTCGACAACGCGATCATCGCGACCGGTTCGGTCGTCCGTTCCCTCCCGGGCGTGACGATCGGCGGCAACATCGTCTCCTACGAGGAGCAGATCCTCGACGAGAACGCCCCGAAGTCCATGGTCATCATCGGTGCCGGCGCCATCGGCATGGAGTTCGCCTACGTGCTGTCCAACTTCGGTGTGGACATCACCATCGTGGAGTTCATGGACCGCGTCCTGCCGAACGAGGACAAGGACGTCTCCAAGGAGATCGCCAAGCAGTACAAGAAGCTCGGCGTCACCCTGAAGACCGGTCACAAGACCACCGCCGTCCGTGACCTCGGTGGCGACAAGGGTGTCGAGGTGGACATCGAGTCCGCCGACGGCTCCAGGTCTGAGACCGTCAAGGCGGACCGTGTCATGGTCTCCATCGGTTTCGCGCCGCGGGTCGAGGGCTTCGGCCTGGAGAAGACCGGTGTGAAGCTCACGGAGCGTGGCGCCATCGCGATCGACGACCGCATGCGCACCAACGTCCCGCACATCTACTCCATCGGTGACGTCACCGCGAAGCTCCAGCTCGCCCACGTCGCCGAGGCGCAGGGTGTCGTCGCCGCCGAGACCATCGCCGGCGTGGAGACCCAGGAGCTCGGCGACTACATGAACATGCCGCGCGCCACTTTCTGCACTCCGCAGGTAGCGTCCTTCGGTTACACCGAGGACGCCGCCCGCAGGCGCGCCGAGGAGTCCGGCCGCGAGATCAGGGTCGCGACGTTCCCCTACTCCGCCAACGGCAAGGCCCAGGGACTCAACGAGGCCACCGGTTTCGTCAAGATCATCGCGGACGCCGAGTTCGGCGAGCTCATCGGTGCCCACATGGTCGGCCCGGACGTCTCCGAACTGCTCCCGGAGCTCACCCTGGCGCAGCGCTTCGATCTCACCGCCGAGGAGATCGGACGCAACGTCCATACCCACCCGACCCTGTCGGAGGCGGTCAAGGAGGCTGCCGAGGGTGTCATGGGGCACATGATCAACCTCTAGAAGTCCCACCCTGTCCTTTCACCCGGTCCTTTTGACCGGTCTCCCCACCGGGTCCCGCCCGGGACGTCTCCGGCGTCGCCGCCCGGACGCGGGTACGATGCGGGCCATGTCAGAGGTACCGGAGGGCGGCAGCCCCGCCGAGGGACACGTGACCGTCATCGGTGTGATGGTCGACCGCGGACTGCCCGAGAAGCGCGTCATCGATGCCCTGGCGACGCTCGGTATCCGGCCGGACGACTCCGGCATCACCGACGAGAGCCTTCGCTCCAGCGGACACCCCCGGGTGCAGGTACGTACCGCTTCGCTGCCGATGCGTCTCGACGGCAGCGTCCGCCTCGCCGACACCACCCCGGACATCATGGCGGGCTACGGTTGGGACCGGTTGATATACGTCACCGATCTGCCGCTGACGACGCGACGCCCCGTCATCAGCCAGACCGTCCACCACGGCACGGTGACGATGCTCTGCCTGCCGGCCTTCGGACTGCTGCGCGCCCGGGAGGCACTGCGTCAGGAACTGAGCCGCCTGCTGCGCGGCAAGCCGGCCGGCGCCGGTGTCCGGGAGAAGGTCACCGGGGGCGGGGACATCGAGGGCGGCGACGCCGACGCCGACGTCACCCGGGTCCTCGAGGGACGGGGGAGGGGCGCGCGTCTGCTGCTCGGGATGATCGCGGGCAACCAGCCGGAACAGTTGTACAAGGTGCTCACCGGCTGCCTCGCCATCGCCGTGGCGACCGGGGCCTACGGCATCTTCTACGGGTCGATGTGGCAGATGTCCCACACGGTGTCCGCCGCGCGCATGGCGGTGATCAGCATCTTCGCCGTGGGGGCGTTGACGTTCTGGCTGATCTACCACAACGGGCTCTGGAACCGGTGGCCCGACCGGGAGAGCGACTCGGTGGCGCGGTGGCGGGCGAGGATGGACAACCGGGCGACACTGGGTACGGTGCTCCTCGCCGGGGTGATGATCTACACGACGGTCTTCGTGGTCCTTCTCGTGGCGTCCGTCGTGATCGTGGACACGAACTACTTCCGCTCGCAGGTCCACGACGACCCCTTCCCCTGGGGGTACGCCAAACTGGCGTGGCTGACAGCGTCGCTGGGCACGATGGCCGGTGCCATCGGCTCCGGTTTCGACAGTGACGACGCGATCCGTGAGGCGACGTACAACCGTCGTGAGCACCTGCGGCGTCAGATCACGGGTCTCTACGAGGACCGGCCACCGTCACGGCTGCGCCCCCGGCAGCGGCGGCGGTAGCTGCCCCCTCCCCCGGGGAGCGGGGCGCGCGACAGGCGCCGCCGCATCCCACGCAGAAACCACCGCCCGCCCTGCACGGGGCAGGACGGGCGGTGGTCTGTCAGATCAGCTTCTCAGCGACGGGCGTGTGCCCGGCGGCGGGGAACTAGAACTGGGACTCCTCGGTGGAACCCTTCAGGGCGGTGGTGGAGGAGTTCGGGTCCACGGTGGTGGCGATGCGGTCGAAGTAACCGGCGCCGACCTCACGCTGGTGCTTGACAGCGGTGAAGCCACGCTTCTCGGCCTCGAACTCGCGGTTCTGCAGGTCGACGAAGGCGGACATCTGGTTGCGGGCGTAGCCCTCGGCCAGATCGAACATGGAGTAGTTCAGGGCGTGGAAGCCGGCCAGGGTGATGAACTGGAACTTGAAGCCCATGGCACCGAGCTCGTTCTGGAACTTGGCGATCTCGTCGTCGTCCAGGTGGGCGGACCACTTGAAGGACGGGGAGCAGTTGTAGGACAGGAGCTGGTCCGGGAACTCGGAGCGGACGCCCTCGGCGAAGCGCTTGGCGAGATCCAGGTCCGGGGTACCGGTCTCCATCCAGATCATGTCGGCGTACGGAGCGAAGGACTTCGCACGGGAGATGCAGGGCTCGATGCCGTTCTTGACGTAGTAGTAGCCCTCGGCGGAACGCTCACCGGTGAGGAACTCGTGGTCGCGCTCGTCGACGTCGGAGGTCAGCAGGGTGGCGGCCTCGGCGTCGGTGCGGGCGATGACGACGGTCGGGGTGTTGGCGACGTCGGCGGCCAGACGGGCGGAGTTCAGGGTACGGACGTGCTGCTTGGTCGGGATGAGGACCTTGCCGCCCAGGTGGCCGCACTTCTTCTCGGAGGCCAGCTGGTCCTCCCAGTGGGTACCGGCGGCGCCGGCCTGGATCATGGCCTTCTGCAGCTCGTAGACGTTGAGGGCGCCACCGAAGCCGGCCTCGCCGTCGGCGACGATCGGGACGAGCCAGTTGTCGACGGAGTCGTCACCCTCGACGCGGGCGATCTCGTCGGCGCGGGAGAGAGCGTTGTTGATGCGCTGGACCACGGACGGAACGGAGTTCGCCGGGTACAGGGACTGGTCCGGGTAGGTGTGGCCGGAGAGGTTGGCGTCACCGGCGACCTGCCAGCCGGAGAGGTAGACAGCCTTCAGGCCGGCACGGACCTGCTGGACGGCCTGGTTACCGGTGAGGGCGCCCAGGGCGTTGATGTAGCCGTCGCCCGGCTCGTTCACGGCGTCCCAGAGGATCTCGGCGCCACGGCGGGCGAGGGTGTGCTCCTCGACAACGGTGCCCTGGAGCTCGGCGACCTGCTCGGCGGTGTAGTCGCGGGTGACGTTGGCCCAACGGGGGTTCTCGTCCCAGTCCTTCTGGATTTCGGCGGCGGTACGCGGCTGTCCGACGTTCGACATGTGCTTGACACACTCCCTATAAGTGGTGGAGATGGCGGTTACAACGCTGATTCCGGCTACCCCGGGGGCGGCTGCTCCCCGGCCGGATCTGCTGGGGTCGAGAATACAGGGGGAAAAGACCTAGTCAAAGGAAAGACGTGATCCAGCCCACGGCGGGGGTAGTACGATCGTCCTGTTTTATTTTGTCTCTGAGAGTGGGAAGAATCGTCCCACCTGTTGGTCAAAAACCGGCGAGTGCAGGGGTGATGTGCGAGGTGCGTCACGTAAGGCGACACTGCCACGCGAAA
>NZ_CACZOO010000178.1 GCF_902782855.1 uncultured Corynebacterium sp.
ACCGACGACACGCTCATCGTCTCCATGACCAACCCGGTGAGACCCGTCGAGGGCAGCCACGAGGACCCGGCGTTGACCACCCATCTGGGGCTCGGATCGATGACCGCCCGGGCGGATGCGGCTGCCGGGAGCCTGACTGCGGGACTGGTCCCCCGGGCCACCGGAGATCAGGTATGGCGCACCACCGTCACCTTGCCTATTGTTGACAGCGTTACACAAGATTCTGTCACTCTCCGTGACACCCCCTGACAGAGGAGAAAACATGTCCGCTTCCCACCGTAGGTCCCTGCTCCGCCGCCTCGCCGTCGGCACCCTCACCGTCGGCCTGTCCGCCGGACTCACCACCGGGGTCGCCTCGGCAGCCCCGAGCCACGGAGACTACAAGGCGTCCCTGGGCCACATCTTCTCCTGCAGCGAGCACAACTACCCCTGGTGCTGACGGGTTCCGGTTCCGGGGACCCGCTGGGTTCATCCGGAACCTCCACGATACGGCTGCTGCTCGTCGATGATGACCCCCTGGTCATGTCCTCGCTGCGGCTCTACTTCTCGACCCCCGCCGCCGCGTCGATCGAGATCGTCGGCGAGGCCACGGACGGTACCGCTGCCCTGGCTCTGCTGAAGTCCGTCGACGCGGACGTCATCATGACGGACATCCACATGCCCGGCATGGACGGTGTCACGCTGCTCCGTCATGTCCGCGCACTGGAGAATCCACCGGTCTTCATCGCGATGACCGCCCTGGACGAGGACGAGACGATGCTCTCGGTCCTCTCCCTCGGCGGGGCCGGCTACATACTCAAGAGTTCCCGCCCGGAGTTCATCATCGACACCGTCCATCAGGCACTCGCCGGTGGCACGGTGGTCAGTCCCCAGCCGGCGACCCGGCTGATCCAGCATCTGCCGACGCCCGGTGAGAGGGATGGTGCGCTGAACGCGGCGACGGCATCCGCCGCCGACCTGCCGGACGATCCCGAGACCACCTCCCGGTTGGCCCGGCTCTCCACCTCCGAGGAACGGGTACTCGCACTTATCTGCGCCGGGCTGTCGAACTCGGAGATCGCCCGGGAAACCGGCCGATCTGCCAGTGCCGTGAAGAAGTCGGTATCGTCTCTGCTCGCGAAGTTCGGGACCGAATCCCGGATTCAGCTGGCGGTGCTCGCCGTCGAGGCAGGATTCCACCCGGAGAACTGAGGTGAGGGTATCCTGTCCGACATGAGACGTCCCCTACCGACCCCGCCGGCTGCCGTCGCCGGTCTCGCTGCCGTCGCCGGTCTCGCCGCCACCGCATCCGCCACCGCATCCGGTGCCGGACCCGTGCCCGCACTCACCCGGGGCACGGTGCTGACCAGTTCACCGTTGCCCGACGAGCTGGTCCTCACCCACTCTTCCGGAGGCTGGCACTTCGAGTACGAGACGGACGGCCCACAGGGGCAGACCGCGAGCAGCCTGGGCACGCTGTACCTCCCCCAGGGGGACGCGCCGGAGGGCGGCTGGCCGGTGATGGTCTACGGCCACGGCACCCAGGGCCTCGGTGACAGGAACGTGAGCTGGACCGGCTGGGTCGGTGAGGACAACACCGGCGACCAGTACCTCGCTGAGTGGTTGGACGCGGGGTTCGCGGTCGCGGCACCGGAGTACGTCGGGCTCGGCACCGACGGCGTCCACCCCTACCTGAACTCGCACAGTGAGGGTGCGGCGATGATCGACATCGTCCGGGCATCCCGCGCGCTGTCCGATGAACTCGCCACGACGTGGGTCACCAACGGCTACTCGCAGGGCGGCCACGCCTCGATCGCTGCAGCGGAGATGGCCGCCGAGTACGCCCCGGAGCTGCACCTGGCTGCCGCCACCGCTGGTGGCGTGCCCGCGGGCATCGCCGAGGAGATGGCTGCCATCGCCCCGGGGGTGCCGGTCAGCCAGCCCGACCTCCAGACCTATGTCGGCTACGTGCTCGCCGGGTTCCGTGCCGCCCGACCGGACTTCCCCCTGGACGACTACCTCTCGGACAGGGGCCGGGAGATCGTCGACCTCGCCGAGGAGGCGAACTACTTCGAGATGTCGGACGCCGTCGCCGGCCTGCCTGTCGGTGACATGGTGACGAAGCCGCTGGCGTCCGGTGGATTCCTCGCCGCACTGCGTGAGCACCTGGCGGTGCCGGACAGCGGGTGGGATGCCCCGGTCTTCATCTACCAGCAGGCCTTCGACTTCGTCAGCCCGGCGCCGTTCACGGAACGCCTGGTGAACTCGGCCCGAGCCGACGGCATGGACGTGACCTACCGCGTGGACCGGGATCCGGCCGGTCACGCGGGATGGACGGACGGTCTACCGGACGCCGTGGCCTTCGCCAAGACCCGGATCTGACCAGCCGCCGGGTACCCGGCGTACCCGGCGCCCCCACAGACACCCATACACACCCCATAGACACCCCATAGACACCGCAGGGCGTTGCCAGGCTCTTCCAAGGCACCGGTCGTAGATTGGCTTCCATCGACATCACGACAGGAAGAAAGGATCCGTATACGGCAGCTGAGCATTCTCCTCTTGAAACGTCAGCAGTGAACCCCCGGCGAGTGGCGACACTCCCGGGGGTGACCTGTGTCCGCCGGACGAACCCGGGGCTCACCGGAAGTTGAGGTAGGCCTTCGACGCCGTCGGTCCGCGCTGCCCCTGGTACTTCGAGCCCAGCGGCCCGGACCCGTAGGGGTTCTCCGCCGGACTGGAGAGGTTGAAGATCGCGAGCTGCCCGATCTTCATGCCCGGGTACAGGGCGATGGGCAGGTTCGCCGTGTTCGACAGTTCCAGGGTGATGTGCCCGGTGAAGCCCGGGTCGATGAAACCGGCGGTGGAGTGGGTGAGCAGCCCGAGTCGTCCCAGGGAGGACTTCCCCTCCAACCGGGCGGCGAGGTTGTCCGGGACCGTGACGTACTCCAGGAGCGAGCCGAGGACGAACTCCCCGGGGTGGAGGATGAAGGCGTCGGCGGCTATGCCCCCCTCCGTCAGGGGGACGCCGTTCTCCCCGAGGTGGTCGCCGACCTCCACGAGGGTGGTCAGCTCCTCCTGTGGGAGCTTCGGGTCGATGTGGGTGTACCTCGAGTTGTTGAAGACCCGGAAGTACCGGTCGAGGCGCACGTCGATGCTGGACGGCTGGATCATCGCCGGTTCAAAGGGGTCGAGGGAGAGTACCCCGTCGTCGATGGCGGAGCGGATGTCGCGGTCGGAAAGGAGCACGTGGCCAGAGTAACCCAGCGCGTCACCGCACTGTACGGGGGGGCTGCGGCAGATTCCGCTGATGCTGTGTTAGAGTACTCAGCGTCGGCCGGACCACGGTGCCTCAGCACCTCCTGTGGTCACGGCCTGCCGCCGATGTAGTTCAATGGTAGAACTCCTGCTTCCCAAGCAGGTGGCGCGGGTTCGATTCCCGTCATCGGCTCAGCGGATGATACAGTTCACGCCGCACGCCCCCTTAGCTCAGTCGGTAGAGCGTTTCCATGGTAAGGAAAAGGTCGACAGTTCGATTCTGTCAGGGGGCTCCACACCACACCACGGCCCGGTACGCTGCACCCAGCGCACCGGGCCGTGGTGTGGCCGCACCTGTGGACACCCCGACGGGCACCCCGGCGAAACGTCGGGTCACGCATTGTGACCAATCTCATATTACGCCTTGTAACGGCAGGTTGCGACGGAAAACTGTGACGCCGTCACTTTCGTTTCCCGGTGATTCCCCCTGTCCGGACATCACATCGGGGCCACGGAGCCCCGGCCGGAGAGCAGCGCACCCGACTGAAGCGCTAGGCTCGACCCCGTCCCCTCCTCCACCCTCACCTTCCCTCCCTCACTCCCGTTTCCACCTCCCTCGCTCCACCTCCCTCGCTTCACCTCCCTCACGTCTCCCCGTCGCCCGGCGCCCTCTCAACCCTCTCACCGGACGGCCCTCAAGAAACGACTCTCCCATGGCTCTCCGCACCTCCGCCGTGGCCCCCGGAACTCCGGTGGTCACCGCCGAACCCTCTTCGCGCCGGATCACCCGCAATCGGGACACCCGCCGGTTCCGCCACGCCCAGCGCACCTGGTTCCACGTGGTCGCAGACCTCGTCGCGATCCTCACCGCCACCGTCATCGCAGACCTCCTGTCGATCTACACGTGGGCACCGGATGTCGGCGTCATCGCCGACCACTTCTTCTCCGAGCGCAACCTGCTCCTCACCGTCGGCGTCGTCACCCTGTGGCTCACCGCGGTCGTTCTCACCCACGGCTACAGCCACCAGGCCCGGACCTTCCCCCGCATCGGCCGGGAGAACATCATCAAGGGCAGTCTCATCTTCGCCGCCTGCCTGGCCATGGTGGACGCCCTGTCCAGATACTCCCTCTTCCGGCACTTCGCCCTCGTCGGGCTCCCCGTCGGCCTGTTCCTCCTGATGATCTCCCGCGCGGTGTGTCTGCGCGTCACCGAACGCTACCGCGCGGACCTGCAGCACAGCTTCCTGGCCATCGGCCGGGTCCGGGACATCAACCGTCTCCTGCGGTCCTTCCACGACACACAGGACGCCGTCTCCCTCATCCACGGCATCCTGTTGACCGACCCCGAGAACCGCGACCATCTCCTCGATACCGGTGCTGTGCCGGTGAGCTCCGTCCGCATGAGCGCACTCACCACCGAGGACTTCGTCCACACCGCCGCGTCCCACGACTGCGACGCCGTGTGGGTCGCCTCGATCGGCGAGTTCGGCCACCGCAACCTGCGCCGCATGTCCTGGCAGCTCAACAAGCTCAACATGCGCCTCTACCTCGACCCGATGCTCGAGGGCATCAGCGGCACCCGCCTCGATGTGGTCCCCTTCGGCCCCCGACACGCACTCTACGTCGACCGCCCCC
>NZ_CACZOO010000179.1 GCF_902782855.1 uncultured Corynebacterium sp.
TACCTCGACAATCTCCATGCGTTCCAAAATACTTGGCCGCGCGGGGAACCACCGCACCGCCTCCGGAGTCAAACAGTGTCATGACCGGAATCACAGCTGACCCCGCCGCCCTCGCCACCGTCGCCGACAGCGCCTCGCTGACTGCAGGGCGTCTCTCCGCCGGCGCCGATCCGGGGGAAGCGCCACCGGTGTTCGCGATCCCCCAGGCGTCACGTTTCCTCGCCTCCCTCACCGCCGCGCGTGCCCGGCAGGCCGCCGCCGCGACCGACCTCGCCCGCTTCTACGCTGACGCCGGGGTCTGCCTGACCGGCCTCGCCGGAGCCCTGGACCGCCAGGAGACCACCGCCGCCGGACGCTTCGGTTCCCTCCACGGAGGCAGGTCATGATCCCCGACCTCACTGCGGTCGTCGCCCCGGTCGCCCGGCTCATCCCCGACGCCGCGGCCCCCGGTGTCCACCCGCTCACCGCGTTGCTCGGCGACGCCGGCCTCGCCGACGCCCTGTCCGGTCTCCCGGCGATGGCTGAGGCAGCGGTGACGGGTTCAGCAGGCACCGCGGTCGTCACCACTCTGGCCGACGCCGGTCGCCGGGCCGTGGAACTGCTCAGGCTGTCGGGGGACCTCGAGGTCCTGGCCGGGGAGGCCGTGGCCGCGGTGACCCGTGCCGCCGACGACATCACCTCCATCGCCGGGCAGTGCGCCCGCGAGGTCGTCTCGCTGCTCATGGTCTCCCCGGTGACCCCGGTGACCGGTGCCGCCGCCGCCCGGACCGGATGGTCGCACCTGGCCCGGGCTGCGGAACGCCTCGTTGTGCTGGAATCGGAGCTCGACGGGTTGGCGTCACGGGTGGAGGTGGTGAACGAAGCGTCCCCCACCGCCCCGGCACCGCCGCTGACCGGGTCACCGGACGCCGGGCCACCGGCCGCGGCGGCGGCGTCCGGAACACCCGGCGCCACCGACCATGCGGCACCGTCACGGTCCGTGGAGTCCGGCGATGTCATCGGCGCACCCACCCCGCAGGCCGCCGCAGCGGTGGACGCCGCGAGGTCCGCACTGGGAACCCCCTACGTCTGGGGCGGAAATGTCCCGGGTCAGGGCATGGACTGCTCCGGACTGACCCGGTGGGCCTACGCTCAGGCGGGGATCGAGATCCCCCGGACCGCCAACGCCCAGGCGGTCGGACCGCAGGTCCCCGTGGACCAGCTCGCGCCCGGGGACCTGGCGGTGTGGGACGGCCACGTCGCCATGGTCACCGGTGACGGCATGATGATCGAGGCCGGTGATCCGGTGCAGATGTCACCGGTACGCACCGAGAACATCGGTATGGGCTTCCACGGCTTCTACCGTCCCACCGGATAGGACAGGCACGATGCGGAAACGTTCCGGGCTCGCCCGAATCACCTCCACCCCGGCGGACCCCGGCTACCATGCCGGGCAGTTCCTCGGGCCTCCCCCGCCGACAGTGCCCGCTGTACTGGACCGCCGACTGTTCAGTACGGCGCCCGGGGCGGTCGACGCTTCGGGGGCACAGCCCGTCGCACCGCCACGTTCCGCCCGCTAGACTTGCCGACCATGGCAGACCTCTTGGCAGACCGCGGCATCGTCCCCCTCGAACTCGAGACCACCGACGGAACCTTCTTCACGCTCTGGGCTCCGGGATGGATCGCCCGGGGCGAGCAGTGGCAGGCGTTCCTCGGTGACGATTCGGGGGTCTTCGGCTTCGACTCCCCCGCCGCTCTCCTCGCCTGGATCCGAGATCACCGTGGCGGGGACGCGCACGATCTCGTCGACCACCCGAGATGGGCCGCTTTCTCGGAGAACGCCGCGGCGAAGGTCACCCCGCGCAAGTCCGGCCGGATCAGCCTCATCGAGGTGCCGAACCACCTCGCCGGCCGCCCGTCCTTCGACAACGTCAAGGCCGTCGCCTCCGCATTCGACGTGCTGAGGTCCCTCGGCGCGGTATGCGGCCTGGAGAAGATCACCACCTGGTTCCGCTCCTACTCCATCCTGGGTAACACGGCCCGCGGCGCCGACCACTACAACGGCGAGAACGGTCTCGGCGAGTGGTCGAACGTGGGCTACACGGTGCTGAGCAACTGGAAGGAGATGCTGGAACTCGTCGACCAGCAGATCGTCACTCCGGAGGTCGACGAGAAGTCGCTGGCCCTCGCCGAGGCCGACATCGCCACCGCAGAGGAGAAGAGCCGGGAAGCTGACGCCCCGGCACACGCCGAGGCCGCGCAGGATGCCGCCGGGACAGACGGGGCAGACGCCTCAGCGGCAGCGGCCGGGGACGCGGCAGAGGTGAAGGACACGGACACCTCCGACCCCTACGATTCGACCCCCTGGGCCACCGCCGGAATCGACCCGGTGCGCATCACCGTCGACGGCACAACCGTCTACACCCTGCGGTGCTATGTCGGTGACCGTGAGCCGGTCTTCCTCGGCGAGAACGCCCGGATCCACACCTTCACCTCGGGCCGTGCCCTTGTCCGCTGGATCGTGGACGCCAGAGACCACGACCTCGCCGAGATGCAGACCTGGTCCGACCTGGTGACCCTGGCCAACGCCGGTGAGCTGGAGGTCACCGTGCACCCGTCGAACGAGTACGGTTTCACCGGTCTACGCGAGGACATCGCCAAGGGCACCGAGGCCGTCGACACCGACCAGCTGGCCCGTGCCTACGAGCTCGTCGCCGACGCCGCGGACTGGGCCGACGACGACTCGGTGAACAAGGTCCTGCTCGCTTATCCACGACTGCAGGACTACATCGCCTACATGCTCGGATCACCGTCCTCCGGCACCCCCACCGCCCCCTTCGACGAGGAGTCCGAGGGCTGGGGAGAGATGGAACGGCGCCTCACCGAGCACTTCACGAAGTTCTGAGAACGTTCACCTGCCTCCGGGACGGGCCGCACACGGTCCTATAGTTGGCGGGTGACCAGTTCCTCTTCCCCGTCCCCTACCCCCGGACATCCGGCCACCGACTCGCCCCCGACCGCACCCGGATGGTGGGCACTGCTCACTGCGGTGCACAATCCGCGTCCGACATGGCCGGGGGCACTGCGCGCCGCCCTGGCGATGGCCATCCCCGCCGGTGTCGCCCTGCTGCTGGGATACGAGCAGCAGATGCTGCTGATCACCGGTGGCAGTTTCGCGGTCATCTACGGTGAGGGCCACCCCTTCCGCTCCCGGTTGCGGATCATGGTCACCGCCGGACTGCTCCTGGCTTTCGGCCAGATGGCCGGGGCCTTCGTCGGGTCCGTGGTGTGGCCGGCGATCGACGCGGGCGGCTCCGACTGGTGGCTGCTGCTCATCGCCTTCTTCGCCACCACGGTATCCGCGGTCGTCGTGTTCATGCAGAATGCGCTGCGGCTGCCGCCCCCGGGCGGATTCTTCCTCATCATGGTCTCCGGCGGCGCCACCATGGTCGCCAAGCAGGGCATGAACCCCGTCGAAGTCGGCGGGTGGGCACTGCTCGGCGCCGCGACGGCCACCGTCATCGGCATGGTCCCGGCACTGTGGGGTCTGCACCGCCCGGAGATCACCGCCGTGGAACGGTTGGAGAAGGCGGTGGGAGCCTACGCGGCGGACCCCGCCCCGACGGTCGCCCGCACCCACCAGGTCGAGACCCTGCTCGTCACCACCTGGTACATCCTCTTCGACGCGGGCCACGCACGGGGCGGCGAGAGTACCTCAACCTCTTCCTCAACCTCTTTCTCGACCTCCGCACCCGGTCGAACAGAGAGCCTCAGTGAGGAACTGGTGCACCGCACGCTCACCGCACACGTGCTGCTGGCCCGGAGCAATCCGGCCGCCGGGCGCCGTGACGACTCCGCCGCCGAGGAGCTCACCGACACCCCCAACTACATAGACCTTTCCCGGCACGCCGTCCCGTTGTCCCGGCCCTCGGTCCGCTACCGCGTGTACCGTTCCCTGCACTGGTACTCCCAGGCGACGATGGCGTCGCTGAAGGTGACCGTCGCGTGCCTGGCCGCCGGGGTGGTCGGTATCGCCTGCGGTTTCGACCGCCCGGACTGGGCTGTGCTCTCGGCGATGCTGGTCCTGCAGTGGGGTCCGGAACGCCGTGCAGGCACCATCCGCGGCCTGCACCGCGTCATCGGCTCGGTGGTGGGTGTCGGCATCTTCGCGCTGATCCACCTGGCCGGCGTCCACGACTGGTCACTGCTGCTGGTCCTCGCGGTGTGCCAGTTCTTCGCCGAGGTCTTCGTGGTGAAGAACTACGCGTTCACTGTGATGGCCTCCACCTCACTGGCACTGCTCATGGGCGGCACCGTCCAACTCCCCCTCGGAGAGGTCGTCACCGCCCGGTGGGCGGAGATCGGGCTCGCGACGGTGTGCTCGATGGCCGCACTGTGGCTGTACCCGCGCGCCGCCGCAGTCCGTCACGCACGGCGCCTGGTCCATCGCTCCTTTGAGGCGATGGGCGCGCTGCTCGGTGAGCTGTTGACGGCGTCCTCGGTGCAGGACGCCCTGGCACAGCGCCGTGACCTGCAGTACGAGCTGCTCAGTGAGCGCCGTGCAGCGCAGTCCGTCGCACTTGATGCCCCGGGGTTCGCCGAAGAGCACTGGCCGCGGCACCTGGCCATCCAACGCGCCGGCTACCTGCTGCTGGACTTCTGCACCACCGCCGGAGACCGGGCGGTGGCCCCGGCGGAGGTCACGGAGCTGGCGGCGACGGTGAGGCACGCCCGCCAGGTCACGGTGCCCTGATCCCCCGGCCCCCGCCCGCACGTCCCCGTCGCACCCCACCCGCCGGGTTCGTCCGGTGCCCCACCGGGCCGCGACCCGGTCGGCCACCTGGTTTCCTACTTCGCGGCACTGTCCGGGGCGGAGGTGATGTCGGCCCCGGTGTCGGCCCCGTTCTCCTCCGGAGCGACGATGCGGCGCACACTCCAGATGATCTCGGCGATGCCGACCCAGGCGACCGTGTGGGCGATCGCGAAGAGGATGCCCTTGAAGATGTCGAAGTCATCGGAGGTGAACAGCAGGATCAGCGGATAGATCATACCGATGACCATGATCGCCAGGCAGGTGAGATAGACCTTCGACTGCGACCGGTCCCGGCCGGCGACGGACATGGAGGTGACGTCGAACTGGGAGTTCGCCGGGGGCTGCTGCACCGGCGCTCCGAAAGCGCCGGAGTTGTGACTGGGCTGACCGTACGGGCCCGGCTGACTGAACTGGGACTGCCCGTACTGGTCGAGGGGGCTCTGCGGGACCTGCGGGGAGGACGGATCTCCTCCGGCGTTGAGCACGTTGGTCACCGAAGCGTCATAGGACGGGGCGTGACCGGACGACAGGACGGGCTGCTGCCCGACGGACAGGGCGGTGGGGGCCTCGGAGGAGGTGGGCCGGCTGTCGGCGAGCTGGTGCAGCCAGGAGACGTCGATGACGCCGTCAGGACCCGCCAACGCCGCCTCGTAGGCGTTGCGCTTGGAGGGGTCGGAGAGGATCATCCGGGCCGTCGTGAGCTGGTCGACCTCCGGCGAGTTCGACTGGTAGCCCTGGCCGAGGAGTCCGTTGATCCGCTGCTCCAGCAGCGACCCGATCTCTGCGGGCGGCATGTCCTTGTCCAGCCCCAGCTCGGTGTAAAGGTCGTAGTTGGGCATTGCTCTGGTCACGTCCGTTCTGGTTCTCGGTGAGTGAACCCTACTCATTGTTGACAGAATGAAGACTAACGCATCTTCCTGAGAATTCTGCGACAGTCTCACGGGAACGTCATGAACAAACGGGAACTCCCCTGAGGTCATCCTCTGCGGTGTCCGACGCCAGCAGCAGCGAGTACCGGTCCCGGTCCCCCGCCTGTGGCAGTGCGACCTGTGCATCACCTACGGGACCGACCTCGATGACACAGTCCCCGGATGTCAGTACGCGCGTCGCCGCACTGGACCCCAGCCTGTCCCGGGTCTCCGCATCGCCGAAGTCGGCGACGACCAGCGTACGTCCACCGCCGTGACAGGTGATTCTCGCCCGCTCGCCGTCCCCGGCGGATGCAGAGGAGCAGGTCATGCCGAGCCAGCCCGACTCGTCCTGCCTGTCGGGCAGCAGGTCCGGGAACGCCGCCACCATCGACTGCTCCGCGTCCGACCAGCCCGGATGACGGGCGTGGTCCGCCACGGCGACGCCACCGAGGGCCAGGACCACCACGGCCGCCACGGCGGATACCGTGACGAGGACGCGTCGTCGGCTGCGCCGCGGTCGTTGTGGCCGGTCTGAACGGCGGCCCTGCGCACCGGGCGCGTCCTGCACCGTCGGGGCGGTCTGCGCCGTGGGTGCCGGGCCGGCGGGTGCCGCCGTCGTGGCCTCCAGCGCGCTGAGAATCTCATGGGCCGAGACGTACCGCTGTGACGGGTCATCCGCCAGGGCCCGGGCGAGCACGGTGAGGATCGCCGGGGCCCTGCCCTGGTCGGGCCCCGCCAGTGCGCGGGCCGGGACGGACGGGAACTGACGCGCGAAACGCCACGCGGCCTCGGGCATCGTCTCCCGCAGCGGACGCAGGGTGAGCATCTCGAAGACGATGAGGGCGAAGGCGTACAGGTCCACCGACGCCCCCGGTACCGGTCCTCCCTGGACCGACCGGAACTGCTCCGGCGCCATGTAGCGGTCGGTGCCGATGAGGAACCCGACCGAGGTCAACCGGGTGTCGTCCTGGGTGAGGCTGATGCCGAAGTCGGTGAGCACTGAGGCGTTCCACGCACTGTGCCGGTGCGCCCCGCCCGGCACGAGGATGTTCGCCGGTTTCACGTCCCGGTGGATGACCTGGGGACGCATGTCGTGGATCGTGTCCAGGGCGTCCGCCACCGGACGCAGCAGCCCGACGGTCTCGGCGACGGTGAACGGCCCACCGGACGTGCGGCGTGAGGCGATCAGTGAACCCAGGTCACCACCGTCGACATAGTCCATGACGAAGTACGCCACACCGTCCGGTGAGATCCTCGCTGAATGCACACCGACGATCGCCGGATGACGCAGCTGTCCGAGGATCCGGCTCTCCTGCCGGAACCGCTGCAGACCGTCGGGGGTCGCCCCGGCGCTCTCCAGCACCTTCACCGCCACCCACCTGTTGAGTTCCCTGTCGCGGGCCCTGTAGACCCGACCCATGCCACCCTTGCCGATCTGGCTGAGGTCGGTGAGACCGTGCCTCTCCCCCAGGAAGCTGAGGAACCTGGTCCAGCCGTCGTCACCGGGGGCCGGAGCCCCCGAGAGTCCGCTTCCGCTTCCGTCCCTGTGCCC
Source organism: uncultured Corynebacterium sp. (assembly GCF_902782855.1). GTDB lineage: Bacteria > Actinomycetota > Actinomycetes > Mycobacteriales > Mycobacteriaceae > Corynebacterium. The sequence goes on from NZ_CACZOO010000179.1 coordinate 7,256, forward strand.
GTCCCCGTCCCTGTGCTCGTTCACTGTCGGTGCCACCGCCTCTACAGGGTTCCGCGGGTCTTCAGCGACCAGTAGTTCTCCCGGGCGTAACGGGCCAGGGCGAAACGTCGGGCCGGGGAATTCCCGCTGCGCACCGAGAACCCCGGCACGCCGTTGCCCTCCAGGGAGCGGCACAGGTAGTCGATCTTGGTGTTGACCTTCTTCTGTGACCAGCCGAGCGTCCGCTCCAGATCACGGACCGTGGGGACCTTGTCCATCCCGGCACCGGGGACGGCGACCAGTGGGGCGGCGAGGGCCTGCAGCAACAGCTTCTGCTCCTCATTCGGTTCGAAGCGCCCCACCGTCATCATGCCGGGGTCGATGCCGGTGTCGATGCCGGTGTCGAGGTCGGGCGGACGAAGGGTCCTCGCGACCGTGAGGTGAATCTCATAGGTGCATCCGGAGGTCGCGAAGACCACCGCAGACTGCCCCGGCGGCAACGGCAGTGTCGCACCGGGGCCGACCCGGAGCTCAGCGAAGGAGTTCTCGGCCCGCGGATGGATGCTGGCGCTGATCCGGGTGCCGTGGTTGCTGACCATCCAGGTGGTGCCGTCGGCCCAGAACTGGAGGAACCTACGGTGCATGAACTCGTCGTCCTCCCCGACCAGGAAACGGGCCGACCGTCCGGTCATCAGGGCCTGCCCCGGGTCGAGGGCGACGCGGTGCCCGATGAGATCGTCCACGACCATCTGGCCGGGATGTACCGCGTACTGCGCCACTGTTCCTCCGTGTGTTTCGTCCCGAGCTCCCTGAAGGCGTCGGACTGCCGACCAGCTCATCCTATCCAACGACGTCGGGGACGCGGGACGTCAGTACCTCTTCAGTCGGTACCTGGCCAGTACCTGTCCTCGGCGCGGTCCAGGCGTCGGGTTCGGGCGTTCGTCAGGACGGTGAACAGGACGGCGGCGGTGACGATGCAGAGAGTCCCCCAGCACACGGCAGCCTTGGAGAGATAGGAGCCGCCGCCGCTACCGGAGGCCGCCTGGTTCATCGACATCAGACGCAGCTGGTCAACCAGCGCCTGGTCGGCCCGGGAGAAAACGGCGTTCGCGTCGGCCCCGTCATCGTCCCCCTCGTCGCCGGGGACCGCCTCGGCGCTGGGGGACGCCGCCCCCTGGGCCGCCTGGACGCGGTTCGCGCCACCGGTCGCCGCAGTCACGGCACCGGAGCCGGTGACGGCACCCGTACCACCGGTGGTCGCCGTCGGAGCACCAGCCCCGGCGGCACCGGAGACCGCGACTGAGCCGATCGGTGCGGACTCACCCGGGGCGGACCTGCAGGACACCCGGTCAGTGCCCTTGTCGTACCCGGGGACAATGCCACCCTCGGCGAACAGGGTCGCGGTGAATGCCGCCGTACCGTCCTCGTTGAGCGAGGGGACGCTGTCATTGCGTGGCATGCTGAAGGCCACCTCGCCGCCGGCGTCCGCGGGTACGGCGATCGTATCGGTACTGAAGCTGCTGGTGAAGACGACCGGCAGGTTGCGGGTGTCCACCCGGCCACTGTCGATGCGGGAGGCCCGGACCAGCAGGTCCTGCCCGGCGACATTCACCGGCAGGGTCAGGGCGTCCGAGGTGACCTGGGCGAACGGGAAGTACCCGGCGAACAGTGCGCCGATCTCGCCGGGCAGCTGCACCTGGAAGGTTCCGTCCACGGAAAAGGCGTCCCCCGGGGCGACCCGGTCGGGCAGGTTCAGGGTGATGTTGGCGGTGAGGTCCATGTAACTGGGCTCGGTGGGGTTCTCGTCGACGGTGACGGCACAGGTGTAGGTCTGCTGCGCTGTGGCGGGGGAGGCGAGCGCCTGCGGGAGGACGGACACCGGGGCGATCCCGAATCCGAGCGCGACGACGGCGCCGCACGCCGCGGTCCTGATGACGGTGGAATTCTTCGGCATGGGACTATCCCTCCAGCTCTCTGCGGGTACGGGTGAATCGAAGGTAGGACCGGGTGGCCAGTGAGACGGCGGCGGCGACGACGGCACCGGCGACGACCAGCAGCATCCAGTCGGGCACCCAGACATCGTTGCTGTGCGGGTCGGACTGTGTGACGGCAGGGACAGCGTCCTCCGTGGCGGGGGCCGCGTCCTGCGTGGCGGACGCCGGAGCCGACGGAGACGCCGACACCGGTGTGGACGCCGCCGGTTCCACAGACTGCGCGACGGCAGCCCCCGCTCCGGTACCGCCCACGGCCAGGGCGAGGGCGATCCCGGCGACGCCGGCCGTCCACCGCCTCGTTCGTGCATGTGTCACTGGTTTCCTCCCAGGTTGGCGTCCCGCAGCGCATCCGCCGGTGGGACGAGTGAAATTCTGTCGACCGGAACGGTCACCGCCGTTCGCAGCGCGACGACGGTGACCGCACCCATGACCGCCAGGGCCGGGAGAGGGACGGCGACGCGCGTCTCCACGCCCAGCACCGTGGCCAGCGCACCGGCGGTCACGCATCCCAGCAGGACGCCGGCCGCGAGTCCGATGAGGACGCTGACCGCCCCGACGACGACGGTCTCCGAGCCGACGAGGCGGCGCAGCTGCGCACCCTCCATGCCGAGCAGCCGCAGGACCGCGAATTCGCCGGACCTCCCACGCAGGCTCGTCGTCAGGGTGACGACGGCACCGAGCACCGCGATCACCACCGCGACGGCGAGCATCGCCGTGGCGATGACCCGCGCGGTGTCGACCATGGTGTCGACCTTCGCGTCGGTGACGGTCATGCCGGTGACCGGCAGCTCACCGCCGATGGTGGCGACGGTGCGCACCGACCCCAGCACGTCGCCGCGGTCGCCGTCACCGCCGAGTGCGACCCACACCGCGGTGGGCACGGTCACGATGCCGACCGCCGAGGTCACCGAGGGGTCGATGAGGCCCGGTAGCGGCAGGTCGGCGACATAGTGCACGGTCAGCGGACGCTCGCCGGTCGGACCGGTGAGAGTGACCGTTGACCCGTCGCGGAACGGCGCCTGCTCGGAGAACGGCAGATACACCGCCCCCGGGTCGGACTCCGCCAACGGGAACCGTCCGTCGGTGACCGCCGCGAAGTCTGCGGCGTGTCCGGCGACCATGCCGGTGATCAGGCGGGTTCCGCTGCCGGGCTGTCCCGGGGCGGACGCCGTCCCCGCCGGGGATTCCCCGGTCAGCCGCATCCGGCCCACGGTGACCGGCACGGTGCCGCCGGCCCCGTCCACGTCGCCGAGGGCCTGCATCACCACCGGATCGAGGGCGGCCGATCCGGTGTAGGCACCGACCATGATCTCGGGTCCGGGGTCGGCACCGGACCGGGCGTCCGCTGTCGCGGAGACCGACGCCAGACTGACCCAGCTGACCGCCGTGACCGCTGCGGCGAGCACCACGGCCATCCCGGTGGCGGCGGTCCGTCCCGGGAAGCTTCGGATCTCCGCCGCACCGATCTCCCCGAGCGGATGCCGGTCACCGATGAGACGTCCTGCCAGTTCCGCCCCGGCCCAGCACAGCGCCGGGACGGCGGCCACGAAAGTGAGGAAGAAGATCACCCCGGCCACGACCGCCACACCGGCCCCCGCGAACCGGGATGCGGTCAGGGCGAGAACCGCGAGGACGACGACGGCCGTCAGCCGGACAGCGACCGCCTTCGGACGTGACTGCCCTGCACCGGTCGACCGGCGCAGCGAGTCCGCCGGGGAGACGCGGCCACCGGCGACCGCGGGCCCCACGACCGCCACCAGCGCGCCGAGAACAGCGACGACCGGTACCGCGATGAGCGGGGCCACCGGGACGACCACCTGGGACCACGGGATCACGGGAACGCCCGGAACCATGCCCAGCAGCGGGATGGCCGGATAGGCCAGACCGATGCCGACCGGCACTGCCAGCAGTCCGCCGACCAGGGCGATGAGCGCGGACTCGAGGAAGAGGACCGTACTGATCCGGGTGCGTGAGGCGCCGATGAGCCGCATCAGCGCGAGCTGGCGACGGCGTTCCGGCAGGGACGCCCAGATCACGGTGCCCAGCACTGTCAGTGCGACGAAGGCGGTGATCAGTGCGAAGCCGTCGACGGTGAACGACAGGATCGACAGGCCGGTATCGTAGAGGGTCTTCGTGGACTCCACCAGAGCGGCGGTGGTCTCCGGCCAGTTGCCGGGGACCGTGGCGTTGATCTCGGCGGTGACGGCTCGGGCATCGGCCCCCGGTTCCAGGGCGATACGCACCTCGTTGGACCCGTCGGTACCGGCGAAGGCCTCCGCGAGCTCCGGGGTGACGACCGCGTAGTCGGTGTCCGTGTAGTCCAGGGCACCACGGGTGTCGACCTCGCCGACGACCGTGAACTCACCGGTACCGGACTCGTCGGTGCCCATCGTGACCCGGTCACCGATGCCGAGCCCGGTGTCGTCCATGGTTTTCCTGCCCAGCACGACCTCGGTACCGGTCTGCGGGTAGTGTCCGTCGGTGAGGTCCTGCCAGCGGAAGTTCTCCGCTGGCAGGGACTCGATGACGGTCGGGGTGACCTTTCCTCCGGCCCACAGGGCGGCGCGGGCACGGGTGAGGCCGTCAGCCGAGGCCACGCCGTCGAGTGCGGCGAGATGCTGCACATCCTCCGGCGACATGCCTGTTCCTCCCCCGGCGGCGGTGGGGTCGGCGTCCCTTCCCCCGACGCCGGTCCCGGCACCGGTCTGACTGCGCACCACAAGGTCTGCACCCTCGTAACTGATCCCGGCCCCGGCGTCCACCCGGCTGTCGAGGGTGGCACCCAGGATGCTGCCGACCACCACGAGGACACCGCCGAGCAGCACTGCGGCGAGTAGTGCGAGGGTGCGGCGGAACGCGGCGAGCTCATGCCCGACGAGGCTGAGGGTGGTGGGGACGGGCATCAGTCGACCGTCCGGACATCGGTGCCGCCGGTATCGGCCGGAGCGGCGGTGCCGCCGGCGACACCGGTGGTGAGGTGGCCGTCGGTCATACGGTGGACCGAGTCCGCGCGCGCGGCGATGCGCTCGTCGTGGGTGACGATGACGAAACTCTGCCGACGCCGGCGGGCGGCCCAGGTGAACAGCTCCACCAGATCGTCGGCGGTGGCGGAGTCCAGCGCTCCGGTCGGCTCGTCGGCGAAGACGATGTCCGGCTGACCGAGGAGTGCGCGGGCCACGGCGACGCGCTGCTGCTGACCGCCCGAGAGTTCACCGGGCCGGTGGTCGAGACGGTGGAGGATACCGAGCGTCTCCGCCAGAGATTCGACCTCGGCGTCGTCCACGGACCTTCCCGCGAGCCGGAGCGGCAGGGTGATGTTCTGCCGGGCGGTCATCCGGGGCAGCAGCTGGAAGTCCTGGAAGATGAAACCGACGCGTTCACGGCGCAGCCGGGTCAGGGCACGGTCCCGCAGTCCGCCGAGGTCGACGCCGCCGATGGACACGGTGCCGGAGTCAGGCCGGTCAAGGCCGGCGAGGAGCTGCAGGAGGGTGGACTTCCCCGAGCCGGAGGGGCCGATGACCACGGCGATCTCGCCGGATTCGACGGTCAGTGTGACATTCTCGACGGCGGTGACGGTCTCGTCACCGGAACGGAAGTA
>NZ_CACZOO010000180.1 GCF_902782855.1 uncultured Corynebacterium sp.
CCTGGTGAAGAAGACCCTCCAGGAGGACAACCCGGGCGGCGTGCTCGTCGTGGACGGCGACGCCTCGGTCCACACCGCACTGATGGGTGACATGATCGCCGAGTTCGGTGTGGAACACGGCTGGTCCGGGGTGATCATCAACGGGGCGATCCGTGACTCCGCCGCGGTCGGCGGCATGGAGTTCGGGTGCAAGGCACTGGGCACCAACCCGCGCAAGTCCGCCAAGGACGGCGCCGGTGAGCGTGACGTGACCGTGCGCTTCGGTGGCGTGGACTTCGTCCCCGGGTACATCGCCTACGCGGACGCCGACGGTGTCATCGTCTCAGAATCTCCGGTGTCACCTGCCGATTAGCGCAACTGAATCCGGGTGTTGTAAGCTTTTGCCCGTTCGCAAGTGAGCAATCACTGCGGATGGACGGACTGTGGCGCAGTTTGGCAGCGCACCACACTGGGGGTGTGGGGGTCGCAGGTTCAAATCCTGTCAGTCCGACAGATGCCCCGCCCCGGCGGCCCACAAGGCCACCGGGGCGGGGTTTTCGTGTTCCCGGGGAAGGCAGGACCCCACGTCACCGGTTCCGGGGTCCTACAGATGTCCTACGTCACCGGGACGGTCCCGGACTGGCAGGGGTCCTCGTCAGATGGCAGGGGCAATCCTCGCCCGGTTCGTTGAATCCGGATTTGCCCCTGCCACGGGGCAGGAACCCCTGCCACCCCGGACAGTGCCCTGCTACAACACGAGACACCCTGCCGTGATGCACCGGACCATGTACCGGGAGGTCCCCGGACCCGGCGGGTACCCTGGGCCGCACCATGGACCGGACCGACCGCACCCCCGACTCACCCGACTCCCCCGGCACCGACCACTGGCTGCTGCGCCACCCGACCCTCGGCGCCATCGAGGTGGCCACCGGCACCGCGGACGCCCTCGGCACGGTCGACCCGGGATTCCCCGGCGCGCCGGGCCGGACCACGTCGGGCACGGACGGCCCCACGGGAGACAGCGGAGGCACCGGAGCCAGCGGCGGCAGCGGCGGCAGTACCGACGGCAGGAGCACGGCACGCCGGGCACGCAGGGACAGCCGGAGGCCCGGGTCCCCCCGGCTGCTCGTCCGGATCGACGGCACGGTCGTCGCCCGGTGCCGGTCACTGGCGGACGTGAAGATCGACCTGTCCCCGGACGTCCTCACCGATCCCGCGAAGCACCCCGGTCCCGGGGAGTACGGTCACCCCACCGCGATCTCCGCCCCCATGCTGGTCATCGGCAGTGACTGGTCCGACCAGTGGGTCCGGGCCGTCACGCTGAAGGCCGGCGGGGACGTCGTCGAGTTCGACGCCCCGGCCGGGTCCCGGGCGGAGAAACGTCAGCAGGGGATGGAACGCTCTGCGGTGAAACGGTGGCTGTACCCGGTCCTCGGCGGGATCGGGAAAGGCGGCTGGGCGCTGGCCGTGCTGGTGCTCGGGCCGCTGCTGGCCCGGATCCTCGACCCGCTGTGGCGGTGGCTGGCGTCCCTGCTGCCGGACTGGCACGTCGACTGGCCGGAGATCCCCTGGCCGCACGTCGACTGGCCGGAGATCACCCTCCCGTCGGTACCGTGGCCCGACATCGACTGGCCCACGGTCCACCTTCCGTGGATCGTCGATCTCGCCCTGGACTACACGAAGGTGTGGGTCCCGGTCCTGCTCGGCATCGGGGTCGGTGTCACGGCGGTGCGCAACGGCAGGAGGTCCCGTGAGAAGAAGGCGCAGTGGCGGGACCGGGAGCGGGAGCGGACCGCCGCCCGGGTCGACGCCGCCCGGACCGATCTCGCCCGGGCGATGCGGGCGGCCGTCGACCGGGGCGGGGCCGACGCGCCGCGGAACCGGGGCGGCGGGGAAGTCACCCCAGACGCGTCATCCGGACGGTGACGAAGAGCTCCGAGACCGCCTGCCCGGAGAACATGCCCTTCAGCGGCGGGACGTCGGAGTACTCCCGGGCGGTCCCGACGATGACGTGCAGTTCCCCGGGGACGATGTCGTTGGTCGGGTCGAAGCTGTACCAGCCGTTGTTCTCCCCGCCGTTGAACCACTGGACCCAGGCGTGGGACTCCGCGTCCACCGTCTCCCCGATCTCCGCGTCCTTCTTCGGCAGGACGTAGCCGGAGACGTACCGGGCGGCGATCCCGACGGCGCGCAGGGCACCGACCATGATGTGGGAGAAGTCCTGGCACACCCCTTTGCGGGCGTCCCAGGCCTGTGCGGCGGTGCCGGTGACACCGACTGTTCCCGGATGAGCTGCTGGGCGGTGTAGATCGGGGTCATGCGGATCTCGTTGAAGGAGTCGGTGACCGGTGCGGAGTAGTTGTAGCCGGTGGTGTGGACGATACGCAGTGTCGTTGTCATGGTGTTTTCTTCATCTCCCTACTTCTCGTGCCAGGTGGCCGACAGGGCACCCTCGAAGTACCGTCGGCTCAGTGCCTGGGTCGCCGCGGCACCGGTCTCCTGGACCAGCTGGGTGAGCTCACCGAGCTGGTCCATGGCCTCGTTGGGCTGCATGTACTCGATCCGGGCGCTCATCTGGCCGAGGAGCCGCTGGGCGTCGTCCCCGAACCCGGAGCGCAGGGTCGTCGGGTCCAGCGCGGAGAGGCAGTCCCGTGCCCCGTCGAGGCAGAAGATGATCGACCGGGGGCACAACCGGTCGCGCAGCAGGAAGTCGACCGAGGTGGTGAGGGTGTCCTCCTGGCCGCGGGACATGACGAAGGACTGCTGGGCGCCGATGATCCTCGAGCAGTGGTCGTGGCCATCCCGGCAGGCCGGAGGCGGCCTCAGGAGCTCCAGGCGGCCGGACGCGACCTTGCGGTACGCGCGGTTGATGGCCTTCCAGGACGAGGTGGTGAGGATCTCACGGGCCCGGCGGGCGGAGTCACGGCAGTCGGACAGGGCGGCGACCATCGACTGGGCGGAGTCCGGGTCGGTTCCCGGCTGCGACCAGACCTCCCGGGAGCCGGCCCGGGGGTCAGTGGCGCGCCCAGCGGGCGGCGCAGTTCCGTGCCGGACGAGGAACTGTCGGCCTCGGTGGACAGTCCGAGGTTGACGGTGAGGACGCGGGCCTGGTCGGATTCCGGGCCGGTGAGGCCGGCGGAGATGACCCAGGTGTCCTTGGACCCGCCGCCCTGGCAGGAGTTGACGATCATCTGCCCCTCCTGCAGGGCGACCCGGGCCAGTCCACCGGGCATGACCCACATGTCCTCGCCGACGTTGACGACGAAGGGACGCAGGTCGACGTGCCGGGGCTGCATGCCCTTGTCCGGGGTCATCGTCGGCACGGCGGACAGCTGGACCAGGGGCTGGCCGATCCAGCCGCGCGGGTCGGCGAGGAGTTTCCCCCCTCGCCGCCGCCAGCTCCTTCCTCGAGCGCATCGGGCCCATGACGATGCCCTTGCCGCCGGAGCCGTCGACGGGTTTGACGACGAGTTCGTCTATCCGGTCGAGGACCTCCTCGCTGGCCTCCGGGTCCTCCAGCCGCCAGGTGTCGACGTTGGGGATCAGAGGTTCCTCGTCGAGGTAGTAGCGGATGAGATCGGGCACGTAGCTGTAGACGAGTTTGCCGTCGGCGACGCCGTTGCCCACCGTGTTGGCGATGGTGACGGTGCTGTTGGCCTGGGCGGAACTTCACCGGATCGGGGGTTCGTCGTCCACCCGCCGGTAGATGACGTGCACCTGTTCCAGTCCGCGGGTGGCGCGCAGGAAGACCACCCCGTGGCGGACCACCATGTCCCGGCCCTTCACCCGTGGCACGCCCATGGTGCGGGCGAGCACGGGGTACTCGAAGTAGGCGGAGTTGTAGACTCCGGGGTCAGCACGGCGATGCGTGGGTCCGGTACACCGGGCGGGACAGCCCTGGCCAGAGCGGCATGCAACCGGGCAAGATAGTCGTCGAGGCGGGCGATGTTGTACCGGCGCACCGCCTCGGGCGGGAGGCGGCGGTGGCCTGCCGGTTGGTGAGGACGTAGGAGACCCCGGAAGGGGACACGGGCGTTGTCCTCGAGGACGCGCAGGTCCCCATCCCCGTCACGGATGGGGTCGACACCTGTGACGTGGATACGCACCCCGTCGGGTGGTTCGTAGCCGGCGACGGCACGGCAGAAGTTCTCCGAGGTGGTGACCACGGACCGGGGGATGACCCCGTCGGTGAAGACGCGGCCGGGCCCGTAGATGTCGGCGAGGAAGGCCTCGAGTGCCCGCACCCGTTGTTTGAGACCGCGTTCGGTGCGTTCGAACTCGGCATGTTGGATCAGCCTCGGCACGATGTCGAGGAGGAAGGGTTCCTCCTGCCCTGCGAAGTCGAAGGTGACACCGGCGTCAAGGTACCTGGAGCTCAGCTAGTTGACGCGGGAGCACAGG
>NZ_CACZOO010000181.1 GCF_902782855.1 uncultured Corynebacterium sp.
ACCAGTCGCCATAACCCGAATCAGGAGACCACCGTGACGGTACGTGTAGGCATCAACGGCTTCGGCCGTATCGGCCGCAGTTTCTTCCGCGCACTGCAGGACAGCGACGCCGATCTGGAGATCGTCGCCTTCAATGATCTGACCGACAACAAGACCCTCGCCAACCTCCTGAAGTACGACTCGATCATGGGCCGCCTCGGGAAGGAGGTCACCTATGACGATGACTCGATCACCGTCGACGGCGAGCGCATGGTGGTCACCGCGGAGCGGGACCCGAAGAACCTCAGGTGGGGGGAGCTGGGTGTCGACATCGTCATCGAGTCCACCGGATTCTTCACCGACGCCAACGCCGCCCGCGCGCACCTCGACGCCGGCGCGAAGAAGGTCATCATCTCCGCCCCGGCGAAGAACGAGGACGGCACCTTCGTCGTCGGTGTCAACCACACCGACTACGATCCCGCCACCCAGGACATCATCTCCAACGCATCCTGCACGACCAACTGCCTCGCCCCGCTGGCCAAGGTGCTCGACGAAGAGTTCGGCATCGTCCGTGGCCTGATGACCACCATCCACGCCTACACCGGTGACCAGCGGCTGCACGACGCCCCCCACAAGGACCTGCGCCGGGCCCGCGCCGCCGCCCTCAACGTGGTGCCCACCTCCACCGGTGCCGCCAAGGCCGTCTCCCTGGTACTCCCGCAGCTCAAGGGCAGGCTCGACGGTTACGCCCTACGTGTTCCGGTGCCCACGGGTTCGGTCACCGACCTCACCTTCGACGCCGCGAAGCCGGTCACCGTCGAGTCCGTCAACGCCGCGCTGAAGAAGGCCGCCGAGGGCGAGCTGAAGGGAATACTCACCTACTCCGACGGTGAGCCGCTGGTCTCCACCGACATCGTCGGCGACCCGGCGTCCTCCATCGTCGACTCCGGCCTGACCAAGGTCATCGACAACCAGGTCAAGGTCGTCTCCTGGTACGACAATGAGTGGGGTTACTCCAACCGGCTCATCGACCTGACCGCCTATGTCGCCGAGCGGCTCTGAGACTGGTCGCTCCACCCGTTCAACCCCATCGGGGAAGTCCACTAGACTCAGTTCCCGGTACCCCATGTCCCGGCGGGTCGGTGCCTTCACGCACCGGCCCGCCGAACGTGTATGACAGCCGCCGCGTGACCGCGGCCTGACCACAGGAGACCCCTACATGCCAGTGAAGACCATCGACGACCTCCTCGCCGACGGTGTCGAGGGACGCCACGTCCTCGTCCGTGCCGACCTCAATGTCCCGCTGAAGGACGGGGAGATCACCGACCCGGGGCGCATCGACGCCTCGGTGCCTACCCTGCGCCGCCTCCTCGATGCCGGTGCCCGCGTCATCGTCGCCGCCCACCTGGGCCGGCCCCGGGGTGAGGTGAACCCCGACCTCTCCCTCGCACCGGTCGCCGAGGCCCTCTCCGAGCGACTCGGGCAGTGGGTCCCGCTGGCCGCGGACGTCACCGGTGAGGACGCCCATGAGCGGGCCAACGGCCTCAACGACGGTGACATCCTCCTGCTGGAGAACGTCCGTTACGACGCCCGCGAGACCTCGAAGGACGCCGGCGAACGTGCCGCCTTCGCCGCCGAGCTTGCGGCCCTGACAGCCGATGACGGAGCCTTCGTCTCCGACGGTTTCGGTGTGGTCCACCGGGCCCAGGCGTCCGTCTACGACGTGGCCACACTGCTCCCGCACTACGCCGGTGGTCTCGTGGAATCCGAGCTCGCCGTGCTGCGCCGCGTTTCCGAAACCCCCGAGAAGCCCTACGTGGTCGTCCTCGGCGGCTCTAAGGTCTCCGACAAGCTCGCCGTCATCGAGGCGCTGGCGCCCAAGGTCGACCACCTCGTCATCGGCGGCGGCATGTGCTTCACCTTCCTCGCCGCCCGGGGCCTGTCGGTGGGAACCTCACTGCTGCAGCAGGACATGGTGGAGACCTGCCGTGACCTCCTCGACCGCTACGGTGACGCCATCGTCCTGCCGACCGACGTTGTCGTCGCCCCGGCGTTCGCCGCCGACGCGACGCCCACCACGGTCGCCGTGGACGCCATCCCGGACGACCAGATGGGGCTCGACATCGGACCCGAGTCTGTCGCCACCTTCAGTGACGTGCTGCGCAGCGCGAGGACCGTCTTCTGGAACGGTCCCATGGGTGTGTTCGAGTTCCCGGCATTCGCCGAGGGCACCCGCGGGGTCGCCCAGGCCATCATCGACGCCACCGCCACCGGAGCCTTCTCCGTCGTCGGTGGCGGCGACTCCGCCGCCGCAGTCCGCACCCTCGGCCTCGACGAAGACGGATTCAGCCACATCTCCACCGGTGGCGGCGCCTCACTCGAGTTCCTGGAGGGCAAGGAACTCCCCGGCATCGCAGTCCTCGAGAACTAGGAGACCGACATGGCCACCGCGTCCCGACGCATCCCGCTCATCGCCGGAAACTGGAAGATGAACCTCAACCATCTGGAGGCCATCCAGCTGGTCCAGAAGTTCGACTTCGCTCTGCCGCGCGACTATTACGACCACGTCGATGTGGCGGTCATTCCGCCGTTCACCGACATCCGCAGCGTCCAGACCGTCACCGACGGAGACAAGCTCCTCGTCACCTACGGTGCCCAGGACGTCTCGGTCCACGAGTCAGGCGCCTACACCGGTGAGGTCTCCGCCGGTATGCTCGCCAAACTGGGCTGTTCCTGGGTCATCGTCGGGCACTCGGAGCGACGGCAGTACCACGCCGAAGACGACGCCACCGTCGCGAAGAAGGCCGTCGCCACTCTCCGCGCCGACATGCGCCCGATCGTGTGTGTGGGGGAATCCCTCGCCGTCCGCGAGGCCGCCGACCACGTCTCCTTCGTTGAGGACCAGACCCGCGCCTCTCTCGCCGGTGTCCCGGCCGACCGACTCGCCGACATCGTCGTCGCCTACGAGCCGGTGTGGGCGATCGGCACCGGCAAGGTCGCCTCCGCCGGTGACGCCCAGGAGGTCTGCCAGGCGATCCGTGGCGTCCTCCGTGGACTCGGCGGCGACGCTGCCGCCGACAGCGCCCGCATCCTCTACGGCGGATCGGTGAAGACCGGAACCGTCGCCGAGATCGTCGGCCAGCCCGACATCGACGGTGCCCTCGTCGGTGGCGCCAGCCTCGACGGTGAGGACTTCGCCCGCCTCTGCGCCGCCGCGGCGAAGGCCTGACCCCGGGGTCAGTGCTAGTATGGGGGCGTTGTCCATGAAATCCGTACCATCGACCGATGTTAGGCAGACCCCGTGATTCTCACCCTTCAGATCCTCCTGGTGATCACCAGCCTCCTCATGGGGCTTTCCGTTCTCCTGCACAAGGGTAAGGGTGGCGGACTTTCCAGCCTCTTCGGCGGCGGTATGCAGTCCAGCCTGTCCGGATCCACCGTGGTCGAGAAGAACCTGGACCGGCTGACCATCATCACCGCGGTGATCTGGGTCCTCGCCATCGTCGGTCTGAACCTCGTCCTCAACTACGACCTGTAGGACGCCGCCGGTGCAGCTCCACCGCCGGAGACCCGCACCGTGCATAACACAGAGAACACCCCCGGGTGGCTCCTCGGAGCCCCCCGGGGGTCTTCGTGCAGGGTTTTCGGAGTTTCGGGGCCGTCAGGTCGGATCGGCTGCGGCGTCCACATGGACGACGGTCGCCACGCGGCCACGCGCCCCGGCGGCCGGCCACTGCGCCGGATCGTCACCGGACACGGCGTGACCCGCGGCCTCCCGTTTCGCGGCACCGCACACCAGCAACCAGACCTGCCGGGCGGAACGGACCGCCGCCAGGGTGAGGGACACCCGCTGCGGCGGAGGCTTGGGGCAGTCGCGGACGGCCACCACCGTCGCGTTGGCGTCCACACCGGGCGTGTGGGGGAACAGTGAGTTGACGTGGCCCTCCGGCCCCATACCGAGCAGGTGCAGATCAAATCCGGCCGGTGCGAACTCGGCGATCGTGCGGGAGTAGGCATCGGCGGCGGCGTCCAGCCCCGGACCCTTCGGATCCTCACCCGCCACCGGCACCGGGTAGCGGTGCACATGCTCCGGGGGGACACCCACATGGTCGAGCAGGGCTTCATCAGCCTGGCTCTCATTGCGTTCCGGATCGTCGACCGGCACATAGCGCTCATCACCGAAGAAGACGTGGACGCGGCGCCAGTCGACGGCGGTGACAGGGAAGGTGTCGGCGGTCTGTCTGGCGGCGTGGTCCAGTACCGCGAGTTCCTGCAGGACACCGATGCCTGCGCCGCCGCCGGTGAGCACGATCCGGGCGAACCCGTCCACACCGTCGGCACCACCGACCCCCCCGTCTCGCTGGATCTCGCTGATCATGTCGACGATGCGTCGGGCGACGCCCGCGGTCAGCGCCCGCTGATCCGCCCACACCTCACACTGTGCCGCGGTCATCGGCGACTCTCCGTGACGGTCCTGTCGACACCGGACGCACCGGTGCGGGCCGCGGTTACCCGCGGCAGACCGTGAAGAGCTTCACCGAAAGCCGCGTCCGGCTCCAGGTGGCGTAACTCCTCGGCCAGGCACTCTCCGAGGGTACGACGGTGCAGGGTGACGCGGTTCTCGGTGTCACCGTCAAGGATCCGGACGCTGCGATGGTCGACGACCTCCATGACGAGGTCACCGCTGCCGCTGTGCAGGACCACCCGCTCGACGGGGGCGGTGGGAATACCGTCTCCGTCGAGGGGAACGGCCAGCGCCTTCCCGGAGAACCGGGTGACCGGTACCGCCAACCGGT
>NZ_CACZOO010000182.1 GCF_902782855.1 uncultured Corynebacterium sp.
AGAGGTCCAGGCGTGAGGTGGTCAAGGACTACTTCCGCCGGCAGTTCATGGGGGAGGAACCGCAGACCGTCCGCACCGTCATCCGGTGACGGATCAGAAGGAGCCGTCGATGTCAGTGACGACGACGACCTTCTGGTTCACGAACTCCTTGATCCCCAGATCGATGAGCTCGTGGCCGTAACCGGAGTGCTTCACACCGCCGAACGGAACATCCGCCTTCACACCGGTCGGCTGGTTGATGAACACCATGCCGGTGTCGATCCGGCGGGCGACCTTGCGGGCACGCTCGATATCGGTGGAGAACACCGAACCACCCAGGCCGAAGGGGGTGTCGTTGGCGATGCGCACGGCATCCTCCTCGTCCTTGGCACGGTAGAGCTGGGTCACCGGGCCGAAGAACTCGGTCTGCGAGGTCTCCGAACCCTCCGGGATGTCCGTGATCAGCAGCGGCCGGGCGAACGCCCCCTGCTCCGGCACCTCAGCACCGATCGCCTCGACGGTGGCGCCTTCGGCCTTCGCCTTCTCGACCTGCGCAGCCAGGTCATCAGCGGCCTGCTGGGAGGACAGCGGCGCCAGGGTCGTTGCCGGATCCATCGGGTCACCGGCGACGAACTCGGCGACATGCTTACGGTACTCGGTGAGGAACCGGTCATACACCGCATCGACGACGATGAGCCGCTTGGAGGAGACGCACACCTGACCGGCGTTCCAGTGCCGACCGAAAGCCGCCCACTTCGCGGCCTTCTCCACCTCCGCGTCCTCCAGGACGACGAAAGCGTCGGCGCCGCCGAGCTCCAGGGTCGACTTCTTCAGGTTCTTCGCGGCGGCCGACGCAATAGCGGCGCCTGCCCCCTCTGACCCGGTCAGTGCGACACCGCGGACCCGCGGATCAGCGAGGATCTGGTCGGTGGCGTCATGACCGGCGAAGACGTTGGTCAGCAGGCCCTCCGGCGCACCGGCCTGACGGTAGAGCTCAACCATCCGCAGCGCGGACTGCGGCACATTCGACGCGTGCTTGAGCACGATCGTGTTACCGGCGAGGAACTGCGGGGCGCTGATGCGGATGACCTGGTAGTAGGGGAAGTTCCACGGCTCCACGGCGTAGAGGACACCCAGGGGGTCATTGACCAGCGCTACGTCCTGGTCGCCGAACCCCTCGGCGTGCAGGTAACGCGGAGCGAGTGCCTCGGCACCGTGCACGGCGTAGTACTCCAGGATCCCGGCCGACAGTTCGACCTCCGCCTCCGCCTCACCGATGAGCTTGCCCATCTCCAGAGTCAGGGTCTCGGCGTAGTCGCGCTTGTTCGCCCGCAGGATCTCCGCGGCCTTCGCGAGGACCGCGGCACGATCCTCGACGGAGGACGCCGACCACGTGCGGAAGGTGGCGTCCGCCGCGGTGATGGCCTTGTCGATCTCCTCGGCGGTGGCGGTGGGGAAGGTCTTGACGACCTCGCCGGTGTAGGGATTGGTGGTTGCGTAAGCCATGACGGTGGTCCTTTCGCTCAATGCGGTTCGTTGTCCAACTCCCGAGGTTAGGTCAACCTCGGGCCGGAATGGCAGGGTGATCTTCCCCACAGCGGGGGAGGGGAGGTCTGCGCCTACTCCGCCTACTCTACGGTGAACGCCACGGTCTCGGTGTACACCGTGCCGTCACGGTCTGTCGCCGTGACCCGCGCGGTGTGCTGCCCCGGCGTCAGGTCACCGGGGAGCGCGACGCGCCACAGGTGCGGGCTCGACTGCGCCACGTTCCCGCTCGTCGTCAGGTTCTCGGTCGCGGAGATCGGGTCAGTGAACTCCCATCCCTTGTTCTCCGCCTCGCCGGTCGCCGGCTGAGTGATCCGCGCATCCACGGCGTCCCCGCCGTCGAAGGAGACCGACACCGTCGCCCGGGTGGACCCACCGAAGAAACTCGAGGTCAGGAACGACTGTCCGTCCGTCAGATCCGCGGCGGGAACACTCAACGGGTCGATCGGGGCCGGAGCGTCCCCGACCTTGTCGTTGTCCTGCCAGAGTTGCGCTTCGCCGGCCCATTCCCGCCACGTCGGCGAGTTCACGCCGATGAGCTGCTGGTGGTCCTGCGGCTCGCCGCGCACCGTGTAGCGTCCGGAATAGGTGCCGGGGGCGTCGCCGGAGAAGGACAGGGTGTAGACGCCCGGCTCCGCGGCGTCCGAGGTGTAGGCGTGGGGGACACCGTTGTCGTTGAGCCCGCCGGAGTACCAGTCGCCGGAGACCGCGCCGGCCACGATCTGGTCGTAGGGCAGCTCGGGCAGGCCGGCGTCCGTCCACTCCTGACGCCGCTCCCCGGCGAGCAGGTGCTCGAGGGTGTGGGTGTGCCCGCCGACGGTCACCAGGTTCGGGTGTGTGGCGACCGCGTCATAGAAGGCGAGGGCGTCATCGGTGATGAGTTCCCGGTAGTTGACGATCGGCGCGTGGGCGTACACCACGACCTGCGTCTCCGGGTCGACCTGGGCCAGATCGTTCTTCAGCCACGTCAGCTGGTCGGCGCCGATCTTCTCCAGGTAGCCGTTCTTCGACCCGTCCGGCTTCGCGCCCTTGTACTCGATGTTGTCGAGGGCGATGAAGTGCGTGTCGCCGACATTGTACGAGTAGTGCGTCGCACCGAAGGCCTGGCGGTAGGTGTCCGTGGCGTGGGAGTCGTCCGTGGCGTCGTAGTCCATGTCGTGGTTGCCGGGCAGGGCGCGCACCGGGCCGTTCATGTTCCGGTACAGCGACCGCAGGTCCGGGTTGAGGGAGAGGTCGTCGCCGACATTGTCGCCCAGCAGCATGACGCCGCAGCCCGCGTAGTCGTCGCGCTGGGCGAGATCGGCGGGGGCGCCCTTCGCCGCGTACCCGACCTCCTCCCGGTCATAGGTCTGGGTGTCCGCGGCGACCGGGCAGGACTGGTCCTTCGCGGCGGTGGCATCGGACTTCGCCATCGGGAAGTTCACCGCGGCCGGCACATCGCCGGTCGGTTCCAGGCCACCGAACCTGAGGTCGGTGGAGCCCTCGGGCAGGTGGTTGTAGGAGAACTGGGCGAAGTTGTCGGCGTCGACCGGTACCTGCCAGCCGGCCGGCTGGGTGACCGAGAGGGTGACGTTGTCACCGGCGGGCAGCTCATACCGTCCCTCCTCGTCGGTGGTGGTGACGTCGACGCCGTTGCTGACGGGGACGCCGGCGACCGGCTGTTCGCCGTCGTCGAGGACGGAGTTGCGGTTGGCGTCGTCGAAGACGCGGCCGGTGAAGGTGGACTGGTCGTCGGCGGGCTCGTCGGAGACGTCGACGTGGCCCTCGTAGAGGCCGTCGTTGGTGGTGGGGGTGCCGCTGCCCGCGTCGGAGGAACCGGGGAGGGAGCCCGAGGAGCCGGAGGATCCCGAGGAACCCAGTGAGCCGGGCAGGGAGCCCGAGGAACCGGCCGACGCGGAGCCGGGCAGATCATCGGCGATGGCGGTGGACACGGTGGACGTGGTGGCCGCGGTGAGTGCGGCGGCGAGGAGTGCGAGGGACGCGGCGGTGAGATGCCGGCGTGGGCGCGAGGTGCGCGAGGAAGACATGGAGAGTAAGCCCCTGTGAGGTCGGAGAGTGGATCGTGCGGCGGATGACCGCACCTCACGGGAGTGTAGGGACGCCCGGTCACGCTGCGGTGGCGTGCGCGTGGCGGTCGGGTGGTGGGGGAGTGAACAGGCGGTGACGGTGTTCCGGGTGAAATCGGCACGGCCGGATGACGCCGACCCCGGCCCCGGATGCAGACACGACACCGCCCGCCATCCGGGAAGGATGACGGGCGGTGCAGGGACCACAGGCGCCCGGTGCGGCGCCGCAGTGGCGGATCTACTTGGCGGTGAGCTTGTTCAGCTCGGCGGCCAGGCCGGACTTCTTGTTGGCGGCGTTGTTCTTGTGGATGACGTGCTTGGTGGCGGCCTTGTCGTAGAGGCGGGAAGCGACACGGAGCTGCTTCTCGGCACCTTCGGCATCGCCGGCGGCGACCAGGGCGTGGAACTTACGGGTCTCGGTGCGCAGGCGGGAACGGACGGCCTGGTTACGCTGACGGGCGAGCTCGTTGGTGAGGACGCGCTTCTTCTGCTGCTTGATGTTGGCCATGGGGGAATACCTCTTCCTGAACGGTGAATCCGGTGGTACTTCTGATCGTTCGCCACTTCCGTGCGGGTCAGCCGCAGTCACGGTCTCTGACACCCGGCCCAAGGTCCTGCCGGATGCGGTGACAGCGCCACGCACGGTCGCGGGTCAACCTGACACACCCTACACGCGCACGCCCCACCCGCCTAACGGTCACCCGGCGAACCACCCGCCGTGAACGTGAGGGGAGAGGCCCGCGGCCTCGGGCGGCGACGCGGTCTGTGTCACTGACGTGTGCGCCCCGGCGCCCGTACTTCTGGCGCCCATACTCCCGAGGACCCGCGCCGCCATGACCCCACTAGATGCGTGTCGACGATCCCGACGGCCTCCATGAGCGCGAACATCGTGGTCGGCCCGACGAAGGTGAAGCCCCGCTTCTTCAGCGCCTTCGCCAGCGCCACGGACTCCGGCGAGGTCGTAGGGACCTCCGCGTGGCGCGTCGGTTCCGGCGTCCGCCCGGGGCGGAAGGACCAGATGAAGGACGCCAGGTCCAGGTCAGCTGTATCGCCGCCGCCACGCATGGCGACCGTCGCCCGTGCGTTGTTCACCGTGGCGAGGATCTTGCGGCGGTTGCGCACGATGCCGGCGTCCGCCATGAGATGCTCCACGTCGTCCCCGGTGAACGCGGCGACGGCGTCCGGGTCGAATCCGGCGAAGGCGGAGCGGAAGGCGGGGCGCTTGCGCAGGATCGTCGCCCAGCTCAGGCCGGACTGGAATGCCTCCAGACTCAACCGTTCGAACATGCCCTGCTCGGTGGTCACCGGCATGCCCCATTCGGTGTCGTAGTAGTCGCGCAGCATCCGGTCGGACGCCGCCCACGCCGGGCGTGCCCTCCCGTCGTCGCCGATGACGAGGTCTCCGGTGGTCTCCGGTGAGAGGTCGGTCAAGGGGCCAGTCCCGTCTCCCGCAGTGTGATGTTCAGCCTTCCCGTGATACCGCACCCCGGCGGTGCCGTGCCGTCGAAGACCCGCGGCACACCGTGGTAGTTCCACCGGGCGGGGCAGTGGAAGGGACGCCGCGGTGGGACCGGGCCTTCGACCCGGCGCACGTACTGCCGGACGATCCACTGCTGCTGCCCCCGTGTCAACCAGCCGGGCAGGAACCGGGCCCCGGCCGGCAGGTCGACCGGGGTGCGGGGTGGTTCGGGAGGATCGAACAGGCCTGGTCCGGTCACGGCTCAGGTCCAGCTGTGCCGGCTGCGCAGCTCCCCGGCTATGCGGTCGTAGCGCCGCTCCGGCATCGACACTCCCCGGCGTTGGATGCGGGCTTCGGGGATCTCCACGATCCGGTCGACGCGCACCCAGCACTTGTTGCCCTTCGGGTCCCACAGACCGGTGCCGATGGAGATCCAGTTGTCCTCGGTGCGGTGCTCCGGGTTCGAGCTGATGAGCAGGCCCAGCAGGGTGTGCTCGTTGCGCCCGACGATGAGGCAGGCGCGCAGTTCGGGGGTGTCGTCCCGGGTGCGGACGACGCCGTACCAGACGACCTCGCCGGGATCGACCTGCCCGTCCATGTCGGGAGCGTAGATCACCGGTCGTGCCAGTGAGCCGGCCGGCACGGTGACGGTCACCTGGTGGTCGGCGTGGTCGGCTGATGCCCGGGTGACCAGACCGAGGTTGGCGTGCAGTTCATCGATGCCGCGGTCGAGGTGGCCACGATGGTGGAAGTGGCGCTCGATGAAGTGGCGGACACGACGGACGGGATTGCTGGGGGTGCGGGCAGACTCCGTCATGGGGTCCATGCTAGTCATACCTCAGTTGCTGTGACCATGTGGTGTGTGTGACTGGTGTTGTCGTGGGACAGGGGTGGTGGGGAGGCTACTGCGTGGCAGTCCCGTCGTCCCCGACGTGTCGGGTCTGTGACCGTTCCGTCCGCAGATCATCGAAGTCAGCCTGTGTCGTCTCGAGTCCGGTGACCGGGGCGTCGTCGACGAGTGAACCGTCGGTGGCGACCACGGTGCCGCCGTGCCGGTGCGCCTTCTCGGACGCCGCCTCGTCGATGTGGGCGACGACCTCGCCGACCTTCTCCCGCAGACCACGGTGGTGGGCCTCCGGCGGGATCCGCAGCACCGCACCGTCGGACTCGCGGACCGTCAGGCCGTGCGCGGCGAGAACCTTCTTCTGCTCGACCGCGCCGTGGCGTCCGGCGGCCCGCTGGGCGTCCTGGAACATGGTGGTGCGGCCGCGGAGAATCCGGCGGATGAGCCTGCGCTCCCGGAAGGGCTTACCGACCAGCGACAGCAGCACGCCGGCGACGATGTAGCAGACGATCATGACCCAGCCGTGGGCGTACCCTGGTCCGACGCCGTAGACCAGCTCCTTGAGCATCCCGGTGATACCGCTGCCGACGACGACGTGGGACAACCACTCGAACAGGCGCGGCATCATCCAGATCGGCAGGGCACCACCTGACGAGGGCATCGACAGGAAGATGAACATGAGCATCGCAGGCACGGCGACAAAGCGTCCGACGAAGTACGACACGCCGTTGACCGCCGCGCCGATGGCGAAGGCCCAGACGAAGCCGAGGCCCCACAACGCCCAGAAATGACCTTCGACGGCGCCGAGGACCGGACTGACGAGCAGCGCGGAGATGAAACTCAGCAGCACAGCGGTGCAGGCGATGATGAAGAAGCGGACGCGGCGCCCCAGCGGGCCGCCCATGAGCCCGACGAACATCGCGGCGAGGTAGCCGGAGATGCACCAGGCGATCATGAGGTACATGGGGGTCATGCCGATGTCGTGGGCGGGTAGGGGAGCGAGGTCCTCGACGGTGGGGGTCTCGTCCTGTCCGAGCGCGGGCAGTAGCGGGGTGACGATCCTCGGGATGATCGTGGCCGCCTGGGCCTGGAGCGCGGAGGCGGTGACGAGGGTGTCGGTGTCCACGTCGTAGGCGGCGGCGAGGTTACCGTCGGTCACCTTCTGTTGCGCGGTGGCGTGGTCGGTGACGGTCTCGAAGGCGATCGCGCCGGGCTCGCCCCGGTCCGCGGCGGCCTGGAGGGTCCGTGTCTGGTCGACCGTGCCGACGACGCCGATCGGCACATCGCGCGGGGAGGCGTGCTGGAAGGGGGCGACGTAGCACAGGATGAACATGGTGAGCATGAACACCGGCATCCAGAGCTGTGACAGCACCATCTGCACGTTGGGGTGCTGGGCGGCGTACCAGCGGCGGTAGGCCGACTTCTTCTGCGGCATCGCGTAGACGAGATGGTCGGTGGTCTCCGGGGTCCCGGTCCCGGGCGTCGGCCGGTCAGTCATATCCATAACGGCGTTATCTTAACTGACGGGCGAAGTCGCGGCACGTCCGGGGGTGCCGCTACCGGGGATCGACGGTGCAGGCGGGGTAACGCCGGATGCCGAGCCTCGTGAGGAGCAGGGAGACGGGGCACCAGCCGACGGCGGAGTAGAGGGCGAGATTCACGGCGACGAAACCGGTGAGGAGAAGCCACCAGGGGCCGACGAGGGCGACCAGTGCGATGCTGGTCAACAGTACGGTGGCGGCGATGCCGGGGATGACGCGGTCGACGCTGATGCGGGAACCGGCGGCGGGCTGTGTCGGTTCGTCGGGCCGGACGGGCGGGGCGGGGTGCGCGGGCAAAGGACAGCTCCTGACGGGTTCGGGTCCGTGAACGGCTCACGGGGTCGCTTCAGTACAGGAGCTCAGTATACCCAGGGGGGTATGTAAAAAGGGAAGCACTGCCGGCCCGGACAGTGCCCGAACCGGCGGTACATCTCAGGGAGGCGATGCTGCCGACCACCTCGACTCCGGGCGGTGGACCGTCACACCCCGAGCGCGTCGGCCCAACCGAAGAGATCGTCGATCAGCGGGGAATCAGCGGCGATCACACCCATGTGGGTCCCGCCCTCGTACTCGTGCACGGTGACACTGCGTCCGCTGGCCTGAGCCCGGGGCACCAGCTCCCGCTGACTGTCGATGGGGACGACCTCATCCTCGGTGCCCTGGCCCAGGAACAGTGGGGCGGTACCGTCCCCGGAGGCGATGTTCTCGGTGAGACGGCGTGCTGCGGGACTGTCGTCGAGGTCAGCGTCGATGACCGGGACGACCTCGTTGACGACCGAGGCACTGAGCACCGAGAGCGCCATCGCCGGATCCGAGGTGCAGTGGGCCGCAAAACTCTGGACCAGCGGGGAGAGCCCCGGCGTCACGTAGTCCTCCAGCACAACGTCCGGGTACTCGTCGGCGTAGGGCACCAGCACGTAGGACGCGATCACCGCGGACAGGGCGCCGGCGTCCGGCCCGAGGACGCGCCGGGCCATGAGCATCGGGTCCGCGGCGGCGGACAGTGCGGCGACACCCCGGATCCGGAGCTCCGGGGCGTACGTCGCGGCTATCTGGTCGGCGAACAGGGTGGCGTGCCCACCCTGCGAGTGGCCCCACAACAGGGCGTCCCGCCCGGCGTCGGCCTCCGGGAGCTGCCCGACGGCGCGGATGCCGTCGAGAGTGGATCGTCCCTCACCTTCACCGATGAGGAAGGGGTAACGTCCCGCGGTGCCCTGTCCGGGGTAGTCGGTCGCGACGACGACCCAGCCACGGTCGATCGCCCGGTCGATGCCCGGGATCGCCTCCGGGGTCAGGGCGATGTCGGTGAGGCTGGGGGCGCAGGCCTGGGCGACGCCGGTGGTCCCGTGCTGCCAGGCGAGGACCGTGCGTTCGGTGGCGGTGGCGGCGTCCGGAATGGCGACGACGGCGCTGGCCACGGCGGGGGAACCGTCGGCACGGGTGGTCGAGTAGAGGATCAGCCGTGTCGAGGCGTCGGCGGGGGCGGTGCCGGAGTAGTCGCCGATGCGCAGGAGGGTGCCGGGGGCGGGAATGTCAGCTGTCCACCCGTAGAAGGCCGGGCCGGCACCGGAGACCCGTTCGGGGGCGTGCTGTGCGGTGGCGGTGGTATAGGCGGACGCACTGTCGTCAGCGGGCTGCAACGCGGAACCGACTGCGGACGCCGGGGACAGTACCAGCGCTCCGGCGGTGCCGAGGGCGAGAGCGATGGAGCTGAGCCGTCGGCGTGATCGATGAAGAACGGGGATGACCATCCTGTAATCATGGCACGGTGGGAGGACTGGAAGGTGTCAATTCTGGAAGACGGTCAAGACGC
>NZ_CACZOO010000183.1 GCF_902782855.1 uncultured Corynebacterium sp.
AGAGGTCCAGGCGTGAGGTGGTCAAGGACTACTTCCGCCGGCAGTTCATGGGGGAGGAACCGCAGACCGTCCGCACCGTCATCCGGTAGGTGCAGCGGGCCTGCTGACCCGGCGGAACCCGCACACTAGAATCCCGGTTCATGGACTCCCCGACCCCGTCCGCGCTCACCACCACGCGGATCCGCGACCGCCTCGGCTTTCTCGCCGACCTCGGCTGTGGGTTCCTGGAATCCGGCCAGACCGGGTCACGGACCGGCGAGACCCTCCGGAGGGACGCCGCTGCCCTCGGTCTCGAGGGCTTCAACTTCACTACGGTCGGCCGCGTCGTCATCGTCGAGGCGCACCTGCCCGACGGCGGCAACGTCACCGTCACCACCGCCGCAGAGGCCCTCGACCTCATCGACTGCACCCGTTCCCGGCGGCTGTACCAGCTCGCCGAATCCATCGCCGAGGACACCGCGGAAACAGCCGCCCCAGGGGGCTGCGCCGCCCCGGTCACCGATCTCGACGACCTCCGTGACCACGTCCGGAACCTCCGCGCCTCCGCCACCCCCTGGTGGGCGGTGACCATCGGCACCACACTGCTCGCCTTCGTCATCGCCATGCAGGTCGGGGTCGCATGGCAGGCCTGGGTCACCGCCAGCGTCGTCCAGGTGGTTACCGCAGTCGCCGGTCAACTCCTGGGCCGCTACAACATGCCCCAGGTCTTCACCATCGCCGCGCAGTCCACCATCGCCGGGGCCGCGGCAACCGCCCTGGTGAAACTCGACATCGTCGACCCGGTGGGCGCGGCAGCCGCCATCGCCGTGAACTGGCTGCTGCTCATCCCGCTACCGCAGATCATCGGCGCGATGAACGACATCATCGAGTCCGACTACCTCTCCGCAGTGACCAGGGCCGGCAGCGTGGCGGTCACCGGTCTGGGTATCACCGTCGGCGGCGCACTGACCTTCACCCTCGGCGAGATCCTGCACATGGAGCACCCGCTGCTGGAGGAACTGCCGGGTCTGCCGTGGTACCTCGCGCTGGTGTTCTCCGCTCTCGGCGCGGTCGGCAACGCCCTGGCCAACGGTGGCTGGCTGAGACTCGTCATCCCCGCCGCACTCATCGGACTGATCACCGGCGGGGTGAACCAACTGCTGCTCACCGGGTTCGGACTGGACATCCTGTGGGGCAACTCCGTGGCAGCGATCGTCCTCGGCGCGGTGAGCGTGGTCATGGCGTCCCGCACCGGCTATCCGCAGCACGTCTTCGCGTTGATGGGGATCACCGGTGCGCTGCTGCCGGGCATCTCCGTGGTGTCCGGGATCCTGCTGCAGATGGGCGGGGCCTCCGGTACCGCCCAGTTCCTCACGGCGGCGACGATCTGTGTCGCCCTGGGCACCGGTTCGGCCTTCGGAGCCTTCGTCGTGGAGCGGGCGCGGGGTGCTAGCCTCAGACGACGATGACGAACCCACGTGCCGAAGCCGCCTACCGCCACGCCTCGGCGGCCTTCCGCAACCCCACCCTCGACCTGCTCCACGGACGCTACGCACCCTTCGTGATCGCCACCCTGTCCCTCGTCTTCACCGCCGAGCGTCCCACCGTCACCGTGGCGGACGCCCACGTCGAGGTCGGTGACATCGCCGAGGCCCTGCGTGCGTCCGGGGAAGCTCACCTCCCGGTCGGCACCGGCCGCGAGATCTGCCGCTACTGGGTGCGGGTCGGGTGGCTGGTCCCGCACATCGACGACAGCTCGGGCACCGGCACCGAGGTCTACCGCCTGTCCGCCCAGGCGGTCAGCGCGCTGGAGATCGCCGGACGCGCCGGCGGACGGGTCCGCGTCTCCCGCTCCCGGATGCGGACCCTGCTCGACTCCATCGACCAGCTTGTCGTGGATTCCGAAACCGACCCCGCCGCCCGCCGCGCGACCCTGTTGGCGGAGCGGGACGCCCTGGATGCGAGGATCGCCAGGCTGGACGCCGGTGAGGTTGACCCGGTCGACGATGACCAGCTGCTGGAGGAGGCGGAGAACGTCCTGCATCTCTCCCGCGAACTACCCGCCGATTTCGTCCGGGTGGCCGAGTCCATCAACGACATGCAGCGTGATGTCGTCGCCGACCTGCGCCGGGACGTGCGTCCTGCCGGGGAGGTGCTGCGGGAGTACCTGCACCGTGGCCAGCATGTCATGGACGCCACCCCGGAGGGACGCGCCTTCGCCGGCGCTCTGGACCTCATCGGGCAACCCGAGCACATCGACCGGCTCACCGATCAGCTGCAGAGCCTGCTGGCCCAGCCGTTCGCGAGGCATCTCCCGGTGTCGCAGCAGCACGACCTCCTCGCCGTCGCCCACCGCGTCGAACAGGGTGTCGCCGAGGTGCTCACTGCCCAACGCAGGGCGTCCCACGTGATCACCGCCCAGGTCAGGACGCATGATCCGGTCCGTGACCGGGAGGTCGACGACCTGTTGCGCACCGTGATGTCCGGACTGCAGGCGTGGATCCCGCAGTCCTCCCGCGGTGACCGGGTCGACCCGGTGCGCAGTCTCCCGGCGACGAAAGCCGGTGCACTGCGTCGCACACTCAACGACCTGCGCCCCGCGGCGACGCCCGAACCGCTGCACGCGTCCCCGGACGCCCCGGAGTTCGACGGGACCGAGGGCAGGGACTGGGGCGGGCCCCGCTACGGGGACCTGGAGAATTACATAGCGACCCGGGCATCGCGTGAGGATACCGACTTCGACCTCGCCGAGGCCTTCACCCACCTCGCCGCGTCCACCAGAAGGCCCGTCGACCTGCTCGGGCTGCTGGAGATCGCCCACCGCAACGGCATGGTCGAGAGCGGGGGAGTCGCCACCGTCGAGGCGCGGCGTCCTGACGGGACAGTCCGCCGTTTCGCCTTCGGCGACGTCACCGCGTCCACCACCGCGTCCACCACCGCAACCACACGACAGGAGAACACCGATGACTGACCCGTTCGTCACCCCGGTCGCCATGGAGGAGGACCGTGACGGGTGCTTCGCCGGCGACCGCGGCGTCCTCGATCCCGAGGTTCGGCGGGTGCTGGTGCGCCTGCTGCAGCGCCGGTTCCTCAGCGCGGAGAAGCATCCCGCCGACTGGACGGTGCTGCTGGACAACCAGCAGGTCATCGAGTCGCGGCTGCATGACCTCTTCGTCCGCCTCGTGGTGGACGCCGACCGCGGAGTGGCCTACAAGCAGCAGGTCAGGGCTGACGACGCCGACGGGTCGGTCGCCGCGGCGGTCTCCGACATCCCCGTCCTCCTGCGTGACGAGGCCTTCACCCGCGCTG
>NZ_CACZOO010000184.1 GCF_902782855.1 uncultured Corynebacterium sp.
TGGCAGGCGGTGACCGGGATCGTAGGGCAGAACCCGCAGGTGGTAGACGAGGTCAATGAAATGCTGTCGCAAGCTCAGGTCTTGGTGCCGGTTAAGTTGCAACCCGAGTGGTACTTCTAGGAGAGTGGGAACGATGATCATCGAGGGTCACGGAAACCTCTTGACGTCATCAGTGGAAGCACTGGTGAATACAGTCAACACGCAGGGGGTCATGGGGAAAGGGATCGCGCTGCAGTTCAAGCGCGCGTTCCCGGCAATGTTCAAGGACTACGCTGCAGCCTCCAAGAGGGGTGAGGTCAAGCTGGGTGAGATGCACGTATGGCCTACCCAGACTCTGGACGGACCGAAGTTCATCATCAACTTCCCCACGAAGGGCCACTGGAGGTCGCCGTCCAGGCTTACGGATATTGAGAGTGGACTCGAGGATCTCGTCCGAGTTGTCCGAGAGGAAGGGATCACGTCGATCGCAGTCCCTCCGCTGGGGTGCGGAAATGGGGGTCTTGACTGGTCGGAGGTTGAGCCGAGGATCCGCGCGGCATTCGAGAGCGCCCCGGACGTCGAGGTCCTTCTGTTCGCGCCGGTAGGTGCCCCGGCCGCTGTTGATATGCCCGTAGCCACAGAGCGTCCGACCATGACAACGGGTCGTGCTGCGCTGGTCGGCATTATCGATCGGTACATCAAGCAGAGCTTCACCGAGCCGTCGCTCATCGAGACACAGAAGCTTATGTACTTTCTCCAGAATGTCGGCGAGCCTCTGAACCTTAAATTCGTGGCACACAGGTACGGTCCGTACGCGGACAACTTACGCCTTGTGCTTTCGCATGTTGAAGGACATTTCCTCACCGGTTTCGGGGACGGAAGCTCGAAGGTCCGTGAGGCAGAGCCGCTGGTGCCGGTCGCGAAGGCGGTGTCAGAGGCAGACCGAGTCTTGGCGGATCACCCCGAGACAGAGAAGAGGATCAGTGATGTCCTTGATCTGGCTTCTGGATTCGAGTCGGCGTACGACATGGAGCTGTTGGCGACGGTCCACTGGGTTGCAGTACGTGCACCTGAAGGAGTCGGCGATGAAGACATCGCGGAAAAGGTTGCGGACTGGTCGCCTCGGAAAGCGCGTATGTTCACACCGGAGCACGTTGATCATGCACTGATGGCGCTTCGGGACCATGACTTGTTGTCTACGCAGTAGTCGACTGATTTCATAATGCTCCGGACGATCAACCCGGTCACGACAAGAAAGACCCCGCTGCCACAATCCTGAAGTGGATAACCGTGGCGAGCGGGGCTGTCAGACTCGTGACCGACATCCTCGGGTGGTTCAGGTAGACGCCTGAACCTCGGAGGCCGAGCACGTTGTGTTCGGGCAACCCTGGTGGTGTAACAGCACTACCGGGGTTGTTTTATGTCCAGTGACGGGCGGATCGCTCCGGGAGTCACTGAATGTGGACCATCGTAGCAAGAGCACCGGACTGGCGGAACCCATCGGCGTCCCTGAACCTTGACGTGCAAGAAATTGCTTGCCTATTGTGACGACGTGACAGATGTCTTCAAGGCTGGTCGGCTTCGAGGTGAAGAACGACATCCCCCTGGGCGAGGCACGGTGGCTCACCGTCGTGTCCCCGGAGGACCGGGACGGCGTGGAGCTGCTCCTCGAGCCGTCCGGGCACCCCGCCGTCGGCCCGTTCCGTGAGGCGCTGTTCGCTGACGGGATCCCTGCCAACTCCTTCGAGGTCGATGACGTGGCAGCGGAGCATGACCGGCTGAGCGCTCTCGGGGTGCGCTTCACCCAGCCGCCGGTCTCGATGGGGGAGACGACTGCTGCCGTCTTCGACGACACGTGCGGGAACCTCCTTCAGATTTACCATCAGGACGCCTGACCGCGGTAAGGAGTCCAGCGGCTGTACCCCAGCGCCTCTCTGCAGCTACCGGTACCGAGCCCTCCCTAGTGCGGCTACCAGTACCGAGATGCGGAAGTCAGGTACCTGTCTTCCGCATCTCGGTACTGGTAGCGACAGTGACTGTGTGACTGTGTGACTGAGTGACTCTGTCAGCGACAGTGACCGGGGGATGCACTGCCTGCTGCACATGCGGCACGGGGAACTACCGGGACATCAGGAGCTCCGCCGCACCGGCGAGCTCCGTGCCCACGGCGCAGAGATCCTCCGGGGAGGCCGTGTCCAGCAGCGTGACGATGGTCTGGTGGGCCTTCTGCCGGTGCGCCAGGTCATCGTCGTCCCAGTCGCCGGAGAGGTGCGCGGTGATGAGGTGCGCGTCATCGTCGAGCACCAGGGCGGCGTCCGTCGTCGTTGCGGCGGCGGTTGTCGTCGCGTCGATGTAGTCCGACACGATGCCGCGCAGTGACGGAGGGAGCGGGGCCGGCATGGAGGACGAAGTCATGCGCACCAGTGTTACAACCGCCCCGCCGAAGTGCAACCGGTCACACGTCGAGATCGGGGCGGTAGTGACGCAGCCAGGAACCGATCTCGCCCTGCCGCCAGTCCTTCTCGAAGTCGCCGGGGAACAGGGCACCGTCATGGTCGTGCACCGGCCTACCACTGCGGAACGACTCCGGCGTCTCCGTCATCTCCGAGTACCGCTCCACCAGTTTCGGGTCACCCTTCGCATTGAGGGTGAGCATGGCGTCCCCCACGATGCCCACCCGGTTCGCGCCCCTCGGGGTGGTGATCATTCGCACGTCACCCCAGCGCATCAGAGTGGTCAGGGTGCCGTCGGTGGCGCGGATGCCGTCCGCGCTGAGCGTCACCCGCTGGTTTGACCGGTCCGAGGCGGTCTGCAGGTTGCCGAAGAACACCCGGCACAGGATCACCCCGAGCACCGCCCCGAGGACGCAGCCCAACCACAGTGTGTCGAGGAGGAACGTCACCACCGCAGCAGTGGCGATGAACGCCACCACGAAGGTGACCGCCATGAGTGGGGCGGCGCGGCGGAGACGGTCGCCGGAGCTGACGATGCTGCGCAGCTCGACGGGGGCGGTGAAGTCCGGGGTAGTCACCGCTCCAGACTACCGGTCCGGAAGTTGACCGCCGGAA
>NZ_CACZOO010000185.1 GCF_902782855.1 uncultured Corynebacterium sp.
GGCCGACGAGCGATCAGTCGTTCATCCGCTCACAGAGCAACCCGAGCCGGTTGTCGTACCGCAGCAGCCAGTCCCCGACCCGCTTCTCCCCGGACTCGTCAAGGACCAGGGGAAGAACCCCCTTCAACCACGGTGAACTCTGCCAGGACTCCTGTCCGTCCTTCTCCAGCTCATCGAACTGAGCATCAGTGCGCATCACCCACGCCGGCAGCCGGACAGTGCACTGGGCCAGCCGGCGGGCGTACCCGTCCTCGATCCCCAGGAGCCCGTCGAGGAACACCCCGTCCAGTTCACAGACATGCGGAAGAGCGACAATCCGACCGTCGATGCGTCGTACCACCACCACTTCGACACTGTCGTCAGCGTCCCTGACCTGGGCGAGGCCCTCGATCTCGGCGTCGCTGGTCGCCGCCACGTTCCAGGTGGACAGATCCCCGTTGTCGGCCCGGGGCAGACGGAACTGCTCCGCCTTCTGCCGTTGCCCGACCCGAAACTCCTCCTCACGACGTTCCGCCGCCGACCACACTTCACCCCATGCCGCTGGAGGAACAAGGTCCTCCGCATACGCGGTGGCGACCAGGCCGGCGACATCCTGCGGCGAATCCACAACTCCCCCGGAACCTGCCAGGTGCCGGTGCAGGGTGAGTACGGACCGGAGCAGGCGGGACCGTCGGTAGACAGCCTCAATGCCACGGGGGAACTCCGGTGCGACCTCGTCCCCGAACTCCGAGCATCCGGTGATGACGAACCGTGCCTCCGTCTTGTCCTGCGGTCGGACACCCGGCGCGAGGTCGTGCCGGTGCAGTCGTCCCATGCGTTGGATCAGCAGGTCGACCGGGGCCGCGTCACTGAACATGAGGTCGAAGTCGAGATCGAGACCCTGTTCGATGACCTGGGTGGAGATGACCACCCGGCCGGGACGCCGGGCAGCTTCTCCGTCCCTGCCCAGAGCCGCCACCAGTTCCTCCTCCAGGTCTGCTCGGTGATCGGAGAGGAATCTGGAGTGCAGCAGTGAGAGGTTCTCCACTGTGCCGTCAAGGAGTTCGAAGAGCTGCTGTGCCCGGCTGACCGTGTTGCAGATCGCGGCGACACATCCACCGGTACGTGTCACTTCCGTGACAGCGTGTGCCATCTCTTCCAGGTCACCGGGAAGAAATTCGACCCGGGTCCGCCGGGTCCGGTCACCGGCGGCCGGAACAACGACACCGGTGGAGGCTCCGGTGGCCCAGGTGATCCTCGGGTAGGCGGTGGATTCCTCCAGGGGAAGGCGCTCGGTCTCGAAGTCGCTGGCACCTGTGGCGTAGGCGTCCACCAGTTCCTGCCGGCGCGCCGGGGGCAGGGTGGCGGACAGTGCGATCACCGGGACACCGTAGACCCCGAGCCATTCCAGGATCCTGGTCAGGTAGACGGTCATGAAGTCGTCCGCCGCGTGGATCTCGTCGAGGATGACGACCTTCCCGACCAGTCCGAGATGCCGGAGCACCACATGCTTCGACTTCAGAGCCGCAAAGAGAAGCTGGTCTATGGTGCCGACCACCACTGAGGCCAGCAGTCCGGTCTTACGCCCCCGGAACCATGAGTTCGCTTCCGGAGACAGCCCTTCGTCTCTGCCGTCGGAACTGTAGACGTTCGTCGGTCGAGCCTGCCCGAAGAGGGAGAGATAGTCCTTGTTGAACTGTGACTTTCCGTGGGCGAGGACCGTCGACACTTCTCCGGTCTCCGGGGAGTTCTCCAGCCAGGTCAGGACCCGGTTGAACATCGCGTCGCTGGTGACACGGGTCGGTTGTCCGAAGTAGACGCCGTCCATGCCCAGCCGGGCGGCCCACACGTCAGCGGCCATCAGAGCCGCCTCCGTCTTTCCGCCGCCGGTGGCGTCCTCCACGAGGATCAGGCCCGGACCATCCATCATCCGGACCGCCTCCACTACCGCTTCCTGGACAGGACGCATCGTCGAACCCGCGGGGAGACTGAAACGGTGCTGGAAGGCTTCAGCATCGACCGGCGACGGCGTCCACCGTCCACCCAGGCTCATCCTGCGCTGACCTTCAATGGCACGGCGATCCTGGTCAGCGCCCGAATCACAGCTGTAGGGGAAGTTCCACGTACTGGAACCCACCCAGTCCGCGGCGACAAGCAGACCGGTGACCACTGCCTGGTCCGGGATGCCCCAGGACAACTGTGCGAAGGTATCGATGTCTTCCTCGGTCAGGCCCAGATGCCGGACCCCCAGGTCGAGGAGCCGGAACCTGGCGTCCTTCCACTCCGCCGGTTCATTGATGAGAGGGTCGGGCTTCTTCGCCATGGAGGGGAAGGCACCGTGGTGGCCGCCGAGGATGGAGAACCAGGCACGCTTCACCCGGATAGTCTGCTTCTTCGTCGTCCGTGCCGCGAGCCAGTCAACCACGGTATAGGCACTGACCAGGCCATGCGCCATCGCGCGAACTTCCTGGGGGGAGGCGAGCATAGCCGGGTAGCCGGCGCTCAGAACCCGTTCGTTCATCTCGGGCACCTTCCCCTGGAACCACGGGGATGCCTTGCCGATGTCATGGCTCCACGCCACGAACCGGAGGATCTTCTCCAGATCCCCTCCGCACCGCTCCTCCAGCAACCGGAGACGGGCAGGGGGCAGGAGATGTTCCGCCACCGGAAGTGCCACTCCACTCACGTCGGTGAGGTGCTGCCGCAGGGACAACGAACCCGAAGTCTTGCGGTCGAACTTGGCCCAGAACACATCCAGACTCAGGGTTTCCATTTCATTCATGCTGACAAGCTAAGCATGCGTCCAGGACAGTGCGACTGTAGCGGTGAGCAACTATGCAGGGCCGTTCGAATTCTTGCTCCGGCCCCGGCCTTCGAGACGATCCCACAGCTCACTTCCGCCTCAATCGTGGAAGTCCCCAACCACCTCAGTGATGGAACCCCGCCCGCGACCCACCCGCGGTGGAGTCCGGCAGCGGGGCGTCCAGCTGGTCGAGGTAGTGCACGCAGGCGCGGATATCGCGGACCAGCATGGTGGCGAGATCATGACTCATCCCGTTGCGCACCACGATGCGCTGCACCGTGACGTCCTCCAGGTCCGACGGCATGGGGTAGGCCGGCACCTGCCAGCCACGCATCCGCAGTCGTTCGGACAGGTCGTAGAGCGTCCACTGACGGTCCCGGCGTGCGCCCGCGGCGGCCTTCCCGCTGTCACCGGCGTCCTCCCCGGGGCTCTCGTCCTCCCCCGCGAGACGCCACGCGAACACCGGGATGTCCAGGTCCTCATTCCACAGCTCGAAGTCCGGCATCTTCCCGATCTCGCCCGCGAGGTACCGCGCGACGTCCATCGTGGCGCCCTGCACCCGCCGGTAGCCGTCCATCCCCAGCTGCAGGAACAGGTAGTACTGCAGCAGCACCTGCGCACCGGGGCGGGAGAAGTTCAACGCCAGGGTCGGCATGTCCCCGCCGAGGTAGCTCACCCGGAAGATCAGGTCCTCCGGCAGATCCTCCGCGGTACGCCACACGATCCACCCCAGCCCCGGGTACACCAGTCCGTACTTGTGCCCGGAGACGTTGATCGAGGCGACCCGCGGCAGCCGGAAGTCCCACTCCAGGTCAGGCTGCAGGAACGGGGCGATCATGCCGCCGGACGCGGCGTCCACGTGAATGCGGATGTCCAGACCCCGCCGGGCCTCGATGTCGTCGAGGGCGGCGGCGACCGCCGCGACCGGCTCATACATGCCGGTGTAGGTCACACCCATGATCGCGACCACGCCAATGGTGTTCTCGTCGACGTAACTGTCCAGGTCATGGCCGTCGAGGACGCGGTGCTCCCCGGTCACCGGCACGAAGCGAGGCTCGACGTCGAAGTAGTTGCAGAACTTCTCCCAGCACACCTGCACCGCCGAGGAGAGCACGATGTTCGGGCTCGCGGTGGACTCCCCCGCCGCCCGACGCCTGTGCTGCCACCGTCGTTTCAGGGCCAACCCGCCGAGCATGCACGCCTCCGACGAACCGACGGTGGAACTGCCGATCGTGCGCTCCGGGTCGGGCGCGTGCCACAGGTGTGCGATCATCCGCCAGCAGCGGTCCTCGATGTCGGCGGTGGCGGGATACTCGTCCTTGTCGATCATGTTCTTGTCGAACGTCTCGCGGTACAGCCGGTCCGCATGGTCGTCCATCCACGTGCCGACGAAGGTGGCGAGGTTCATCCGCGCGTTGCCGTCGAGCATCGCCTCGTCATGGATGAGCTGATAGGCGGTCTCCGGCAGGCTGCCGGAGACCGGGATCCGGTGACGCGGGAAGCTCGTCGCCTCACCGTCGCGGGCGAACAGGGGGTTGAGTTCGAC
>NZ_CACZOO010000186.1 GCF_902782855.1 uncultured Corynebacterium sp.
GGGGACGGCGCGGGGGACGGCCCGGACACCATCGCCGAGGGGAGCCGGCCGCTGATACTCCGGCGGCACCCGGCCTGCCGACGGCGGGTGGGGGCCTCACCCCGTTGAGGATTGCGGCGGACGGTACGGATGCGGTGGCGGTCGAGGCCGCCCGTCGAGTTGTCGACCAGCTCACCGGGGCCGGTATCGCCGCGGAGCCGGTGCTGCGTCCCGCCGGCGACCTCTACGGCACTTTCCTGCCCACCGGGGAGGTGGACGCCGTCATCGCCTGGCAGGAGAGTCCGGAGACGCTCACTGAACTGCGCAGCCGTTACGGTTGCGACCCGGAGACCAGGGCGGTCTCCCGGCCGTCCGACGGGCTGCCACTGGTCACCGCTGTGCCGACGCCGTCACCGACCACAGAACCGGCTCAGTCTGCAGAAGGTACAGAGGGCACAGAGAGCACAGAGGGCACAGAACCCGCCGGGACGGGGGGAGCGGACGACGCCGCCTCCGGGCGCACCGAGAACGCCTCGGGTCTGTGCTCGGCGGAGATCGACGGCATCCTCGACTCCGCCGGGAGTTCGGTGGGCGGCCTCAGCGGTGGTGGGGTGGCAACCCTGGTCGGCGGGACCGTGGAGCGGGTGGCGCAGGCCGTCGCCGGGTTGCGGATCGACGTGCCGTTGGTCCACGACCGCCGGGTGATCGCCGTCGGCCCGGATCTTGTCGGACCCCGACCCCGGCTGGCGGACTGGCCGTTGGACCGGGACACCGGGCCACTTGTCTCTGCCGCGCTCTGGCGGCGGGCCGAGGAGACGGCGACCGCCACTGCACCACCGAACGCCACTGCATCACCGACCGCCCTGACCACCCCGACCGAACCTGATGAAGAAGGTGACCGATGACCGACCGGAATCTGCGCGGCATCCGTGTGCTCGCCGTGCACGCCCACCCTGACGACGAATCCCTGTGGACCGGTCTCGCGCTGGCCCAGTGGGCGCGCCGAGGTGCGGAGGTGACTGTGGTGACCTGCACCCTCGGCGAGGAGGGGGAGGTGATCGGTGACAAGTACCAGGGTCTCGTCGCTGACCGCTCCGGCCTGCTCGGCGGGTACCGGATCGCCGAACTGCAGCGCGCCCTGTCCGCCCTGGGGGTCAACCGGGACGCCACCGTCGGGATCTCCCGGCCGCGGTTCCTCGGCGGGGTGGCGCGCTGGCGTGACTCGGGCATGGCGGGCACCCCACCGGCCGGGCATCCCCGCGCCTTCGTCCGTTCAGGGGACGCCGCTGTCGGCACCCTGCGCGCAGACATCGCCCGGTTGCGCCCGCACGTGGTCGTCACCTACGGGCCCGACGGCGGCTACGGGCACCCCGACCACATCCGCGCCCATGAGGTCACGCATGCCGCTGTCGCGGCGCAGGCGGACGCGGGGGCGTGGACTCCGGCGAGGATCTGGTGGTGTGTCACCGAGACGGAGAACCTCGACGCCGGTCTGGCAGCACTCCGTGCCGCAGGTGGGCCTCCGGTCGGCTGGCGGTGGCCGGGGGACGGCGAGCTGGCCAGTGTCCCGGCGTCCTCGGTGGATGCCAGGGTCGTCGGCACCGCGGCGGACCTCGACGCGAAGCGGGCGGCGATGGTCGCCCACGCCACCCAGCTCTGGGTCGCCGACGGTAACGCCGGCGATGTCATCGACACGCCCCGGACCGGGGCGCACGGTGGTCCGGTGCCGTTCTGTCTGTCGAATCTCATCACCCAGCCGTTGCTCGGGACAGAGAGTTTCATGCTCGGTGACCGCCGTGACGCGGGGTCGGGACTTTCCGTGGAAACACTGGACAGACTAGACTGTCTGTTTGCTGAAGGGAGGTAGCCGGTGCGCACCACAGATGAACCCCACTGGGGTGATCCGGAGCGCCGTCAGGTCCGCAGGGACACCACCCGCGGTGAACGTACCGCGGGCATCGTCTGGCTGTGTGCCGGGGCACTGGCCGCGGTTCTGCTCGCGGCCCTCTACCTCGGCTCGAGGATCACGGTCGGTGACACGTCTGTCCCCTTCCCCTGGCCGTTGGTGGCCACACCGTGGTTCCTGGCGGTGCTGACGAAGACAGCGCTGCTGTGGACCGACAACCGTTCCCTGGCAGCGGCCCCGTTGTGGACCTGGCTGGCAGGATACCTGATCCTGGTGTTCTGGCCCGCACTCCCGGGTCTCGGTGGCGACACCATCCTGGGCGGCTCCCTGACCACGCTCCTGCTTCTACCGCTGGGGCTGGCCGGCGGCGGTTGGGCAATGCTGCGGTTGAAGTGACAAGATGAGATCCGCTGCCGACGGTACCGACGACCCGTGGGCAGCGGGACGTGACGAGTTTTCGGAAAGTGACTACCAATGACCTACGTTATCGCGCAGCCCTGCGTCGACGTGATGGACCGGGCGTGTGTGGAGGAGTGCCCGGTCGACTGCATCTACGAGGGCAAGCGATCGCTGTACATCCACCCGGACGAGTGCGTGGACTGCGGCGCCTGCGAGCCGGTGTGTCCCACCGAGGCCATCTTCTACGAGGATGACCTTCCCGACGAGTGGGAGGACTACATCGACTTCAACACCGCCTTCTTCGACGATCTCGGCGACCCGGGCGGGGCCGCCAAGCTCGGCCCCCAGGACTTCGATCCTGAGGGCGTCAAGAATCTTCCGCCCCAGAACCAGGACTAGAGGACCACACCGATGACCGCACCTGCGCGCCGCACACTCTCCGCCGAACTCCCGGACTTCCCGTGGGACTCCCTCGAGGGGGCGAAGGCGACGGCGGCCGCGTACCCGGGCGGCATCGTCAACCTGTCGGTCGGCACCCCGGTCGACGAGGTCGCCCCGTCGATCCAGCTGGCGCTCTCGGTGAACGCCGGCGAGCCCGGCTACCCGCAGACCGTCGGCACCCCGGCACTGCGTGCCGCGATCGTCGCCGCGCTCGCGCGCCGCTTCGGCATCACCGGGGTGGACCGGGACCAGGTGCTGCCGGTGATCGGGACCAAGGAGGCCATCGCCTGGCTCCCCTTCATCCTCGGCGTGGTTCCCGGCCAGACCGTGGTCATCCCCGAGCTGGCGTACCCGACCTACGAGGTCGGCGCGAGGATCGCCGGTGCCGACGTTCTGCGCAGTGACTCGTTGCTGAAGATCGGCCCGGCGTCCCCGGCGATGATCTTCCTCAACTCCCCGGCGAATCCGCACGGCAGGGTGCTGGGCGTCGATCACCTGCGCAAGGTCGTCGAGTTCGCCCGCGGTCGCGACGTCATCGTCGTGTCCGACGAGTGCTACCTCGGTCTCGGCTGGAACCGGGAGGTGGAGGACGCCCCGGTGTCCGTCCTCGACCCCCGGGTCTGCGACGGTGACTTCACGAATCTCATTGCCGTCCATTCCCTGTCGAAGACCTCGAATCTGGCGTCCTACCGGTCGGGTTTTCTCGTCGGAGACTCCGCGCTGATCACCGAGGCTCTCGCCGTGCGCCGGAACGCCGGCCTGATGATGCCCGGGCCGATCCAGGCGGCGACCGTGGCTGCCCTGGAGGACGACGGCCAGGAGATCCTGCAGAAGGAGCGCTACCGCCGCCGCCGCATGGTGCTGTCCGCCGCGGTCGAGGACGCCGGGCTGCGAATCGACGACTCGCAGGGCGGACTGTACCTGTGGGCCACCGAGGACCGGCCGTGCCGGGAGACGGTGGACCGGCTCGCCGCCCTGGGCATTCTCGTCGCCCCGGGCGACTTCTACGGCCCGACGGGGGAGCGGCACGTCCGCATCGGGCTGACCGCCACGGACGAGGACATCGCGAAAGCCGCCGAGCGGCTCCGCACGCTGGCGCGGTAGTCCCCGCCGGAAAACCCCCGCCGGCCGAGGCACGCTCCGGGATCCGGAGTGAACCTCCCGCAGCGGGGGTCTTCCGCGTTCGTGCCGTCCGGTGTCAGTTCCTGTGGAGCGCCTCATTGAGCTCCACCGACCC
>NZ_CACZOO010000187.1 GCF_902782855.1 uncultured Corynebacterium sp.
CGCGAGGAGACCCCCGCACCGGCACCGGCCCCGCGCCAGCCGGAGACCACCACCGACTACCAGCTGCCGAGCACCGACCTGCTCATCGACGGCGACAAGCCCAAGACCCGGACCGAGGCCAATGACCGGATGATCGAGGCGATCACCGAGGTCTTCAGCGAGTTCAAGGTGGACGCGCAGGTCACCGGTTTCTCCCGTGGCCCGACAGTCACCCGGTACGAGGTGGAACTCGGCCCGGGCGTGAAGGTCTCCAAGATCACCAACCTGCAGTCCAACATCGCCTACGCCGTGGCC
This sequence comes from uncultured Corynebacterium sp., assembly GCF_902782855.1. Lineage (GTDB taxonomy): Bacteria > Actinomycetota > Actinomycetes > Mycobacteriales > Mycobacteriaceae > Corynebacterium. The sequence goes on from NZ_CACZOO010000187.1 coordinate 295, forward strand.
ACCGACAACGTCCGACTGCTCACCCCGATCCCCGGGAAGTCTGCGGTCGGTATCGAGGTGCCGAACTCCGACCGCGAGATGGTCCGGCTCGGGGACGTGCTGAACGCACCAGCGGTCTCCCAGGACCCCGACCCGATGCTCATCGGTCTGGGTAAGGACATCGAGGGTGACATGGTCGCCCACTCGATCCAGAAGATGCCGCACCTGCTCGTAGCGGGTTCCACCGGTTCGGGTAAGTCCGCGTTCGTGAACTCGCTGCTGGTCTCGATCCTCACCCGGGCGACCCCGGAGGAGGTCCGCCTCATCCTCGTCGACCCGAAGATGGTTGAGCTGACCCCCTATGAGGGCATCCCTCACCTGATCACCCCGATCATCACCCAGCCGAAGAAGGCTGCGGCCGCGCTGACATGGCTGGTCGAGGAGATGGAGCAGCGGTACCTGGACATGAAGTCCGCACGTGTCCGTCACATCAAGGACTTCAACCGGAAGGTGATTTCCGGGGAGTTCGAGGCTCCCCTCGGCTCCGAGCGGGAGTACCGGGCCTACCCCTACATCGTCTGCGTCGTCGACGAGCTCGCTGACCTGATGATGACCGCCCCGAAAGAGATCGAGGACTCGATCGTCCGCATCACCCAGAAGGCCCGCGCCGCCGGTATCCACCTGGTGCTGGCGACGCAGCGCCCCTCGGTGGATGTGGTCACCGGCCTGATCAAGACGAACGTTCCTTCCCGTCTCGCCTTCGCCACGTCGTCGCTCACCGACTCCCGCGTCATCCTCGACCAGGGTGGCGCCGAGAAGCTCATCGGCATGGGCGACGGTCTGTTCATCCCGCAGGGGGCGAACAAGCCGCGGCGCCTGCAGGGTGCCTTCGTCACCGATGAGGAGGTCCAGGCCGTGGTGGACGCGGCGAAGGACCAGGCCGAGCCGGACTACACCGACGGCGTCACAGATGACAAGTCGGTGGAGGCGAAGAAGGAGATCGACGCCGATATCGGCGATGATCTCGAGGATCTGCTGCAGGCGGTGGAACTCGTGGTGAGCAGTCAGTTCGGGTCCACCTCCATGCTCCAGCGGAAGCTGCGCATCGGTTTCGCGAAGGCCGGTCGTCTCATGGACCTCATGGAGACCCGTGGGGTTGTCGGCCCCTCCGAGGGGTCGAAGGCCCGGGAGGTGCTGGTCAAGCCCGAGGAGCTGGAGACCGTCATCTGGATGATCAAGGGCGCGGATCCCGCTGACGCACCGAAGGAACTGCTCGACGAGCAGGGACCTGGCGACGGTGCAGACGACGGTGCAGACGGTTCCGGCCCCGATGTGGACGCCGCGCCGGTCCGTGTCGTCAGCGCTGACGCATCAGGCACCGGAGGGGTGTTCTGAGCGCCGCCACCCCCGCCCGGTGCTGCGGCGGATTCTGCTAGACTCGCCCACTGTCATGGAGGGGAGTACCCCGCCCGCGACACTGATCGTCAACACGGTGGTCACCGCCCGTCCGCTCCGTAGCGGGCGGGTGGGCCCACCCGGTCGTGTCGACCACGCAACGTCCCGGGTCAGGGGTGCGGCGTGGTGGGGGAGACCTCCGGTCACCGAACTCTCGCGACCGGAGGAATTTCTGTCATGGAAGTAAACGCTCTCACCTGGGTCATCACCATTGCGGTGATCGCCGGGTTCTTCGTCTTCGATTTCTATTCGCATGTCCGCACCCCGCATGCGCCGTCGATGAAGGAGTCCGGTTTCTGGACTCTGTTCTACATCGCCCTGTCCATCGCCTTCGGGGTCTTCCTCTGGCTCACCTGGGGTGAGCCCGGCGACCCGCACGCTCACGGCATGGAGTTCTTCTCCGGATATGTCACGGAGAAAGCGCTGAGCGTCGACAACCTCTTCGTCTTCGCGCTGATCATGGGCGCGTTCAAGGTGCCGGCGAAGTACCAGCAGAAGGTTCTGCTCATCGGTATCGCGCTCTCCCTGGTCTTCCGTGGGCTCTTCATCGCCCTGGGCGCGGCGATCATCGAGGCCTGGTCCGATGTGTTCTACCTCTTCGGCCTCTTCCTCCTCGTCATCGCCGTGAAAACTGTGGCGGACGAGGTCCGGGACGTTCCCGAGACCGACCCGAACGACATGAGGATCATCAAGTTCATCCGGAAGGTCGTCCCGGTGTCCTCGGGGTACAACTCCGACAAGCTGTGGATCCGTGAGGCAGGCAAGCGTGCGATGACGCCGTTGTTCGTCTGCCTCGTAGCCATCGGGCTGACCGATGTGATGTTCGCCCTGGACTCCATCCCGGCGATCTACGGGATCACACAGGAACCCTACATTGTCTTCACGACCAACGCGTTGTCCCTGCTCGGCCTGCGGCAGATGTACTTCCTGCTCGGTGGGCTGCTGGAACGGCTCGTCTACCTGCCCTACGGACTGGGTGTCATCCTCGCCTTCATCGGTGCCAAGATGGTTCTCCACGCCCTGCACGAGAACTCCCTGCCGTTCATCAACGGCGGTGAAGGGGTCCACGGGGCCCCGGAGATCACCACCGGAGCGTCCCTCCTCGTCATCGTGGGTGTTCTGGCGGTCACTGTGGTGGCCAGCCTCATCGCCTCCCGCGGCACCGTGGTGGAACGTCCCGAGCGGCACGTTCTGGAGGACCGGGGCCAAGGTCCGTCGGCCGTACAGGACTGACGACCTGCACGGGAGCCCTCCCCGCCCGCATCCCGTGGGCGTGCGGGTAATGTGAGGACCGTGCAGGAGACAGAGCGACAGACGCAGCATGGCGGACGACCCTCCCGGAGGAAGCAGCGGTCCACCGTGGGCACGGCCGTACACCGGTACAACGTCCCGAACGTCCTGACCACGGTCCGGATCCTCCTCATCCCGGTGTTCGTGTGGTTGCTCGTCGCGGCCGGTCCGCTCGACGGTGCGCGTGATCTGGACACCGCACTGCGGTGGTGGTCCCTGGTGGCGTTCTGCGTACTGATGGGTACCGACCAGCTCGACGGCTTCCTCGCGCGCCGCTACGAGGTGATCACCGACTACGGCAAACTCGCAGATCCGGTCGCCGACAAGGCGCTGATGATCTCGGCCATGGTCACCCTGAACATCCTCGGCGACCTGTGGTGGTGGGTGACCGCGGTCATCGTGGTCCGTGAACTGGGTATCACGGTCTGGCGGATGGCGCTCGCCAGACGTGGCAAGGTCGTTCCCGCGTCGAAGGGCGGGAAGCTCAAGACGGTGCTCCAGACGTTCGCCGTCGCAATGGTCATCGCTCCGCTGCCGGACTGGACCGACTGGATCACGGTCCCCTTGATCCTTCTCGCGGTGGCGGTCACCGTCATCACCGGTGTGCAGTACCTGCTGGACTCCCGCAACCGGCCGGAGCACTGATCTCCGATGGTGGTGAGGAGGGCGTCCGGGGCGGGGGAGCTGGTCTCCACGACGGCCGCTGAGCTGGTGGAGCTGTGCCGAGGAGCGGGGCTCACACTCGCCACCGCGGAGTCCCTGACCGGCGGTCTCATCGCAGGCACCGTCGCTGACGTCCCCGGGGCCTCGACTGTGCTGCGCGGTGGCCTTGTGGTCTACGCGACCGACCTCAAGCACTCTCTGGCGGGGGTGGACGCCTCTCTGCTCGAGCGCCGGGGACCGGTTGACCCCACGGTCGCCGGACAACTCGCGCGCGGCGCGGCGCTGCGCTGTGGGGCTGATCTGGGGGTGGGGGTCA
>NZ_CACZOO010000188.1 GCF_902782855.1 uncultured Corynebacterium sp.
GACCCGGTCCCGGCGTGCTACGCGGAGACCCGGACCTCGCGGGTGGTGTGGCCGATCTGTGCGACGGTGCGCCCGGTGACGGTCCGCCCGGCGACGATGCGTCCGCCGTGCTGTCGGCGGTCGGCGGCGGCGCGCTCGGACTCGCTCATTCCGCCCCAGATGCCGTAGACCTCGCCGACCGCGAGAGCGTACTCCCGGCACCGGGCGAGCACCGGGCACTCCCGGCAGATGGCCTTGGCGCGGTGTTCACGCATGGCGCGGGCCCGGCCGCGCTCCCCGTCGGGGTGGAAGAAGACCGCGGAGTCCGCTCCCCGGCATGCGCCGCGGAGCTGCCACTCCCAGAAATCGGAGGTCGGTCCCGGAAGCTGGCTCGGCTGCGGCATGGAAATTCTCCTCGTGACGTTCGGTCAGTGACGTGGTGTTCCCCGGATCGCGGTGTCGTGATCCGATGAACACAGCTTCGCCCCCGTTCGTGAACGCCACGTAACAGGCTCTTGTGCGGAAGATGACGAATGTTCGCGCCATGTGTCCGATGCCGGCTAACCCCAGTTCGATCCGCATTTCGCCGGGAAACACACGTTAGGGCAGTCGTCGCGGTTCGGCAGCGCGAGACAACGGGAGGCCCCCCGATAAGGGGGTGGCTGCAGCGTGGCGCCGTCCACGGGATGCCCGCGTGAGCGCCTGCGGGGTGTTCGAGAGATATTCGAACGGTGCCGGTCCACGGCCTGGTCTGTGGTAATTTTCATCGGTGGCCCTGTCATCAGAGGGGGCGTGGGCGATGGATGAAGACGGGACGATGAAGGCTACCGACGACACGGACGAACAGCTCTCACGGCTGGTCCCGTCAGCGGTGAACGGGGACCGGGGGGCTCTCCAGCGGGTCATCGACATCATCCATCCTGTGGTTCTCCGTTACTGCCGTCTGCGCATCCCCGTCACGCGTTACCCCACACCTGAGGATCTCACCCAGGAGATCTGTCTTGCGGTGGCGAAGGCGCTGCCCGGGTACCGGGAGGAGGGGCGGCCCTTCATGGCTTTCGTCTACCGTATCGCCGCGAACAAGATCGTGGACGCCCGCCGTTCCCAGGGCAGGGACCTGTCGGTGCCCACCGACGAGATCCCGGACAAGGAGGTGACGACGGACACCCCGGAGTCGCTGACACTCGACCGTAGCTCGTGTAACGAAGTGTCGGACCTGCTCGATGTGCTGGGTGAGAAGGCACGCAGGATCGTGTCCCTCAGGATCTTCGGTGGTTACTCCGCCGAGGAGACCGCTGCCATGGTCGGTTCCACGGCCGGAGCGGTGCGGGTCGCACAGTTCCGGGCGCTGGCGAAGATGCGGGCGGTCCTTGAGGAACGTGACGGCGGGCACGAGGATATGAGGACACGCGAATGAACGATCGGGACATCGAGAGCATGGCAGGGGACGCAGATGCCGTCTCCAGGCTCGATCTGCTGTTGGACGCGTTGGCTGCGGGAGAGCGTCCTGACAGTGGCGACCCCCTGATCGGTCTGCTCGCCGACGCACGTGCTGAGCTCGATGCGGCCACCGCCGTTCCGGTGGCGCCGCCGGACATCAACGCCCTGTTGGACGCCGGGAGTGCCGCTGCAGCAGGTGCGACGGTCACCCCGATCGCTTCCGGCCGTCACCGTCGCCACCGTCGGGGCGGCATCCTCGCCGGTCTCACCGGTCGCGCGGCAGCTGCCGGCGGTGTCTCCGTCACCGGCATGGTGATCGCCGGTGGCGTTGCCGCCGCGATCGCTGTCGGCGGTCTCGGGGTCGCCGTGTACCAGGGGGCGATCCCGGGCATCCCCGCCCACGACGAGGTCACCGACGGCCGGCAGAACACCCCGGCCCCGGAGACCTCGACCGGTGGACCGACGTCCCCGCGGTCAGTGACCCCCGGATCGTCGAACTCCACATCCCCCTCGGCGGACGCGGCGCCGACCGGGGCGGAGAGCACGACCGTCACCGAGCTGACCGAGACCGGCGTCGGCACCCCGACCGACGCGGCTGATCCCACCACGGAACCGCCCGAGGACGCGGACGGCACCGGGGCCTCCGGCGACCCGTCGGGGACGGACACCCCCGGTGAGGGCGTGGACCCCACTGGGCAGGAGCCGGCTTCACCGACGCCGACCTCCGGCAAGGTCGATGTCGACGACGGGGCCACCGGTCAGGAAGGGTCGCCCGCTGGGCCGGTCACAGGGGAGGTCAGGGGCTCCTGATCCCCGGTGTCCGCTGGACCGGGGGCGGTCAACAACCGTGCCCGCGGAGCAGGACGGGCGCAAGGGGGAAGGGGAGGGGTCAGAAACGGAACCGGGGGTTGGTCGTCCGGTGCTCATGCACGATCCAGTCCACGGCGTCCGCGTACCCGGCGCAGTACTCCCAGGACACGTAGACGTCGGGGTCAGGGGCGGCGCCAGGCTCGTGGACCGGCACGGCGTCCCCGCTGAGGATCGTGGTGATGTTGGCCAGGATGATCGGCCAGTCATAGTAGTGCAGCTCATCACAGTCGTCGCAGAGCATCGAGATCCCCCGGATACCCCGGGGTTCCAGCAGTTGCCGGAACCTGCGCACATTGACCAGGTCTTCCCGCAGCAGGACCCGTTCCTCCTCGGAGACCGGCTCCTCGGGGTAGTCGTCGTCAGGTTCCAGGAACGACGCCGGGTCATTCGGGTCCCCGGCGAAGGGGTCCGGAGGCATCAGCGCGTCATCGTAGTTCACGCCCTCCACCGTACAGGTCCGCTCCGGGACTGCGACGGAGGCGATGCCAGGTGCGTGGGCGCCGGGGGTTACTCTGATGGGTACACGGTTGCGCGGGACCGGCGCGCGACCACGGGTACGGCCGCAGACACACGGCGGCGACCACGGATGCAGGAGGAACACAAGGGCATGACCGACGTTCAGTACGTGACCACCGGAGGCGACGACCCGCGGAAGGTGGAGCTTGTCGGCCTGACATTCGATGACGTGCTGCTCCTTCCCGCGGCCTCGGACGTCATCCCCTCCGACGTGGTCACGAGGACCCAGCTGACCCGCAACATCACGCTCAATGTGCCGATCATCTCCGCGGCGATGGACACCGTCACCGAGGGGCGGATGGCTGTGGCCATGGCACGCCAGGGTGGCATGGGCATCCTGCACCGCAACCTGTCCATCGCGGACCAGGCGGAGCAGGTCGAGATCGTCAAGCGCAGTGAGGCCGGCATGGTGTCCGACCCGGTGACCTGCACCCCCGACATGACGATCGCCGAGGTGGACGCCCTGTGCGCCCGGTACCGTATCTCCGGCCTGCCGGTGGTGGATGCCGAGGGCATGCTCGTCGGTATCTGCACCAACCGTGACATGCGTTTCGAGGAGGACTTCTCCGCGAAGGTCGTCGATGTCATGACCCCGATGCCGCTGGTCACCGCCGAGGAGGGTGTCTCAGCAGACGCCGCCCTGCGGCTGCTGTCCCGGCACAAGGTCGAGAAGCTGCCGATCGTCAACGGGGCCGGCAAGCTCACCGGCCTGATCACCGTCAAGGACTTCGCCAAGCGGGAGAAGTTCCCGGACGCGGCCAAGGACGCTTCCGGCCGGTTGCTCTGCGGTGCGTCCATCGGCACCGGTGAGGATTCCTGGCGCCGGGCGGGCACCCTGGTCGACGCCGGGGTGGACGCCCTGGTCGTCGACACCGCCCACGCCCACAACACCGGTGTGCTGGAGATGGTCTCCCGGGTGAAGAGGGAGTTCGGTGACCGGATCGACGTCATCGGCGGCAACCTCGCCACCCGTGGTGCGGCCCAGGCCATGATCGACGCCGGAGCGGACGCCATCAAGGTCGGTATCGGCCCGGGTTCGATCTGCACCACCCGCGTCGTCGCCGGCGTCGGTGCCCCGCAGATCACCGCGATCCTCGAGGCCGCGGTGCCCGCCCGCAAGGCCGGCGTCCCGATCATCGCCGACGGTGGCATGCAGTACTCCGGTGACATCGCCAAGGCCCTGGCCGCCGGGGCGTCCTCGGTGATGCTGGGTTCCCTGCTCGCAGGCACGACCGAGGCCCCGGGCGAGATCACCGTGGTCAACGGCAAACAGTACAAGATGTACCGCGGCATGGGCTCGCTCGGCGCGATGAAGGGGCGCGGCCTGCACGGTGAGCAGCGCTCCTACTCCAAGGACCGCTACTTCCAGGCGGACGTCAAGAGCGAGGAGAAGCTGGTGCCGGAGGGCATCGAGGGCCGGATCCCGTTCCGTGGTGATGTCGGGGCCATCGTCTACCAGATGGTCGGTGGCCTGCGGGCCGCGATGGGCTACACCGGCTCCCACACCGTCTCCGAGCTCAATGACGCGCACTTCGTGCAGATCACCGGTGCCGGTCTGCGTGAGTCGCACCCGCACGACATCACCATGACCGTTGAGGCCCCGAACTACTACCAGCGCTGAACCACAGCCCGGATCAGAAGGATCACCACATGCAGGATCAGGTCAGCATCGGCATGGGTCGGACGGCCCGTCGGGTCTTCGGTCTCGACCAGGTCGACATCGTCCCGTCCCGTCGTACCCGTTCGTCCCATGACGTGGACACCACCTGGAGGATCGACGCGTACCGTTTCGACATCCCGGTGATGTCCCACCCGTCGGACGCCGTGGTCACCCCGGAGTTCGCGGTGGAGTTCGGGAAGCTCGGTGGCCTCCCGGTCATCAACGCCGAGGGGCTGTGGGGCCGCCAGACAGACCTTGACGGCGCCCTGGCGAAGGTCCGCGCCGCAGCCGGCGGAGATGACCCGCTGGGACTGCCGGAGCCGGGCTTCGCCGCCCAGGCTGTCCTGCAGGAACTGCACTCTGCTCCGGTGGATGCCGGTCTGCTCGCCGAGCGCATCGCCCAGGTCCGTGACTCGGGTGTCACTTTCGGTGTGAGGGTCTCTCCGCAGCACGCCCGTGAGCTGGCTCCTGCGCTCGTCAGGGCAGGCCTGGACCTGCTCGTCATCCAGGGCACACTGATTTCCGCCCAGCACGTCTACTCCGACGGTGAGCCGCTGGACCTGCGCGAGTTCGTCGGTTCGCTCGACGCCCCGGTCATCGCAGGTGGCGTGGTGGACTACTCCACGGCGATGCATCTCATGCGCACCGGTGTCGCCGGGGTCATCGTCGGCGCCGGTACCACGACGAACACCACGACCCTGGGTATCGACGTGCCGATGGCCACCGCGATCGCGGACGCCGCCGCGGCGCGGCTGGACTACCTCGACGAGACCGGTGGCCGGTACGTCCACGTCATCGCCGATTCGGAGCTGGGATCCTCGGGCGACATCGCGAAGTCCATCGCCTGTGGCGCGGACGCTGTCTCCCTCGGTGCCCCGCTGGCCGTCGCGGAGAACTCCGGTGGACAGGGCTTCTTCTGGCCGTCGGTCGCCGCCCACCCGCAGCTGCCACGCGGTGAGGTCGACTCCGTCGCCGGTGCCTTCGGGACACTGAACCGGGAGACGGTGCCACTGGAGAAGCTGCTCTTCGGCCCGACCGACAACCCCTTCGGCGAGGAGAACCTCGTCGGTGGCCTCAAGCGGTCGATGGCCAAGTGCGGCTACACCGACCTGAAGAGCTTCCAGAAGGCCCCCCTGGTCGTGCGCTGACACGCCGGCCCCGGGCATTCCGCTGTTCCGGCCTGTTCCGGCCTGTGCCGGCCGGTGCGACATGGCCTCCGCCTTTCGGAGGTTTCCGCCGCTCACCGCGTTTCCCGCTCTTGTGGGGCTGTGGTGGGCGGCGTAGCTTGTCCTCGCATGCAGAACGCACAGGGCCCCGCGCCCGTCCGGCTGGACGCCTTCACCGCACAGCCCCCCACCCCACTCCACACTCCGGCCAGGGACGCCCGTCACCCCTGGTGGCAGGTCATGTGCCTGTCCGGTGTCGACTACTTCTCCACCCTCGGCTACCAGCCGGGAATCGCCGTCGCCGCGGCCGGTGCCCTCGCCCCGGTCGCCACCGTCGTCCTCGTCCTCGTCACCCTCTGTGGGGCGGTGCCGGTCTACCGTCGGATCGCCCGGGAATCGCCGGACGGGCTCGGTTCCGTCGGCATGCTGGCCCGGATGGTCACCGGATGGAAGGGCAAACTGCTCGTCCTGGTGCTGCTCGGCTTCGCCGCCTGCGACTTCATGGTCACCGTGACCCTGTCGTCCTCGGACGCGGCGACCCATCTGCTCAGCAGTTCGCACTCACCCCTGCTCATCCCGGTGACCCTCGCCCTGGCCGGACTGCTCGCGGTGGTCTTCCTCAAGGGGTTCGCCGGGGCCGTCCGGGTCTCCGTCGTCCTCGTCGCGTCCTACCTGTTCCTGACCACCATGGTCGTGGCACGCGGTCTGTGGCGCATCGTCACCGAGGAGGGGCATGTCGCCCACTGGACCGCCGCGCTGGCGGAGCAGCACTCCTCACCGTGGGCGATGATCGCTGTCGCCGTCATCGTCTTCCCGAAGCTCGCCCTGGGAATGTCGGGGTTCGAGACGGGGGTGTCGGTGATGCCGCTGATCCGCCCGACGGATCCGGGGCATCCGCGTGAGTCGCGGATCCGTTCGGGCCGCCGGCTCGTGGCCACCAGCGCTATGGTGATGAGTGTCTTCCTCGTGGCGTCCTCGTTGTGCGTGACGATGCTGGTACCCGCCGATGCCCTGGCCGCAGGCGGAGCGGCGAACGGCCGGGCCCTGGCCTGGCTCGCCCACGAGGAGTTCGGGGACCCGGTCGGCAACATCTACGATGCCGCGACGATCGCGATCCTGTGGTTCGCCGGGGCCTCGGCCATGGCGGGTCTGCTGGCGCTGATCCCGAAGTACCTCCCGGTCTACGGGATGGCTCCGGAGTGGGCGCGACGGTCGCGTCCGATGGTCGCGGTGCTGACCGTCATCGCCGTGGTCGTCGTACTTCTCTTCCGCGCGGACGTGGACGCCCAGTCCGGGGCCTACGCGACCGGCGTCCTCGTCCTGCTGACCTCCGGTGCGGTGGCGGTGGCGGTCTCCGCGCGGCGGGCCGGACAGCAGCGTCGGCATCTCCTGTTCCTGGCGGTCACCGCGGTCCTGCTGTACACGCTGGTGGCCAATGTGGTGGAACGACCCGAAGGGGTGCGGGTGGCGGCGTGGTTCATCCTCGGCATCCTGGTGGTCTCCGCCATCTCCCGGACCCGCCGCTCACTGGAACTGCGCGGTAACGAGATCCGCTACGACCGGGCGGCGGAGAACATCCTGCGCGCCGCAGTCGGCGGGACCGGGGAACTGCGGCTCGCCCCGCACACCGGACAGGGGACGGAGGAGGAGTACGGGCTCGCGGACCGGCGGATCCGGCGGGTCAACCGGCTCGTCGACGACCGGCCGCTGGTGTTCCTGGAGATCACCGTGCGAGACCCCAGTGATTTCGCCAGCCCGCTGGAGGTCACCGGCCGGGCCGTCGACGGTGTCCCGGTGCTTCAGGTCTCCGCGACGGCGGTGCCCAACGCCATTGCCGCGCTCGCCCTGGACATCCGGGACTTCACCGGCGCGGTACCGGACATCTACTTCTCCTGGGAGTCCGCGTCACCGGTGCGGGAGATGCTCCGTTTCCTGGTGGTGGGACGCGGGGAGAACGCCGCGGTGACCCGGGAGATCCTGCGTCGGGTCGAGCCGGAACGTGGCGCGTGTCCACGGGTGCACGTCGGGTAGGCGAGCGGGTGCACGTCGCCATCCGCCGGCGGCGTCGGGGGACTGCATCGGAACAGGGTCCGGCACCTGCCGGTGAGATCACCGCCGTCGGGTAGGGTTGGTGGACGTGACGCACCCAGAGAACCCCAGTACACCGGGCAGTCAGCGCCCGGTCCTCGTGGTGGATTTCGGGGCCCAGTACGCGCAGCTCATCGCCCGCCGCGTCCGTGAGGCCCGGATCTACTCCGAGGTTGTCCCGCACACCATGTCCGCCGAGGAGATCGCCGCGAAGAATCCCGCGGCGCTGATCCTGTCCGGTGGCCCCTCCTCCGTCTACGCCGACGGCGCCCCTGCCCTGCAGCCCGGTCTGCTGGAACTGGGCGTGCCGGTCTTCGGTATCTGCTACGGCTTCCAGGCCATGACCCACGCCCTCGGCGGCACGGTCTCCCAGACCGGTGACCGTGAGTACGGCCGCACCGACATCACCGTCGACGGCGGGTCGCTGCACACCGGTTTCGAGGGCACCCACAAGGTCTGGATGAGCCACGGGGACGCCGTCTCCGCCGCTCCGGAGGGCTTCACCGTCACCGCGCACGGCCATGGCATCGCCGCCGCGTTCGCCTGCGAGGAGAAAAAACTGTACGGCATGCAGTTCGGCATCGAGTCCAACGACCCGGACGGGCTGCTCATACTGGATC
>NZ_CACZOO010000189.1 GCF_902782855.1 uncultured Corynebacterium sp.
CCGAGACATCGTGGATGCCCTCGTGACCGAGCAGAAGGTTCTCCACCTCCTCAGGAGAAATCTTCTCCCCGCCCCGGTTGATCTGGTCCTTCGACCGCCCCAGCACGGTGAGGTACCCGCGCTCATCCATGCGCACCACATCGCCGGTGCGGTAGAAGCCGTCCTCGGTGAAGCTGCGCCGGTTGATCTCCGGAGCACGGAAGTACCCGCGGATCGTGTACGGACCCCGGGTCAGCAGATTTCCCGGCATACCGACCGGAACATCATTGTCCTGCCCGTCCACCACCCGGACCTCATCGTCCGGGGAGATCCGTAGCCCCTGGGTGGCAGCGATGGTCTTCGGGTCATCATCGAGCCTGGTGTAGTTCACCAGGCCCTCAGCCATCCCGAAAACCTGTTGCAGGGTTACCCCGAGCTCCGGTCCCACCCGGCGCGCCGCCTCCTCGCTGAACTTCGCCCCACCGACCTGGAGAGTCTCCAGGCTGGAGAGATCATAGTCATCCTTCAGCGGCGAGTTCAGCCACAACAGAGCCAGAGGCGGTACCAGTTGGCTCTGGGTGACCCGGTGCTTCTCGATGAGGGGGAACGCCGTCTCCGGCATGCCGTCCGGGGCGAGGACCATGGTCGCCCCCGCCATTACGGCTCCGAGCACACCCGGCGAACTCATGGTGAAGTTGTGCGAGATCGGCAGAACGATCAGTTGCACAGTGCGCTCGGTGATGCCACATATCTCGTTGCTCGCCCTGACCGAATAGAGGTAGTCGTCATGTGTGCGGGGGATCATCTTGGGAAGCCCCGTGGTTCCGCCCGAGAGCTGGAGGAAGGCGAGGTCCGCCGGGTTGCTGCGCTGTGCGTGCACCAGCGGTTCGCCGGCGGTGAGTTCAGTGAAGCTGCCGTCGTTGACGGTCCAGCAGAAGTCCAGGGGAGGAAGCTTCCCCTCCGGCAGTGTGTCCGTGATGTAGCCCCGCGCCCCGGAGAACTCGATGAAGTAGCTGATCTCGCGGGCCTTGTGTGCGGCCAGGGCGAAGACCGGAACGGCTCCGATCTCCCAGAGTGCGAAGACCGTCTCCAGGTACTCGGGGATGTTCGGCAGGTGCACGACCACCCGGTCACCGCGTTTCAGACCCCGGTCCAGGAGGCCAGCGGCCAGCCGGCGGACCCGGTCATCGAGTTCGGCGTAGGTGATCTCCCGGTCCCCGGAAATGACAGCTGTCTTGTCGGGGAACCGCGCGACGGTCGCGGCGAACATGTCGGCGTGGGCCTGCCCGGTCCAGTACCCGGCGGCGCGGTACTTCTCGGCGAACTCCGCAGGGTACGGGACCACACCGTCCACGGGCACAGGCGTCACTGCCATGTCAGATACCCCGGGAACTCAGTTGGTCAGCGGCACCGGGGACCGCCTCAGCCAGATCATGGCCGGTGCCGACAATCCGGTTGTCCGCATCGACGTGCACGATGCGGGGCTCATAGGCTACTGCCTCCTCCTCGGTGGCCTGCAGGTAGCTCATGATGATGACCATGTCCCCGGGGTTGACCAGATGCGCGGCCGCGCCATTGATGCAGATGTGGCCCTGCCCGGCGGTCTCCGGAGCGCCGGTGATCACGTAGGTCTCGATCCGGGCGCCGTTGGCGATGTCCACGACCTGGACCTTCTCGCCCTCGATCAGGTCGGCGGCCTCAACAAGATCACGGTCGATGGTGATGGAACCGACGTAGTGAAGGTCCGCCTGGGTGACGGTCGCCCGGTGGATCTTCGATCCGAGAATCGTGCGCTGCACTACTGGGCTCCCTCATACTGGGCGGCGAAATCCCGGAGCGACTTCGGACGGATGTCCTTCCAGTACTCCTCGATGTACTCGACGGCCTCGTCGCGGGGGGCACCGTCCGGGGCTCCGAACACGATCTCCCAGCCGGCCGGCACGTTCTTGAACGAGGGCCAGAGGGAGTACTGCTCTTCGTGGTTTCGGACCACGAAGAACTCGTAACGGTCATCGTCGAAGGGGTTGAGGTCAGACATGGGTGCTCTCCTTGGCGGTAGCGGAAGATTCAGTGATGGAGGTGAGGATGTCCCGGGCCCGGACGGCCACATTGGACAACAGGGATGAGGTCAGGCCGTGGGAATGCTCCACGTTGCCGTTGAGGTAGATGCCGCCCGCCCGGTTCGTCTCGTGCGGCAGGTGGAACCGGTAGTCCCGGTCGACCACCGGCAGGTTGTCGACGAATGCGCCGGCGACGTTGATGGTGCCGTCCAGAAGGTCTCCTGGATCCCGGGGGCGGAAACCGGTGGCGTAGATGACGGCATCCGCAGTCACGCTCCGCGTGTCGCGGTCGGCGAGATCACTGATCTGCACCGTGACATGATCATCCGTCTGTCCGGTGATCTCCGCACAGGTCACCCGGTGGATGTGCAACCGTCGGATTCCCGCGACCTGCTCGTCGTAGCAGCACTGGAACAGTGTGTCGATGAGATCCTCATCCACTGCGGAGTAGTTGGTGAGCCGGTGCTTGACCAGCAGTTCTCTCTTCAGCTCGGCAGGGGCCGTGTAGAAGTCATCGACAGACTCGGGGTCGAAGATCTGGTTGGCGAAGGGAGTGTCATCACTGGGGGTGTAACCGAAGCCACGGAAGGAGTTGTGGATCTGCGCCTCCGGGTACGTGTCATAGAGATGCTTCACCACTTCCGCTGCGCTCTGACCGGCGCCGATGACCACAAAGGTCTGTTTGTCCAGCGACGGGATCTGCTGAAGATGGTCGATGAGCTGGTGATTGTGGAAGACCCGGCGGCTGGTTTCCACCCCATCCGGAAGGTGCGGAGCGATACCGGTGCCCAGGACCACTGACCTGGTCCGAAGGGTTCTCCGCCCCCGTGGCGAGGAGGTGGCGACCTCGTAGTGCTCGCCGTTCCATCCGATCCGCTCCACCGATGTCCCGTAGTCCACCGGGGCCGTGACCCGGCATGCCGCCCAGGACAGGTAGTCATGGAACTCGCGGCGGGACGGGGTGAAGGTCTGCAGGTTGATGAAGGCGGACAGCCGCCCCCGGTCGTTGAGGTAGTTCAGGAAACTGTAGGAACTGGTGGGGTCACGTTGGGTGACCAGGTCCTTGAGGAAACTGATCTGCATGTCCGTACCGGGCAGCAGCATGCCGTCATGCCAACCGAAGTGCGGTTGTCTCTCCAGGTATCTGGCCGTGATGCGGTCTCCGAGGCCACGGGTGGTGTTCTCTTCCTCACAGAGGATGGCGAGGGCCAGGTTGGAGGGGCCGAAGCCCACCCCGACCAGGTCCAGTACATCCCCGTCACTTCCGCCGGTCTTCGCTTCGGGTGGTGCTTGTGCTGTCATGGACGCGCTGTGCTCCCTGATTCCGGCCGCAGGGATCCTGCGGGACTGCCGTTGAGGTTTCCCTCACCTTAGGAATCGGGGGAGAAAGACCGTTCACGGAAGGCGAAGCCGTTTTAGCATGCGCTCACTCCACCCCCATGGAGACCGTCTGGCGGTACAGGTACGCCCGGCGGTACTCCGTCGGTTTCACGTTGTGCGCACCGAGGAAGGCACGCGTGAACGAGGATCCGTGGCGGTACCCGATCCGCAGTCCGATCTCCGTCACGGACAGGTCCGGGTTCGCCAGCAGGATGCGGGCCCGCAGCATCTTCCGGTCGATCACCCACTGTTCGAAGCACTGCCCGGTGGCCCCGAGGAATCGCCGGTCGAAGCTCTCCAGGCTGCACCCGATCCGCTCCGCCAGCAGCCGTTCCGAGGTCTCGGCACTGTGCGCATCGTCCAGCAGCCGGGCGAGCACCGGGTCCCCCGCGGCCCGCAGATCCACAGTCTCCGGCACCAGATCGGTCATCTCGACGCCGGGACCGCTGACCGGGCGGAGCGCGGTGAAACCGACCATCGACCGGTACAGCAGTTCCGCCCGTGCGTCCGTCCGGAAACGGGTGGGCCTGATATGCCGGCGACGCAGAGCGACTTTCCCCGGTAGCTCCCCCACCGGGACCATCACCGCTCCGGCATCCATACGCAGCCGGTGCCAGACCCCCGCCGGGATCCACACCCCGTCACCCGCCACGAGGTCGACCACCCCGTCGCCGAGGACCAGTTTCCCCGCCCCCCGGACCATCCAGATCATCACGTGGAAGCTGTTCACCCTCGACCGCAGATCGGCCGCCGGAATCGCATCGGCCGGGCCCAGCACCTCCGCAAGCGGACTCCCGTCCCAGGCACCTGTTCCCGAGGTGTACACGGTCGTCTCGGGTTCGCACCTCCGTCGCCTGCACACCTCGGACGGGCGGGCACTGGTCTCCCGATGGAAGGCCTCACTCAACGCGCCGGCCGAGCCGTAGCCGGTCGCCTCCGCGGCATCCTCCACCGGCACCCCCTGACGGATCAGATGGAAGGCGGTGACCGCCCGGACCCGCTGCCGCCACGCCCCGATTCCCATCCCGGTGGACGCCCGGAACATCTCCGTGATGTGGCGTGCGGTGTACCCGACCGCCTGCGCCCATTCCACGATGCGGCGACGATCGGACGGGTCATCCAGGATCTGCTGACCGATCTGCTTGGCCGCCCAGTGGTCCGGCAGGGGAGGCAACGACAACGACAGATCCTCGGCCGCCCCCGTCAAAGGACCCTCCGTCCGGCCGGAGCGTCCGCCCAGAGCCGCGAGGGGATCGCGGGGATCATGCCCCTTCCAGTCCGGCATCTTCCACCGGGAGTACAGGTGCAGCAGGACATCGGCGGTGTCCCGGGTGAGGAACTCACGGATCACCACCGACGGAACCTCGGGGAAGCTACCGACGGGGATCAGTACCGAGAGAGCGACCGAATCCTCCGTGGTCTCGATGTAGTCGACCGTCATCCCCGGTGGAATCCACAGCGCCTCCAACTCGCCGAGCCGGTAGAGCTCACCGCCCACCATCACCTGGGCATGACCATGCTCCACCCAGAACACATGGCAGTCCGTGTACGCCGTCACATTGTCCAGCCACGCCGCCGGCAGCGTCCGGACCCTGTCCCCGGCCCTCATTCTGGTGTTCATTCACGTACCTCCGCGACAGCGGGACCCGGTCAGGCGCCGGGCCCGTGTGATGTATAGGTATCCGAGATTACAGTTAGGCTCACCATAGAAGCACCGCTCATACACATCTCCACCCCCCGCACCACCCCCGGAACACCGCCTGAGGTTAGGCTTTCCTCGTGAACCTCTCCACCGTTTCCCCTCGCGGACGGCTCCCACTGGGCGTCATGACCATCTGCGGAACCGCCATCGCCTTCGACGGCTACGACATCGTCGTCTACGGCACCACCCTGTCCAGGCTCCGCGACGAGTGGGGCCTGACCTCCGCCCAGGCCGGCAACGTCGGCTCCGCCGCACTCGTCGGCATGTTCCTCGGCGCACTGGTCGTCGGCACCTTCGCCTCCCGCTGGGGCCGCAAGCGCACCTTCCTCGGCTGCGTCGCCTGGTTCAGCGTCCTGATGATCCTCTGCGCCGCCGCACCCGGGCCGGAGATCTTCGCCGCCGTCCGCCTCCTCGCCGGCATCGGACTCGGCGGCGTCATGCCCCTGGCCGCCGCATTCACCACCGAGTTCGCCCCGCGTGACCGGGCCGCCGTCGCCTACGTCATCATGCAGTCCGGCTACCCGGTCGGCGGCGTGGCCGCGTCTCTGCTGGCGAAATGGATCATCCCGGAGTTCTCCTGGCACTGGATGTACCTCATCGCCGCCCTGCCGCTGGTCACCGTTCTTCCCGCAGCGTGGCGGTGGCTGCCCGAGTCCGCCGAGGAACAGTCCGTGGCTGCATCCAGTGAGGCACGCCGACATACCGCACGGGCCGGTCTGCGCGCGGTCTTCGCCCCCGGGATGCGGACCACCACCGTGATGTTCTGGGTCATGAGCTTCTGCTCCCTGCTGTTCGTCTACGGCGCGAACACCTGGCTGCCCACACTCATGCAGGACGCCGGACGCGGTTTCTCCAGCTCACTGAACTTCCTGCTCTGCTTCAACCTCGGGGCCATCGTCGGCGGGATCGCCGCCGGCCGGGCGGCCGACCGGTGGGGGTCGAAGATCGTGGTGACGGCGTCCTTCGTGGTGGGGGCGGTGGCGGTGCTGTGCTTCGCCGGGGTGGACGGCACGGCACCACTGCTCATCCTCGCCGCCTTCGCGGGCTACGGTGCGGTCGCCACGCAGACCCTCATCAACGGCTGGGTCACCCGCTCCTACCCGGCCGAGGCACGGACCACCGGCGTGGGCTGGTCGCTGGGCATCGGACGGCTGGGCGGCATCGTCGGGCCGTCGGTCACCGGGTGGATCGTCTCGGTGACCTCCGGCGGCACCGCGGCGTTCCTCCTCTTCGCCGCCGTGGGTGTGGTCGGTGCCGTGGTGGCCTGGACTGTGGGCCGGCCTGTGCGCCGGCCGGAAACCGGTGCGGGAGCACGCTAACTCCGGTGCACATCGGAACAGGACGGTGGTTGTCGGGGATCTAGAGTCAGGTCGGTCACCACCGCCTAACCCCTAGGACCGCATGCGACCCGATCCCGCCCAGGAACCCGACAGCGCCCTGCGCAGCCACCTGCTCGGTATCCACTGGCCCCTGTTCTTCCAGGCGGCACCCGAACCGCCGTCACCCGCGCCGGTACCGTGTGACGCCTCGACCACTCCGGCACGGTTCACCTGGCGGGTCATCCTCGCCGCGAGACGGTGGACCCTCCCGGCGGGTGTTCTCCAGATCATCAGCCAGATCGCCGCGACCGTCACCCCCGTCATCGCCGGACTCGCCATCGACCACGGTGTCCGCGACGGTGATGCCCGGGCGTTGACCGGATGGCTGGTACTCCTCGCCGTGGTCGTCGTGGCAGGCTCCCTGATCGGGCGCACCGGGTCGAGAATGGGCCTCTACGGCATGCAGCAGGTCCAGCACAGGCTGCGGATGCAGGTCACCGACCGGCTCCTGGACCCCGCCGGGACGGCCGACCGTCGGCTCGGCGGCGCCCTGCTGTCCGTGGCCACCAGCGACGTCTTCCGCCTCGCCGCCGCGATGCAGCTGCTCGTCTACCCCGTCGGCCAGATCGCCGCCGTGATCGCCGCCGGAGTGATTCTCCTGGTCATCGCCTGGCCGCTGGGACTGGCGGTCCTCCTCGGCACACCGCTGCTGCTGTGGCTGATGACCGTCGCCGGTCACCCGCTGCAACGGCGCAGTCAGATCCAGCAGCGTCGGGTCGCCGCCGCCACCGGCCAGGCGGCCGACCTCATCACCGGCTACCGCGTGATCAAGGGCCTGCGCGCCGAGGACGTCGCCGCCGACCGGTACCGGGAGGTCAGCGCCACCGCCTGCGACGGTGCCGTCGCCGTCCACGGGTCCCGGGGCGTCTACCTCGGGACCATGGGGGCGGTCTCCGCCGTCTTCCTCGCCGCACTCACCATCGGCGCGGCCGGCCTCGCGCTCGGGGGGCACATCACCGTCGGCCAGCTGATCGCCACGGTGGGGGTGCTCCAGTTCCTCACGGGTCCGCTCAACGGTCTCGGCAACTCCATCGGCACCACCTGGGCCACCGCCGTCTCCTCCGCCGAGCGGGTGCTCACCGTGCTCAACGCGGACGTCGCCCGAACCGGCGGAAGTGCTTCCCTGCCCGGTGCTCCCGTTGCCGTGACCGTACACTGCGATCCACCACTGACAGTGGCTGCCGGGGAATGCCTCGGGGTCCGGGCCTCGGGGCCCGCGGCCCGGGAACTGGTCACCGCCTGCACCGACGGGCAGGTGACCCTGATGACGGAGAACGGCACCGTGTCCGGCACCGACCTTCCGGTGGGGGTCTACCGGCGCACCGTCCTGGTGCCACCACACACCGCCGATCTCGCCGATGCGACGCTCGCCGAGAACCTCATCGCCGGTGACACCGACGGTGGCGATGCGCGCACCCGGGAACTGGTGGACTGCGCCCTGGATGCCTCTGCCAGCACCGACATCCTCGACAGTCTGCCTGACGGACTGGACTCCCAGGTCGGCGAGGGCGGCACCCGCCTGTCCGGCGGGCAACGCCAACGCATCGCCCTGGCCCGCGCCCTGGCAGCCGACGCCCCGGTCCTCGTCCTCCACGACCCCACCACCGCAGTGGATGCCGTCACCGAGCACACCATCGCTTCACGGTTACCCGGGGCACGACAGTCCGGACCCGACCGGATGACGATCATCGTCACCGGATCCGCCGCCCTGCTCGCCACCTGCGACCGGGTGGTGGACCTGTGAGCGACATGACCTCCCCCACACAGAATCCTGACCGGTTGCCCGTCGCCACCGGAAAGCGCACTCTCGCCGTGCTCTGGCAACGCCTCCGGGGCCACCGCGGCGTCCTGGTCTTCTCAGCGGTGATCTCCACGGTGGCGGTGGTCTTCGACCTGGTGACCCCCGCGGTGCTGGGCGCCGTCGTCGACGATGTCTCCGGCCGCGCCGACGGGCACCCCGCCGAACACTCCCTGTGGACCTACGCCCTGCTCATCGCCGTCGCCGGGATCGCCGGGGCCGTCCTGTCGGTCTACGGCGTGCTGCTGGCCGCCCGGATGATGGAACGTCTGCTCGCCGGACTGCGCGAGGAACTGATCACCACCGCCCTGCGACTGCCGCAGCAACAGGTGGAGCGCTCCGGCACCGGGGACCTGATCTCCCGGGCCAGCGACGACGTAGCCCAGGTCTCCACCGCCCTGTCCCAGGTACTGCCGTCGCTGACCCGCACCGTGTTCACCATCGTGGTCACCGTTGTCGGGGTCTCGGTGCTGGACTGGCGGTTCGGCCTGATCATCCTGGTGGCCCTGCCGCTGTACTGGTGGATCCTGCGCTGGTACCTGCGGCTGGCCCCACCCATGTACGCCGCAGAACGCGCCGCGTTCGGCGCCCGGGCCCATGAACTGCTCAGCGCACTCAACGGAGTCGACACCGTCCTCGCCTTCGGCCGGTCCGACTGGCACTCGCGGCGGATCGCGGCGGCGTCCTGGGCGGCTGCGGCGTGGGCACTGCGGGCGCGGACCGTGATGACGATGTTCCGCACCCGCATCGACCTGGTGTTCCTGTTCATCGTCGCCGGGGTGATCGTCGCCGGATTCTTCCTCGTCGACGCTTCTGTGGTGACCGTGGGGGTGACCACCTCGGCGATGCTGTTCTTCCTCCGGCTGGAGGGTCCGCTCACGATCCTGATGATGCAGTTCGACACGCTGCAGTCCGCGACCGCGTCCCTGGCGCGCATCGTCGGGGTGATCGACGCGGACCCCGGGACGGGTACCCGCATCGCGTCGGCAGGTGTGGCGACCGGTGCGGCGTCATCCGCTGTGTCGCTGGACGGGGTCGGGTTCTCCTACGACCCGGGTCGGCCGGTGCTCCACGGCGTGGATCTGCGGGTCTCCCCCGGTGAGCACGTCGCCGTCGTGGGCACCTCGGGGGCAGGGAAGACCACCCTGGCGGCGCTGGTGGCGGGGATCCACCCGGTGGGTTCAGGGACGGTGACCGCACCGGAGAAGACCGCACTGGTCGCCCAGGAGACCCACGTCTTCGCCACCACGCTGCGCGAGAACCTCACCCTCGTCGCCCCCGCCGCGTCCGATGCGGAACTGACGGAGGCCCTGTCTGCGACCGGCGCGTCCGGACTGCTCGATGACCTCCCCGACGGGTTGGACACCCTCCTCGGCATCCCGGGGTTCCCGCTGACCGCCGCCCAGCAACAGCATCTGGCGTTGACCCGGCTGCTGCTGGCGGACCCGGACCTGGCGATCCTCGATGAGGCGACTGCGGAGGCCGGGTCCGCCCACGCCCGGGTGCTCGACCACGCCGCGGAGGTCGCGCTGGCCGACCGGACCGGACTGGTCATCGCCCACCGGTTGTCGCAGGCCGCCGCATGCGACCGGATCGTGGTGATGGAGCACGGCCGGGTGGTGGAACTCGGCAGTCACGGGGAACTGCTCGCCGCCGAGGGACGCTACGCCGAACTCTGGGCGGCGTGGAGCAGTTAGCACCGGGTTCCGGGAGATCCGCGGTGCGCCTGCGACGAAGACCCCACCCCGTGCGGGGGTGTTGCTAAGAATGGTTCACTTCCGACCCGGTGCGGTGGCGCGGCGCACCTACCGTAGCGACCGACCATCGTCTGTCGTCACTGACATTCCCCACCGTCCAGACCCCTGTTCCAGGAGACCCGCGTGCCCCGTCGCATCCGCCCGATCACCGTCCACCCCATGACCCTGCGCAACCTCGAGGTGACCGCCGTCACCGACATCACCCCCGCACTGCGCCGGATCACCCTCACCGGCCCGGACCTCGCCGACTTCACCTCCACCGGCTTCGACGACGACGTCAAAATGTTCTTCGCCTACCCCGGACAGACCGAACCCGTCCTCCCCTACATCGAGAACGGCGGGATCCGCTTCCCCAAGGAACCCGCACCCCTGGTCCGCACCTACACCATCCGCGCCTGGCGCCCCGAGGCCGGCGAGCACGGCGAAGTGGACATCGACTTCGTCAGACACGGCGTCGGCGTGGCCACCACCTGGGCCTACCGCACCCGCCCCGGCGA
>NZ_CACZOO010000190.1 GCF_902782855.1 uncultured Corynebacterium sp.
GGCCTTCCCGGTGGCCTTCTCCTGCACCGGCTCAGCCTTCGGTGCAGCGGCCTTCGGTGCAGCGGCCTTTGGTGCATCGGTCTTCGGGGCACCGGTCTCCGGTGCGCCGGCCTTCGGGGTGTCATTGCGCGGGGCGGTCTTCGGGGCGGGGGAGTCCGGCGTGCGGAACTTCGCGGCGACGACCGCCACGACCGCGGCGACAAGGGAGACGACCAGGACGGACCTGCCGATCCCACCCTTCTTCTTGCCGACCTTGTCCGCCTTCTTCAGCTGCTTCGAACGGACCTTGTCGGCCTTCTTCTTCGCGCTCTTCTCGATGTCGGCGGTGGACTTCTTCAGCTGCTTCTCGGCAATCGCTGCGTTCTTCTTCGCGGCCTTCCGCGCCCGCCTCGTCAGCTTCCCTGCCTTCTTGCCTGCCTTCTTCTGGGCCTTCTTCGCCTTACGGCCCGCCGTCGCGGCGACCTTCGGCACCTCCTCGGTGACGGTCTCGAGCGCGTCCGAGCCGGAGTCCTTCAGCTCGGCGACCGTGGAGCTCAGCGACGAAGCCGCTGCAGCGAGCTGCTTCTTCGCCGTCTTCCGGGCCTTCCTCGCTGACGTCGACAGCTTCTCGACCTCTTCCTTGCCCGCCTCCCGGGCCTCGCCCGCCTTGACGGACAGAGCGGAACCGACGGCGATCTTCGCGGCCTTCTTCGACACCTTGTTCTCCTTCTTCTCGGCCTTGGCCCGGGCCTTCCCGGCCCGGGTGTTCTTCTTCTCCGCCTTCGCGGTGAGCTTCGCGACCTTGGCGTCCGCCGCAATCTTCGCGTCGGTGGCGGCGGCCTCCTCCTCGGTCAGGATCTCACGCACCACTGCCCGGGTGTGGCCCGGAGCATCGGCGAGGAACTTCTCACGCTCCTCAGGGGAGGTGAGCTGGCGGCGGAGGACGGCGAGTTCCTCGTGGCGTGCGGACTCGTTGCGGGACGTCCGTTCCTTGTTCCAGGAACGGGCGCGCTGGGCGGCGAGTAGGGCGATACGTGCGGTGTTGAGGGCCATGGCCCGGTACTCCTTCGCGGTGACGTGCAGTCTTCAGAGTGACGTTTAACCTCCGATCATAAACACTTGCGGCGACGCGGTGGGGTCGTTCGCCCGGTACGGGGGACGTCCGGTGACACCACCGGCGCCTCATTCGGTACGCTGGACCACCATGAGCGCCCAGAAGACTGCGACCGCGGTTCTGCACACGAACCTCGGCGACATCAGCATCGACCTCTTCGGAAACCACGCCCCCCAGACCGTCGAGAACTTCATCGGCCTGGCCACGGGCGACAAGGAGAAGGCCCCCTACAATCGGCCGAACGCCTCCGGGACAACCGAGGGGCCGTTCTACGACGGTGCGGTCTTCCACCGCATCATCGACAACTTCATGATCCAGGGCGGCGACCCGACCGGCACCGGCCGTGGCGGCCCCGGCTACCAGTTCGCCGACGAATTCCACCCTGAACTCCAGTTCGACCGTCCGTTCCTGCTGGCCATGGCGAACGCGGGCCCCGGCACGAACGGATCGCAGTTCTTCATCACCACCACGATGACCCCGCACCTGAACAACCACCACACCATCTTCGGTGAGGTGACCGACAAGGAGTCCCAGAAGGTCGTCGCCAAGCTCGGTCGTGTGGCCACCGACCGCATGGACCGTCCCGTCGAGGACGTCGTCATCGAGTCCATCGACATCACCGAGTAACAGCTCCACACCCTGCACCGTCACAACCACCATGGATTTCCTGCGCAGATTCACCCGGGACGCCCCGGCCTGCACCGTCCTGATCCTGGTGTGTGTGGCGGTGTTCGTCGTCGAGGTGGGACAGTCAGGCAGCCTCGCTGATCCTGTCGGGGTGTACGGAGGGGGCAGTGACCTCGCCTGGTCACTGATGATGGTCGCCACTGACATCACCGACGGCCATGAGTGGTGGAGGTTGGTGACCAGTGCGCTGGTGCATCTCAACATCACCCATCTCCTGCTCAACATGCTGTTGATCATGCTGCTCGGCAGGGAACTGGAGCGGGCCTACGGGACGCGGACCGTGGCGGTGTCCATGGTGTTCTGTGCGGTCGGTGGCAGTCTCGGCGCGCTGTGGTTCGCCCCCGACCACGCGGTCGGTGGGGCGTCCACCATCGGCTACGGCATGTTCGCCATGCTGGTGGGACTGTCGGTCACACGGCGGACCGACGTGCGCGGTCCGCTCGTGCTCATCGGGGTGAACCTGGCGTTCAGTGTCACCACCGGAGGTGTGTCGCTCGCGGGGCACCTGGGTGGCCTCGCAGCAGGGGCGTTGATCGCCCTGGTGCTGTGGTGGCGTTACCGTCCGGGAACTACTTCCAGCCCATGGTCATCAGCAGGCCGACGATGAGAAGGCCGAAACCGATGAGGTAGTTCCAGGCGTTGAGATCGCGCATCAGGGGGATGTCGCCGCCGGCGATGTAGTTGACGACGATCCAGGCCAGGCCCAGCAGCATCAGGCCGAGCATCACGATGATGTACCAGCGTGACGTTCCGGTGGCATTCAGTTTGACCGGGGTGCGGTGGTCGACCGATGACGCACCGGTAACTTCCGGCGTGGAGGAGATCCTGGACTTGGGCATGGGGACACTCTCGCTGACTTCGTGCTGCTTCTTCGGACGTCACCAGCGTAGCAGCAGGGTTTGAGCGGCGACGCCACGCTGACGGGCGGATAGTATGGCGCCATGCGCATCCTCGTCATCGACAACTACGACAGCTTCGTCTACAACCTTGTCCAGTACCTCGGGGAACTCGGCGAGGACTGCACCGTGTGGCGAAACGACGCGCCGGAACTGGGGGACCGAAGTAACGGGGTGAAAGGGTTGGACGGCGTGCTCGGCGACTTCGACGCGATCCTCCTCTCCCCGGGACCGGGGGAGCCGGCGGCGGCGGGACGCATGCTCGACGTCATCACCTGGGCCGAGGAGCACCGGACGCCGCTGTTCGGGGTGTGCCTGGGGCATCAGGCCATCGCCCTCCACTTCGGCGGCGACGTGGTACGGGCCGGAGAGCTCTTCCACGGGAAGACCAGCCCGGTCTTCCACTCCGGTGCCGGCGTGCTCGCAGGTGTTCCTTCCCCGTTCACCGTGGCGCGGTACCACTCGCTGACCGTTGACCCGGCGACCGTGCCCGACTGCCTCGAGGTCACCGCGACTGTGGATTCCGGCATGATCATGGCGATGCGGCACCGGACGCTGCCAATCCACTCCGTCCAGTTTCATCCCGAGTCGGTGATGACACAGCACGGTCACCGCATCCTCTCCAACTGGTTGGCCGAGGCGGGGCGCCCGGTCGACGAACGGCAGCTCTCGCGGGTGGAG
Organism: uncultured Corynebacterium sp.; assembly: GCF_902782855.1. Classification (GTDB taxonomy): domain Bacteria; phylum Actinomycetota; class Actinomycetes; order Mycobacteriales; family Mycobacteriaceae; genus Corynebacterium. The sequence continues at coordinate 3,358 of NZ_CACZOO010000190.1, forward strand.
GCCCGGCACGCGGAGGCACAGCAGGCCTCGGCTGCGGTGATCGAGGGTGCGCACGGGTCGGTGCTCGCCTGACACGGCTCCTCCCCGGGGGACGCCGGGGAGAGTGGGGAAGCGGAAGGACGGGGGCGAACGGGGAGAGGTCGGGAAAAGGAAGAACGGGGCGAGTTGGGAAATGTGGGAGGGGAACAGGTGGTGGCGGAGAGCGGTGACCCACGCAGCCGCGGGAGCTCGGCCGGACGGTCGTGGTCAGACGCACCCGCTGCTACCTCTCACCCACTGTGACCTGCTGGTTTGTGGGTGGTCGGTGGGGTGTGTA
>NZ_CACZOO010000191.1 GCF_902782855.1 uncultured Corynebacterium sp.
CCGAGGAGGGTGGGGTCTTCCTCGTTGTGGTCCTCGACGACGATGGCGACATTGTTCAGGCTGTTGAGGAGTTTCCGGGGGATCATCTCGAGTCCTCGGTCGACGAGTTCCTCGAACTCTTCGTCGGTGACCTCGACCATGGGGATCCTCCGGGTGTGCTGTCGGTTGGGCGGGTGACTGTCCGCTCGTGATTGTCGGGGTCGAGTGTAGTGCCGGTGGGGGAGTGGGCGGCGCAGGGGAAGAACGCGGAAAGGGACGCTCAGTATTGTTGACGCATCATCTTTGGGGGTTCTTCAGTTGGGCTTGGGTGGCTGCTGATATGTTTCACCGGGTGACTATCTGTAGCGGAAGCTACGGAACGGTCCCGCTGACGTACAAGTATCTGGAGGAACCATGACTGACCTGAACTCTTCGACTCCCTCGGTGCTGCGGCGCTGGGTCACCCGTGGCGCCGTGGTGGCGGCCGGCCTCGGCATCGTCGCCGGTGCTGTGGCGCCGGCCGCGTCGGCTGAACCCGGTAGCTTCATCGTCCGGGGCGGGCAGACGTACTGTCATATCGACCGCGATGTCCGGGTGGGGCCGGTGTTCGGCGGCCGCACCCAGGGCAACTGTGGAATGGCTCCGGGCGATTTCGCATCAGGCAGCGGGACATCTGACGTCTACCTCATCGGCCAGTTCATCCTGCCGGGTAGTTTCAACTACTCCGCCTGGGTCGACAAGATCTGGTGATGCGTCCTGGTGAATACCGCGGGTGGTTGACCGCCGGCTTTCTCTGGCTGCTCAGTATCACGGGGGTCGCTGTTCTCGGCGTCCTCTCCGTCGGAAACGACTGGGCGCCTGAGTACTCTGCGTCGTTGGCGGTCGCGGCGTTCCTCCTGCTGCTGCAGGTCCAGGACGTCGCGACCCGGGTACGCCCGGACGACCCTGACAGTCGGATCCCGACCGCCCCGGGGACCGTGTGGACGTTGTCGGTCGGCGGGAAGCTGATGCAGCTCACTCCTGTGGTGATCATGGCTCTCGCACTGTTCGGGTTCGGTATGTGGGCCTCCGGCCGGGACCAGCCCGCCAGTCAGGAGAGACGGGCGGGCGGTCTGGTGGTGGTCGCGGTCATCTGCCTGATACTCACCCTCGTTGAACTGTGCCGGGCTCGACGACTCGAGTTCGACGGCCGGTACTACCGGATGCGCGCCCAGCGCCATCATGTTCGCTTCACGACGGACGCACTTCATGCCAGTGACATGCGAACTCTGACGGGGTGGTGCGTCACCGCGGAGATCCTGACGACGGATGCCTACGGTCGTCCTGTCTGGATACCGTCGCGGATCGAGGTGCCCGCCCGGGGATGGAACTTCGACAAGGAGGGGACCCCGTTCGCAGATGAGGACACTGCCGCCGCGACACGGCAGCCGCCGCGTAACCTTCCCGGAACCGGCCCTCAGCATGCGGCGTCGGACGCCAGGAACGGTGGCCCCCTCCCGACGAACTGGTGGGACGAGTGACGTCGCCCAGCGCCGCACCGACCTCCGGCGACCCGCTCGCCCCGTTCCGGGCACAGCAGGAGAAGGACGCCGCACGGGGTCCACGTCGCGCATGGCCCGCAGTCGTACTGTTCCTGGTGAGCCTCGCCGGAGGAGTGTGGATATTCACGGACCTCGCAGGCCCGGACAAATCCATGGTGCTGTCGGTGGGAATGGGTGTACTTTTCGCCATCGTCGTCTGGGTGACGGGCACGTTCGTGGCTCCGGCAACCCGGCCCCGCCGGACTCGGCCCGTGGTCCGGGTGACCGGTCGCGACCTCGTCATCACCCGCAACGGAAGCCCCGTGTCCACACTTCCGATGACGATCTTCATGGGGGTCATCGGGGCGGGAATGCTCTGGTTCGCATTCGCCGCACTCCTGCGTTCCCCGTTTACGCGGGACATTGTCATCGGTTGGCTGGTTGTTCTCTGCGCGGTCCTGCTCCTGTGTCTGGTCCTCCCTGTGTTCCTCCTGCCGGAAATCGGGCCGACCAGTGTGCGGCTTGTCGGCACAACACTGACGGTCCGGGTCGGCCTGATGAGCTCGTACACCGTCCCGCTCAACCGGCACACCGGTGCGCAGCTGTTCACCTACCGTGGCCAGCAACAACTCCGGTTGACCGTCTACCCGCCCGTGGAGTCCCGCATGCTCGGCATCCGGAAGCGGAGAAGGACACTGCCCATTCCTCCCACGGCCTTCCCGGAAATGAACCTGTTCCCGCTCATTGCGCTCATCAAGGAGCGCGGACTCGAAGGTGCTGAGGCTTCGCCGAAGAAGGACTACGAGGTTCTGCCGGAGTTCCGTCCCGCGACCACCGTCACGGCGGCGGTGATCCTCGTTCTCCTCGCCGCTGCCGTGGTGGTGCTCACCGGCTGTGATCCCGTGCTGGCGGCACTCGGTGCCCTTGTCCTTTTCCTTCCGGTGACCGGTGCCAGTCCCCGGGGGAGCATTCTGCGTCCTGAACTCAGTGGTGGGCAGCGGGGTTGGTCGGTGTCCTGGCGGATCC
>NZ_CACZOO010000192.1 GCF_902782855.1 uncultured Corynebacterium sp.
GATGATCCCCCGGAAACTCCTCAACAGCCTGAACAATGTCGCCATCGTCGTCGAGGACCACAACGAGGAAGACCCCACCCTCCTCGGGCTGTACCACGGCGTCGCCCTCACCGAGCGGTCCATCGAGTGGCCGACCTACCTGCCGGACAAGATCAGCATCTACAAGGGCGCCCTGTGCGACTGGTGCCACACCCACGATGAACTGGCCGAACAGGTCGCCATCACCGTCGTCCACGAGATCGGCCACCACTTCGGCATCGACGACGACCGCCTCCATGAACTCGGCTGGGGTTGAGAAGCCAACAGGAAGTTAGCCCGTACCATCCGGCACCGCACCGCCCTACCCCACCCGCGGCGGCTCCCCGTGTCCGCCCCACTCGGTGACCTTCCAACCAGCGGAAACGACATCGGTCAGCGTCTCCCCGACTGTCTCCCCCACCATCCCCGCGGCCACGTCCGCCTCCGGCACCCACGCCGCCGTGTGCAGCATCGGGGCGTCCACCGTCGGCAGCGTCGGCAGGGTGGCGGACGACAGCGGCGTCCCCCAACCCAGCTCCGGTACCTCCAGCTCCACCCGCGAGGTGTTCGGCAGCAGCGAGCGCACCGCCCACTCCGGGTCGACCCGCCCGAGGAACCCGGCCACCAGCCGGATCACCGCCCCGTGGCTCACCACCGCCAGGTCGGACCCCGTCGCCTGCGCGACCGCCAGCTGCGGCAGCAGCGTGTCGAGGTACCGGCTGACCACCTCACGCCCGGTCAGCGCCCCGGGCATCGTCAGGTCCAGCGACCCGCCCAGCCACCGCCCGAAGTACCGGTGGTAGTGGTACTGCGCTTCGTCATCGCTGCGCATCTCGTACTCACCGGCCGGGATCTCCGAGATCCCCGGCAGCGCGTCCGGCGCAGGCAGGACCAGCCCCGCCCCGGCCGCGCCCTCGACGATGCCCCGCGCGGTCTGCCGCGCCCGCAGCGCCTGGGAGGACGCGAGGATCAGCGTGTCCGCCACCTCATACTCACCGGCGATCCGTTCACCGGCGGCGTAGGCCTGTGACCGGCCCAGTTCCGTCAGCGCCGCCCCGGGCAGGCTCGTGTCGAGGGAGTGGGTGACATTCGAGGTCGTCTGCCCGTGACGGATCAGCAGCAGCCGGCTCATGCGTACGGCTCCCCCTTCGTCCGCGCCTCGATCCACGCCCGCGACTCCGTGTGGTCCGGCGGCATCGACCCGGCCTGCCCGTTCACCCCGCCGACCCAACCCTCCTGCGGCCAGGACCCCAGGTAGCGGAACCGCTCACAGTAGCGGTACATCCCCGCCAGCGCCTCCGCCACCGCCGGATCATCGATGTGCCCGGCGACCTCGACGTGGAAGTTGTAGGTGCCGGCCTTCTCCCGGGTGGGCCGCGACTCGATCCGCGACATGTCCACCCGGCGCGTCGCCAGCTCCATCAGGGCCATCACCAGCGACGCCGGCTCATTCGGCACCCGCAGCACCATGGCGGTGCGGTCGTTGCCGGTGCGCGCCGGCGGGGTCTGCGGCCGGGTGACGAGTACGAAGCGCGTGCGGGCGTCCGGCACGTCGGCCACACCCCCGACCAGCTCCACCAGGTCGTTGAGTACCCCGGCACGGGCTGGTGCGAGGGCGGCGTCCACCTCCCCGGCGGCGACCGCGGCGGCACCGGCACCGTTGGAGGACGCCGCGACGAACGTGGCGTCCGGCAGTGTGGTCCTGCGCCAGTCGGAGGTCTGGTTGTACGCCACCGGATGGCAGGTCAGGGTGTGGATGTCCGCCAACGTGGTGCCGGGGCGGACGAGGAGGGAGAAGGCGACCGGCACGTCATGCTCCCGCATGATCTGCAGTTCCGTGCCGACGGTGAGGGCGTCGAAGGTCTGGGTCACCGGGCCGTCCACACTGGATTCCAGGGCGACGCAGGCGACGTCCGCGGCCCCGGAGCGGACCATGTCCAGGGCGGTCGCCGGAGAGGTGACGGTGACGTGGTCGGCGTCGGCGGGGAGGTGCCCGGCGACGGTGAAGTCGAGAACTGCCTGTTCGGTGAAGGTGCCCCGAGGTCCGAGGAAAGCGACGGTGGTCATGGTCCTCAACCTACCTGGCCGGGACGACGGGGGACGGCCGGGGACAGACGAGGATGCAACGCTACGCTGGACCACCATGGGAACGCCCGGATCACCGACCACCACCGCCGCGCGACTGCGAGCCGTCACCGAGGAGACCGGGCTGAGCGCCGCTGAACTGGGGGTGGCGCGGATGTACCCCGCGCCGCACACCACCGGCTGCGTGGAGACCACCGGCGCACTGCAGGGCGTGGAGGTGCTGGTCAAGGACCTGCAGCGGGTCGCCGGGGAAATCACCGGGTTCGGCAGTCCCGCCCACGAATCCGTCTCCGACGAGCACGACGCCACAGTACGCAGCCTGCTCGCCACCGGCGCGTCACTGGTCGGCGCCTCGGTCACCGCCGAGTACGGGGCGACGGTCTACACCGAGCCCGCACTGGTCGGCGGGGGTCCGGGGCCGGTGAACCCGGTCGATGCGCGGATGACCACGGGCGGCTCCTCCTCGGGGGCGGCGGTCGCGGTCGCCCGCGGGATCGTGGACGTCGCCCACGCCAATGACGGCGGCGGGTCGATCCGGGTGCCGGCGGCGGCGGTGGGTCTGCCCGGGCTCAAACCGGCGCACCGGGTCTTCGGCGACGTCTCCGGCGACGGAGCCGCGTCCCGTGCGCTGCCGAATCCGGCGGCGCAGGGGTTCATCGCCCGGGACCTGGCGCTGACGGCGCGGGCCTATGATGTGCGTCCGTCGACGGCACTGGCGCAGTCCCCGGGGCTGAGGCTGGGTATGTCGACCGTGCCCTTCCACGGGGATCCCGGACAGGTGGGTCCCACGGCGGTGGACCCGCGGATCGCCGCGGCCACCACCGTCGGTGCCGCACTGCTGGTCACCCACCCGAAGGTCAGTGGGGTTGTTCCGGTGTCTGCGCCCTATCCTGTCGAACGGTTCGCGGTCTTCTCCCGCATCATGGCCGCCCGGTGCGCGGGCCTGCCCGACCCGCTGGGCCCGATGCCCGGCTGGCTGAAGGCGCAGGGCCGGGCGTTGGCGGCGTCCGACATCGAGGACGCCGCGGCGTCCCTGCGCGTCCTGCCCGGCGACATCGAGCGCGCCTGGCCGGAGGTGGACGTGGTCGTCACGCCGACGCTGGCCTGCGCACCTCCGCCGGTCGGGGCGTTCTCCGCGTTGTCGGTGGCCGGGTCGCACCGGCTGGATTTCCTCGCGCAGACCGCGTGGACGCCGTGGGCGACCCTGTGGAACCTCACCGGCTGGACCGCACTGTCGGTGCCGCTGGTCGACCCGGCCCCCGGGCGGTGGCCGGTCTCCGTGCACCTGGGCGCGGTGGGTGACCGGGCGGACGCCGCGACACTGCTCGCCCTCGGCGCCCATCTTCAGGACGCAGTGGCGCGGATGATCGGTGCCGGTGACGCTGACGTGTCCGGGTTCGCACTGTCCGAGCCCGGGGACATCGAGTCGCTGCGGTACCGGCCGGTCGTGGCGGGGCAGTCACTGTCGCACGCGCACGGTCACGCGCACGGTGAGGGGCACGGCCATGGCCACTGACCGGGGCCGCGTCCGCCGGTGGTTGTCCGCACCCTCCCCGGTGCAGCCGGAGGTGGTGACCGCGGACGCCGACCGCCGTGCCCTCCGCTGGGAGATCACCCTGGTCCTGGCAGTCACCTTCGGCACCTCAGGGGTGCGGGCGGCGCTGCGACTGCTCGAGTCAGCGACAACGCCGACGAAGCTCAACGAGCAGACCACCACCCTCAACGCGCAGAAGTCGACGCTGGCCTGGCTGGACCCCCTGTTCCAGCTCATCAGTTCCGGGGTGCTCGTCGCGTGGGGCGGGCTGGCGGTGTTCCTGCTGATCAGGCATGTTCCGTTGCGGTTGGCCGGGGTCACCCCGCCGCATCCCTCCCGGCGCGATGTATTGCCGGGCATCGGACTGGCCGCGCTGATCGGACTGCCGGGGCTGGTGTTCTATGTCGCGGCGGTGAAGCTGAACCTGTCGAAGCAGGTGATGGCCTCGGGGCTGGACTCCTCGGTCGGCGATGTGCTGCTGCTGGTCGTCAACGCCTGGGCGAACGGCTTCGCCGAGGAGATCATCGTGGTGGCGTGGCTGGTGTCCCGGCTGCGGCAGCTGCAGGTGCCGTGGGGGTGGGTCTTCGTCGCCTCGTCGGTGCTGCGCAGCAGCTACCACCTCTACCAGGGCTATTCCGCCGGGCTGGGGAACATCGTCATGGGGCTGGTGTTCGTGTTCTTCTTCTGGCGGACCGGGAAGGTGTGGCCGCTGGTCATCGCACACGGACTGATAGACACGGTCGCCTTCGTCGGCTACCAGCTGCTCGGCGAGGTGCCGGGGTTGTGACGGTATGTCCGCTGGCCGGTTCGGGCCTCGCGCCCGCGCCGTTCACCGCAGATACATCACAGCCCGTGCCACTTTCGGGACAGGAATCCGGCACGACGTGTGATGTATTCCAGGTGAATCAGTGGGTGCAGTGGATCCCGCCGCCCGAGGCGACAACGGGGAACAACTTCTCAGTCAGTGAGCAGTCCGTCGAACGGGCCGACCTTGGTGATCTCGCCGCCGCTACGGAACACGATCTGCAGGCCACCCTCCTCATCCCACTCGCACTCGGACTCCAACGAGACGTACCAGATCCCGTCCTCCTCCTCGACCGTCGGATTCTCGCCGAGGGTGACGTGGTCCCAGACCTCCTCAGGGGAACCGATCTCAGGGAACCAGTCCTCAAGGTCAGGCTCGTCGACGAGAGCGTCGGCGGTCTCGCGGTAGTAGGCGTAGATGGCCTCCGACGCGACGGCCAGCACGGACTGCGGTGCGTCCCGAAAGGCGGTGATGGTCTGTGTGACGGCGGTGACCTCGGCCGGGTCGGCGTCCTCCGGATCCCATTCGGGGAAGGTGAACTCGACCTCGGCGTCGAGGATGCCGACGCTCAGCGGCGGGGTGACCAGGCCGTCCTCATCCTCGTGGAGAGCGCCGATGCCGGGAAGTGTGGTGTCAGTCATGCTGTGCAGCGTACGCGTGTCCGCGGGCCAGCCGGGTTGACTGCCCCACGGTGGTCTGGTGGAGGAATACCACCTTGAGGCAGTCAACCTGACTCTTCGCGGGTGCGAAAGCTCAGGAGACCGTTCATCCCAGAGGCCTGGACCACGTGGGACCCGACCGGGGGTGCTGAACTACCTGTTTTTATAATACTTATCAGATGACTTCCTTCTCGGAATCGTCTGACGTACTCGTTCCAGTGCGTCGGTCCATGTGCTAACTTTGCGACGCTCAGCACTGCCTTCATGACTCTCACATTCTCAGCAACGCACTGGCCAGGGTGAGGATCGCCATGCAAACCACACCGAAGATACATCGAAGGCACGTGAGCCCTTCCGCATTGCTGACGCATCCAGGCAATAGTGCTGAGATCAACATCAGAATCAGCGTGGTCTGACCACAGGGGGTAGTCGCCGAGTCCGCCATTGCATCATGTGTTCAACCTCACTACATTGGTGAGCACTCTCTGACGGGAAAGAAAAGTAGTGAGTAACTGATCTCTCATCTAGTTCCAGGAGGAACAATGTTCAGTAAGAGATGTTCTCTCATCGCTCTCGCCATAGCACCGATGGTGTGCATCGGTTCCATGACGCCTGCGGCCATGGCCGACCCCTCCACCACATCGCCCTCAAGTACCGTAGCGCTGGAGGTTGCAAACTCCGACGACTTCAACTCCACTCCCGAGGAAATCGCTCAGATCCAGGGGGATGCCGCCGCCGATGCGACCGATATCCGTCAGTCCGTTGTCGGCGGTCGGATGCTGACCGAATACGACGTGGAGGGTGCCGATGGCCTCCGTGCCACCGTCGTCACCAATGAGCCCGACCCAGATGCCATCCAGCCGCGCATGCGCGCTGGCGTCGGCTGGGGACTCTACCTTTACCTCAACAAGAGCGAGCAGGAAGCACTGTTCACGGGTGGGGCCGCCGGAATAGCGGCAGCCGCCTGCGCATTGCCTGCACTCGGAGCCTTGAGTTGCGGAGCTATTGCAGCTGCACTGGGGGTAGCCGTTACATGGCTCAACAACAATGGGCTGTGTGACAATAAGCTGGAGATCCGCCTGCCCGTAACCCGTCTGAAGTGCGTGTAGCAATGCAGCATCTCACTCATTCAGAACGCCGCGGACTTACTGCCGGGTTGATCGTCACCCTGCTCCTCGCAGTCGGATCCGGATTCAGTTCTGCCAATCCCGCGACCGGCCTGCTGTGCGCCGCAGTCGGTGTCGTTGCCGTCGCTGTCGTCCTCGGAGTGATTGTCTGGTCACGCCGTCGTGGCGGCCCCAGGCACCTGGAGTGAGGCTGTCGATACATTCCCTGCCCCAACTCCCCGGGAGGTTGTTCACCACGAATACATCACATTCCGTGCCACTTTTGGGACCGAAATCCGGCACAGTGTGATATATCCGAGGCAAACGCGGAGATTGCCAGGCACAGGGTAGCCGACGCAGGGTCGGTCAAGCCCCGTCAGCGCTTCCGCTTCTTCTTCCGGCCCCGCGAGCCTTTCTTCGCCGCCTCGACGGCCGCCGCATTCGCCGTCCTGATCATCGGCACGAAACCACCGACCACCGCGAGATAGGGCACAAGCCCCAGGTAACCCGCCCAGTCCGCCTTCACGATCAGGCCGATGACCAGCGCGACCAGCCACACGCCAGCTGTCGCCGCGATGGTCTTCTTCGCGACCGGCAGCGCAGCCTCATGGCCGGCCGCCCAGGTCGCGTCGGTCTTCTTGATGGTCGGGGTGACCAGGCCGAAGCCACTGTCCCGTGACAGATGCCCCTGCGCCGCCGCCCGGACCATCGCGAAGACGATCCATGCCGCGACAACCGCCAGTACACCGGCCAGCAGGCCCAGGGTCTCATCACTCATGGACACCAGAGTATCGGCGTTCACCGAGACGACCGAACCGGGTCCATCTCATTCCCGGGGATGATCAGGTCGCCGACGCCCTTCGTTATGCTGTCCACCATGACCCAGCCTCCCCGACCGAACGACGGCAGCGACGACTACGCCCGGGACCACCTCGGGCGTGTCCTGCGCGACCGGTTCGGCAACCCGGTGCCCGGCCGCCCCCCGGCCCGCCACGGTGGCACCGGGACCGGCGGGGAGGCGGGACAGGCCCGGCCACGGGGACGCCACGAACGTCCCGGGGCACAGTCGCCCTCCGCCCCCTCGGACCACAGCACCCGCCTGTACGGGGACGCCGCCCCCGCCGCATCCCCGCGGGCCGGGGGTGACCGGCCCGCGCCACCGCAGTACCGGCGCGCCTCCCACCGGCAGTCGCCCCGGCAGGCACAGCAACCGGCCCGGCAGCCCTACCGGGACCAGTACCCGCCGCGTGATCCCGGCCGGCGGCCGGCGCAGCCGGTGCAGCACCCGGAGCGGCAGGCCCCGCCGCGGGCCCCACGCCCGAAACGGAGACGCCGCCGCCCGCGCATCAGGCGCATCCTCGGCGTCCTCCTGCTGGTCATCGTCGTTGTCGTCGGCGGCACCGCCTGGTGGGTCGATTCCAGCCTGAACCGGATCGACGCGCTGGCGAACTGGGACGGTCGCCCCGGTAACACCAGGGGATCGAACTGGCTGCTCGTCGGATCCGACTCCCGCGCCGGACTCTCCGAGGAGCAGGGCGCGGAGTACGCCGCCGGTGACCTCAGTGAGGGCGGCCAGCGCACCGACACGATCATCGTCGTCCACGTCCCCGCGTTCGGCGGCAAGCCGACGATGGTCTCCATCCCCCGTGACTCCTACGTGGAGGTCCCCGGCTACGGCATGGACAAGATCAACTCCGCCTTCTCCTACGGTGGTCCGCAGCTGCTGCAGCAGACGGTCGAACAGAACACGGGTATGCGCATCGACCACTACATGGAGCTCGGGTTCGCCGGCTTCGCCGGGATCGTGGACGCCGTCGGTGGCGTCACCCTGTGCCCGAAGGAACCCATCGACGACCCGATGGCCGGGCTCAACGTGCAGGCCGGCTGCCAGACCATGGACGGTCCGACCGCTCTGGGCTACGTGCGCACCCGCTACACCTCCGCCAACGGCGACCTCGACCGGGTGGAGCGCCAGCGGGAGTTCCTCACCGCGGTGATCAAGAAGGTGGGGTCCCTTTCGACGATGGTCAACCCGTTCCGGGCCCTCCCCCTGATCAGCAACCTGACGGACGCCGTCACCGTGGACGACGGTGACCATGTGTGGCACCTGGCGTCACTCGGCCTGGGTCTGGTCCGCGGCTCCGAGCAGCAGACCGTACCGGTCAGCGGTTTCGCCGACACGGACGCCGGCAGCGTCGTCCTGTGGGACGACGCTGCCGCGGAGGAACTGTTCTCGACGATGCGGTGAGCTGAGTGCTGAGCTGACTGCCGAGCTGACTAGAGCACCGCGAGGGCGGCGTCATAGTCAGGCTCGGTGGTGATCTCGGGGACGAGCTGGGAGTGCAGCACGGTGCCGTCGGTGTCGATGACGACGACAGCGCGGGCCAGCACACCGGCCAGCGGGGAATCCAGCAGACGCACGCCGTAGTCCTCACTGAAGGAGGAGCGGAACGCGGAGGTCGGGACCACGTTCCCGATGCCCTCGGCGGCGCAGAAGCGGCCCAGGGCGAAGGGGAGGTCCTTGGAGACCGACACCACGACCGTGTTGTCCAGGCCGGTGGCGCGCCTGTTGAACTCGCGCTCGGAGGTGGCGCAGACGCCGGTGTCGACCGACGGGAAGATGTTGAGCACCACACGCTTGCCGGCGAAGTCGCTCAGCGAGACATCGTTGAGGTCGGTGTCGACCGTGGTGAAGGCGGGGGCCTGGGTGTCGACGGCGGGCAGGTCGCCGACGGTGTGGGCGGGGGTTCCGGAGAATGCGGTATCAGCCATGCCCCCGTTTCTACACGGTCGCGTCGGATCGTGAGCCCAGTGGACCGCTGTTGTCCCGGTGGAGGTGCCGGGAGATGACCATCCGCTGGATCTGGTTGGTGCCTTCGAAGATCTGGGTGATCTTCGCCTCACGCATGTACCGCTCCACCGGGAAGTCGCGTGTGTAGCCCGCCCCGCCGAAGACCTGCACCGCGTCCGTGGTGACCTTCATGGCGTTGTCGGTGGCGACGAGCTTGGCGACCGACGCCTCCTCACTGAACGGCTCGCCGAGGTCTTTCAGCCTGGCGGCCGCGAGCGTCGTCGCCCGCGAGGACATCACCGCGGCCTCCATGTCCGCGAGCAGGAATGCGAGACCCTGGTGCTCGATGATTTTCCGTCCGAAGGCCTCCCGCTCCTGCGCATAGGCCACCGCCGCGTCCAGGGCCCCCTGCGCCAGACCTGTCGCACAGGCCGCGATGCCCAGTCGACCACTGTCCAGGGCTGCCAGGGCGATCTTCAGTCCCTGCCCCTCCTCACCGATCCGCTGATCGGCGGGGATGCGTACATCGTCGAAGTTCAGGGCGGCGGTCGGTGACCCTGTCAGCCCCATCTTCCGCTCCGGTGTCGCCGCCGAGAACCCCGGGGTGTCCGAGGGGACAAGGAAGCAGCTGATGCCCTTCCCGTCCCCGGGCTCTCCGCTGGTGCGTGCCATCACGGTGTAGAAGTCCGCGAAGCCGCCGTTGGTCACCCAGGCCTTGGTCCCGTTGAGCACGTAGTCGTCGCCCTCCCGCCGGGCCCGCATCGCCATGGCTGCGGGATCGGACCCGGCGTGGGCCTCCGACAGACTGTACGCACCGAGCTGTGCCCCGCCGAGCATCTCCGGCAGCCACCGCTGCTGCTGCTCCGGGGTGCCGAAGGTGGCGAGCGGGAAGCAGCTCAGGGTGTGGACCGACACCCCCACAGCCACCGACGCCCACACTGCGCCGATCTCCTCGAGTGTCTGCAGGTAGAGCTGCGACGGCATGCCCAGTCCACCGACCTGTTCGGGGTAGGACATCCCGAGCACGCCGACCTCGCCGAGCGTGCGGAAGGCCTCTCCGGGGAACTCCCCCGACGCCTCGACGTCCGCGACCTGTGGTGCCAGGCGGGTGGTGACGACGTCACGCACCGCCTCGATGACCGCGAGCTGCTCCTCGTCGTCCAGAATCCTTCGTGCCGGCATGGTGTCCTCCTGATGTTGTACCGGTGAGTCGCTCACCTGTTCTGTCCTCCCGTGGCGGGAGGACACGGGCTGCTGCCCCTGATGTCACTGTTCTTCCGGGTTCGTCCAGGTTCGTCCGGGTTCGTCCGGGACGCGGGGGACGGGGGCGTCGGGGGTGGCGCCCGGTCCGGTGACCATGCCGACCGGACCGGTCCCGGCGGTCCGGGGCAGCCCACGGGCCGGCGCCTGTCGAAGACGGCGACGGAGGCTGACGTGGTCATGAGGGTCGTCTCCCCGGTCACGGCTGCGGCGCCGATCTACTTCGGTTCCAGCCGAACGGCACCGTCGAGGCGGATGGTCTCACCGTTGAGCATCGTGTTCTCGATGATGTGTTTCGCCAGGGCGGCGTACTCCGCGGGTTTTCCCAGCCGGGACGGGTGCGGCGTCTTGTCGCCCAGCGAGTCCCGGACCTCCTGCGGGAAACCCGCCATCATCGGGGTCTCGAACAGTCCGGGGGCGATGGTGACGACCCTGATGAGGCTGCGGGCGAGTTCCCGGGCGGCGGGCAGGGTGTAGCCGACCACACCACCCTTGGAGGCGCCGTAGGCGATCTGCCCGATCTGCCCCTCGTAGGCGGCGACCGAGGCAGTGTTGACGATGACGCCACGCTCCCCATCCGATGGTGCGGTCCGCGCGATGGCCGCGGCAGCCTGGGAGGCGACGTTCACCGTTCCGCCGAGGTTGACCGAGACAACCCGCATGAACGTCTCGAGGTCCAGCGGGCCGTCCCGACCGACGAGTTTGCCGGGGGTCGCCACCCCGGCGCAGTTGACGACGATCCGGAGCGGCCCGTCGGCCGACGCGACGTCCACCGCGGCCCTCACGTCAGGGACGCTGGTGACGTCACCCGGGATGAAACGGGCCCGGCGGCCGATCTCGGCGGCGGTCCGCTCTCCGGGTGAGGAGGGCAGGTCGAGAAGGAAGACGTCGGCACCCGCAGCGGCGAGCATCTCGGCTGTGGCCCGGCCGAGGCCGGATGAACCGCCGGTGACGAGGGCGTGGGATCCTGCGATACGCATGTGAAGAGATGTCCTTACTGTCGTGTGGTGGTGTCTGCGGTGTGCACGGTGGTGAGCAGGTCCGCGTACCGGTCCCGGTATCCGGGACGCAGCACCCCCGAAAGTGCGAGTGCGAACTGGCCGGAGACGAAGTCGTTGAAGTCCATCCGGCCGGCGAAGTACCAGTGTTTGAAGGCCCAGGACTGGGCGGTGACGAGCAGGTCGTAAGAGAAGACGTGGCTGTCGATCCCGTGGAATATCCCCTGGCCGACGGCGTCCCTGGTGGCCTGCAGGAGCGGCTGCCCGGTCTGTACCTCCCGGGACATGATGAGTTTCTGGCTCTCACGGTCCAGCAGGTGGGTCTCACGGTAGGTCAGCAGGATGCCGTGCCGGTTGTCCCGGACGACCTGCGCATAGGCGGTGAAGGCTGCCGCCAGCTGACGGACGGGGTCGGCCACGGGATCGAGGGCCCGCAGGATCTCCTCCGCCATCTGGTCGAGCACCCCGATGATGACGGCCCGGACCAGAGCCTCCTTGTTCTCGTAGTAGCGGTAGATCAGCCCCACCGAGATTCCCGCCTCATCGGCGATGGCCTGCATCGACACCCGGTCGGAGCCGGAACGCCGCATCAGGGTGGCCGCGGCGTTCAGCAGTTGGCGGATCCGGGCGTCCTGCCGTGGACCCCGGCCCCCTTCTGCCACGGCCCGGGTGGGCGTGCGTCGCACCTCGACGGAGTCCGGTGTCGTCACCATGATTGCCCTCGCTGTCTGTACACGATGTCGTCCGGGAAACTTTCCCGGATGAATGAGGGTGAATGAATATTCATTCACTTGCTGATACAGTATCGGACAGGCGACAGTGTCGTCAATCACACAACTTGTAGATTGTGACTCCGGTCGCCCGCCACCACGGCCACCGTCACCACGGCCACCGTCACCACGGCGCACGGCACAGCCCTGTCGGCGGCGCCACCCACTTTCCCGAAGGAGCTCCCACCGTGACCACCTCCACCCCGACCACCACCCCACCGATGTCCGGCCTCGACGTCCCCCTGACCCCGCTCCGGTTCCTCGAGCGTGCCGCCCTGGTCCACCCCGACCGCATCGCCTGCATAGACGGACCCCGGCGCCTCACGTTCCGTGAGATGAAGGCGGACGCCGTCCTCATCGCCAGAGCACTGCGCCGCCGAGGAATCCGACGGGGCGACCGGATCGGTGTCCTCGGCACCAACAGTTACGAGGCACTCCTCCTGCAGTTCGCCGTGCCACTGGCCGGGGCCGTCCTCGTCGCGATCAACACCCGCCTCGCCCCCGCCGAGGTCCGCTACATCTGCGACCACGCCGGAATCCGGATCCTCTTCGGGGACCAGGACCTCATCCTCGCCTCCCGACGCACCCTCGACTCCGCAGAACTGGTGGAGACCTTCATCCTCGTCCACGACGAGGACGGCACCCAGCCCCGGCCGAAGCACCCGGACGCCGGAACAGTCACCACCGTCGACGAATTCCTCGCGGAGGGGGAACGCGACCCCGGCGCCACCGACGATGCCGACCTTCCGTTCACCGTCCCCGACGAAAACGACACCATCGCGATCAACTACACCTCGGGAACCACCGGCCGCCCCAAGGGCGTGGTCTACACCCACCGTGGGGCGTACCTGGCGTCCCTCGGCGTGGCGATGACCTACAACTACCGACGCGACAGCGTCTACCTGTGGACGCTACCGATGTTCCACGCCTCAGGCTGGTGCAGCGGATGGGCGGCGATGTCCACCTGCTCCACACAGATCGCCCTCCACGCTGTCCGCGGCCCCGAGATCTGGCACCTCATCGACACCGAGGGCGTGACCCACCTGTGCGGAGCGCCGGCGGTGCTGCAGACCATCGTCAACGCCGACGAGGCCCACCACGTCGACAACCTCTTCACCACCACCGCCGGCGCCCCGCCGAGCCCGACCCTCATCGCCGAATGCGAGGACCTCGGCATCGACGTCATCCATGTCTACGGCGCCACCGAGGTGTACGGCCCCACCACCGTGTGCGAACCACAACCGGAGTGGGACGAGCTGACCGTCGGCGAGCGTGCGAAGCTCAAGGCCCGTCAGGGACTCGCCATGCTCACCAGTGAGGATTCCCGGGTCGTCGAACCGCTTCCGAAGGGGACCGTCGGAGATGTCGAACTCATCGACGTCCCCGCCGACGCCAGGACCGTGGGAGAGGTCGTCATGCGCGGCAACATCGTCATGAAGGAGTACTTCCACAACCCCGACGCCACCGCCGAGGCCTTCGCCGGCGGGTGGTTCCACACCGGCGACCTGGCCGTCCTGCACCCCGACGGCTACCTGCAGATGGTGGACCGCGCCAAGGACATCGTCATCACCGGTGGCGAGAACGTCTCCACGATCGAGGTGGAACAGGCGGTCATCAGTCATCCGGCAGTGGCCGATGTCGCGGTCATCGGCGTGCCGGACGAGAAGTGGGGTGAGCGACTGCGCGCCTACGTCGTCCTCTCCCCCGGTGCGGTGGACGACGAGGACACCGAACACTCCGTCATCGACCACTGCCGCGGCCTGATCGCCGGCTACAAGATCCCCCGGGACTACGTCGTCCTCGACGAACTGCCACGGACCTCGACCGGAAAGGTGCGGAAGAACGTCATGCGTGACGAAGCCTGGGCCGAGCACGAGGCTGAGCACGGGCAACGGGTGAACTGACACCGGGCACCATCCTCCGTCCGCGCCGCACCCGCCCCGGGACGTCGCCGGCGGAGCCACCACCGACACAGAAGCGGAAGACAGGAACACCGTCCATGACTGAACAACCGTTGACCGGAATCCGGGTCGTGACCCTCGCACCGAACCTCCCCGGGCCCGCCGCCGCACAGCGCATGGTCCGCCTGGGGGCGTCCGTCGTCAAGATCGAACCCCCGGCAGGGGACCCGCTGGCGGAGTACTCACCCTCCTACCACCGGGCGCTCGCCGCGGGACAGGAGATCCGGGCCCTCGATCTCCGGGGAGAGGACGGACGCCGGGAACTCGACGGGCTCCTGGCGGACGCCGACCTGCTGATCACCTCGTCGCGCCCCCGTTCCCTGGCGAAACTGGGGCTCTCCTGGGACGATCTGCACGCCGCGCACCCCCACCTGTGCCAGGTGGCCGTGGTCGGGTATCCCGGGCGCGACGTCGACAGGGCCGGGCATGATCTCACGTACCAGGCCGAGGCGGGAACGCTGATCCCCCCGCAGTTGCCGAGCATCCCCGTGGCGGACCTGGCTGGCGCGGAGCGGGTCGTGGGGGATGCGGCGGCACTGCTGCTGCAGACGGCCCGGACCGGGACAGGCGGATACCGGGAGGTGTCGTTGGCCCAGGTGGTGGAGGACTTCTCGGCGTCAGTGAGGTACGGGCTCAGCGGTCCCGGCACGGTTCTGGGCGGGGCCTTCCCCGGCTACGGTCTCTACCGCGCAGCGGACGGCTGGTTGGCGCTGGCGACCCTCGAGCCGCA
>NZ_CACZOO010000193.1 GCF_902782855.1 uncultured Corynebacterium sp.
CCGCGGGTGCACCGGTGGCGGCCTTCGAGTGCCCGGCGAAGCACATGGCCGGCGTGCAGTACCACCCCGAGGTGCTGCACTCCCCGCACGGTCAGGAGGTGCTGACCCGCTTCCTCTACGACATCGCCGGCCTGGAGCCGACGTGGACCGCCGGCAACATCGCCGAGCAGCTCATCGAGGCCGTGCGTGAGCAGGTCGGCCCGGAAGGGCGCGCGATCTGCGGCCTGTCCGGCGGCGTGGATTCCGCCGTCGCCGCCGCGATCGTGCAGCGTGCCATCGGTGACCGACTGACCTGTGTCTTCGTCGACCACGGTCTGCTGCGTAAGGGTGAGCGGGAGCAGGTCGAGCACGACTTCGTCGCCGCCACCGGTGCGAAGCTCGTCACCGTCGACGAGCGCGAGGCGTTCCTGGGCAAGCTGGCCGGGGTCACCGACCCGGAGGCCAAGCGCAAGGCCATCGGCGCGGAGTTCATCCGCTCCTTCGAGCGTGCCGTCGCCGGTGTGCTGGCGGACGCCCCGGCCGGCGCCAGCGTCGACTTCCTGGTCCAGGGCACCCTGTACCCGGACGTGGTGGAGTCCGGCGGCGGGTCCGGTACCGCGAACATCAAGAGCCACCACAATGTCGGCGGTCTGCCGGACGATGTGGAGTTCACCCTGGTCGAGCCGCTGCGCCTGCTGTTCAAGGACGAGGTCCGCGCGGTCGGACGGGAGCTCGGCCTGCCCGAGGTCATCGTGAACCGGCAGCCGTTCCCCGGCCCGGGCCTGGGTATCCGCATCATCGGTGAGGTCACCGCGGAGCGGCTGGACATTCTCCGCGAGGCCGACGCGATCGCCCGTGAGGAGCTCACCGCCGCCGGCCTGGACGACACGATCTGGCAGTGCCCGGTCGTGCTGCTGGCAGACGTCCGCTCCGTCGGCGTCCAGGGTGACGGCCGCACCTACGGTCACCCTGTGGTGCTGCGTCCGGTCACCAGTGAGGACGCCATGACAGCGGACTGGACCCGGGTGCCCTACGATGCCCTGGAGACCATCTCGACCAGGATCACCAATGAGGTGGCCGAGGTCAACCGTGTGGTGCTCGACGTGACGAGCAAGCCGCCGGGAACCATCGAGTGGGAGTGAGGCGGTGGCGTCCCTGAGCGGGACGCGCCAGGTGCGGCCCGGCGGGGTGTTCCGGAGATCCGGGACCGCCCTGTCGGGTCGCATCCGTCTCCGGGGGTCTGGGGTGAGGCTGGGTCGGGTGCTCCAGGTTGGTTTTCGTGGAGCCAGACCAACCTGGAGTGCCCGACCTGGCAGCTGATGTGGGGGTCAGCTGCGTACGGGCAGCTTCTCGGCGTTTTTCGTGCCGTCGATGAAGGGGATGATGAGCCAGCTGTAGGTGGCGGCGACGACGGCGATGCCGAGGCCTGCGAACCAGTTGTCCAGCTGGAACCCGGGGACGAGCATGAGGGCGAGCCACAGTGGCAGCAGGGGGATGAGCTGGCTGAACTTCGTGGTGTAGCGGTGGCCGCGGGATTCGACGGCCCTGCGCACGTCCGCGCGGTAGGGGTGGCTGAAGATCCACAGCAGGCCGGCGCCGAGGAAGGCCACGAGCAGGGCGACCTGGACGGTGCGGTCCAGGGGCGTGGCGAGTGCGCCGACGCCGAGGCCGAAGAGGGCGGCGGCCCCGGTCCTCAACCCGGTCGGGGTGTCCGGGACCGGTGCGGGGGTCGGGGCGACCTTTCTCTTCCGTGCCTTGTTCGCCATGCCAGGCAGTCTACCGGGTGGCCGCAGGTCAGTTCGCGGGCGGACTTCCGGCGCAGCCCTGGCCGGTGTTGGGGGAGCCGCAGAACGGGAACAGCGGGGGTCCGGCGAGGATCGGCGACGCGAGGATGAAGGTGGGCAGGAGGATGGAGGAGTAAAGGGCCTGCTCGGGGTTGGTGAGCGCCTGGGCGAGGACCTGGCCGCTCATGTCTGCCCAGCCGGCGGCGGACGCCTCGGGGGTCCATCCGTTGGGTGCGGAGATGCCGCTGGAGTTGGCGGGGAGGTCCTGTGCGGTGGCCGGGGCGGCGGCGAGACCGGCGGTGAGGGTGGCGGCGGCGAGTCCGATGCCGATGCGTCGGGCGGTGCGGGACCGGGTGGTGGTGGACATGGTGTTCCCCTGAACGGTCGACAGTGCGTCCGGTACCGAAACTACGGGCGGTTCCCGACCGCGACAAGGGGGTTTGACGACTGTTCTAGAACAGGTGTTTGATAGTCGGTACCGGTGGCCGCGGTGCCGTCCGGCGCCCACGGTACAACGGTGGAGACGGAAAATCGCCAGCTCAGAACCAGTGTAAGGGAGGTTGCCGGCATGGACAATGCAGCTCAGACGGCGGACGCACCACTCGCCGATGTGGTCGATGACCTGCGGCGGCGCATCACCCTCATCACGGGGGAGGCGCCGGCGGTACCGGATGCTGCGCCGGTGTCTTCGTCTGCGCCTGACACGGAGTCCGGACCGCTGCAGGAGGCGACCTCCGTTGACCGACCCGTCACTTTGGCATCCGACGCCCTCGGTGTCCCGTCCTGGCTGGGCCGCCACCTCACCCGGGGCGGACTGCCCCGCGGTGCGGTCACCGATTCCGTCGACTGTCCCGCAGCCCTCGTCGACGTCCTGGCCACGGTCACCGCGGCCGGTGGGTGCGCGGCGGTGGTCGGCTACCCGAGGCTCTCCCTCGCCGCGGTGGAGGCGGCCGGTGGAAATCTCGACCGGACCGTCGTCATCCCCGACCCGGCCCCGCACACCGGTGCGGTGCTCGGCACTCTCGTCGAGGGCCTCGACCTGGTCCTGTATCACGTGGCGGCACCGGTGACACCCACCGCAGCCCGCCCGGTGGACGCCCGGTTACGGCGCAGCAGATGTGCCCTCGTCGTCGTCGGCGGTTGGCCGGGGGCCCGGCTGCACCTCGACTGGCGGGTCGACGGGGTCACGGGTCTGGGCCGGGGGTCCGGACGGATCCGCGGGATCACCCTCGTCGGTCGGGCCCACGGGCAGGGGCAGCCGCCGGTGAGCTTCCGGGAGAGCCTCGGCGCACCCGCAGCACAGGCAGGCCACCATTCAGGCCCCCATTCAGGCCCCCATTCAGGCC
>NZ_CACZOO010000194.1 GCF_902782855.1 uncultured Corynebacterium sp.
CGGCACCACCGGGGCCGGCGGCCCGGCACCCCTGATCTTCCTCACCGTCCGTGGTACCGCTGTGGCCGCTGAGCTCAGCAAAGCCCCCGGCGAGGTCATCGACCTCCTCGGCACACACCTCGCCCGTCTCGAGGACATCCTCGGTACCGAACGCTCCGGCACCGCCACCGCCTACCACCGCGTCGGCGATCTGGCGCGCTACCACGACCGGATTGACGCGGTGGAGTTCTCCATCGCCCACGACGACGCCGCCGACTTCCGCCACCTCGACCGTGCGGACCTCATCCTTCTGGCCCCGTCGCGCTGCGGCAAGACCCCCACCGCCATGTACCTCGCCCTGCAGCACGGCCTACGGGTCGCCAACTACCCGCTCACCGAGGACGACCGACCCGGTGAACTGCCCGGCGCACTGATCCCCTACACCGGTCGCCTCTTCGGCCTGACCACCACCGCCCAGCGGCTCAGCGAGGTCCGTGGTGAACGAAGACCGGGCAGCGGATATGCCAGTCTCGCGCGCTGCCGCACCGAACTGCGTGAGGCTGAACGGCTCTACCGGGCCCACCGCATCCCCTTCATCGACTCCCACGCCATGAGTGTGGAGGAGATGGCCAGCATCATTCTCACCACCATGGACCTGCGCCACACCTGAGCAGGAAACGAAAGGACCACACCATGTCCAGTAGCAGCACAGCCAACGTCATCCCCTTCGACCGCCTCGGCATGGACGACGTCCCCCGCGTCGGCGGCAAGAACGCCTCCCTCGGTGAGATGGTCGTCCACCTCGCCGACGCGGGGGTCCGCGTACCCGGTGGTTTCGCCACCACCGCCGACGCCTACCGGGGCTTCCTCGCCGTCGACGGCCTCGACCGGAGAATCAGTGCACTCCTCGCGGACCTCGACGTCGAGGACGTCAACGAACTGACCAGACGCGGCGAGCAGATCCGCGGCTGGATCCTCGCCCAGCCGTTCCCCGAGGCACTTGAACGGGACATCCGGGACAACTACGCCCGGCTCGTCGACAACGATCCCCACCCCGACCAGGTCACCTGGGCCGTCCGGTCCAGCGCCACCGCCGAGGACCTGCCGGACGCCTCCTTCGCCGGGCAGCAGGAGACCTACCTCAACATCGGCGGCATCGACAACATCCTCGAGGCCGTGAAGTGGGTCTTCGCGTCCCTCTACAACGACCGTGCGATCGCCTACCGCGTCCACCACGGTTTCGACCATGACGATGTCGCCCTGTCCGCCGGTGTGCAGCGCATGGTCCGTACCGACATCGGCGCGTCCGGTGTGATGTTCACCGTCGACACCGAATCCGGATTCGACCGTGCAGTCTTCGTCACCGCCGCCTACGGGCTCGGCGAAGCTGTGGTCCAGGGTGCGGTGAACCCGGACGAGTTCTACGTCTCCAAGCCCGCGGTACGCGACGGTCGGACCGGGAGGGACGCCGTGCTCTCCCGCACCGTCGGCGACAAGGCCGTCGCGATGCGTTACGCCGACGGCAACGGCATCGAGACCGCCACCCGTTGGGAGGACGTCGCCGACGGGGACCGCGTCCGGTTCAGCGTCACCGATGAGCAGGTCACCGAACTCGCCCGCCACGCCGTCGCCATCGAGGACCACTACGGCCGCCCGATGGACATCGAGTGGGGCCTCGACGGTCTCGACGGAGGGCTCTACATCCTCCAGGCCCGCCCGGAGACGGTCGTGTCGCGCCGGGAGGGGCAGACCCTGTCCCGTTTCGAGTTCGACGCGGACGCCACCCGCGACGCCGAGGTCCTCGTCGAGGGACGCTCCATCGGCCAGCGCGTCGGCGCCGGCCCGGTGCGGGTGCTGCGCTCCCTCAGGGACATGGACAAGATGCGGACCGGTGACGTGCTCGTCGCCGAGATCACCGACCCTGACTGGGAGCCGGTGATGAAGCGGGCCTCGGCGATCATCACCGAACGCGGTGGCCGTACCTGCCATGCCGCGATCATCGCCCGCGAACTGGGCGTCCCCGCCATCGTCGGCACCGGGGACGCCACCACGGTGCTCACCGACGGTGAGGACGTGACCGTCTCCTGCGCCGAGGGCGACACCGGCCGGGCGTACCGCGGCATCCTGCCGTTCGAGGAGAAGACCACGGACCTCGGTGAGATGCCGGAGATCCCGGTGAAACTGATGATGAACGTCGCCACCCCCGACCAGGCCTTCGCCTTCTCCGCGCTGCCGAACAACGGCGTGGGCCTGGCACGGATGGAGTTCATCATCAACCGGCAGATCGGCGTGCACCCGAAGGCGCTGCTGGAGCGGGACACCCTGCCCGACGACCTGAGGGGGCAGATCGACCGGATCATCGCCGCCTACCCCGATCCGCGGGAGTTCTTCATCCGGCGCGTCGTCGAGGGGGTCTCCACCATCGCCGCGGCGTTCGCGCCGAAGCCGGTGATCGTGCGGCTGTCGGACTTCAAGACCAACGAGTACGCCAACCTCATCGCCGGTGACCGCTACGAGCCGGACGAGGAGAACCCGATGCTCGGCTACCGCGGTGCCGCCCGGTACGTCTCCGAGGAGTTCCGTGACTGCTTCGCGATGGAGTGTGAGGCGCTGCGCCGGGTGCGTGAGGACATGGGGCTGGACAACGTGAGGATCATGGTCCCGTTCGTCCGCACCGTGCCCGAGCTCGACGAGGTGCTCGAGGTCATGGCGTCCCACGGGCTGAAGCGTGGTGAGGGCGCGGGCGAGAACGGCCTGCAGATCGTCATGATGTGCGAGGTCCCCTCGAACTACCTGCTCGCCGACGAGTTCCTCGACCGGGTCGACGGCTTCTCCATCGGCTCCAATGACATGACGCAGCTGGTGCTCGGCGTGGACCGTGACTCCGGACTCGTCGCCCACGACTTCGACGAACGCAACCCCGCGGTGCTCAAGGTGCTCGCTTCGGCGGTCAAGGCCTGCACCGACCGCGGCAAGTACGTCGGCATCTGCGGTCAAGGACCCTCCGACCACCCGGACCTCGCCGCATGGCTGGTGGAGCAGGGCATCGGGTCGATGTCGCTCACCCCGGACACCGTGGTGCAGACCTGGTTGTCACTGGCAGGGGAGTAGCCGGTCACGCCGGGGGCGGCCCGCCGGAGTGGGCGGGTGCGGCCGGTAGTCTCGGCGGCATGATCAGGACGCTGCTCGTCGACAACCACGACTCCTTCACCTTCAACCTCGTCCACGACCTCATCCGGGTCAACGGTGGGGAGCCCGTCGTCATCCCCAACGACTGGGAGCGCTGGGACGCTGAGGGCACCACCCTGCTCGACCGCGTCGACAACATCGTCATCTCACCGGGGCCGGGAACCCCCCTGAACCCCGCCGACGTCGGCATCGGGCCGGCCGTCATCGCCGCCGCCGTCGAGCGACGCATCCCGGTCCTGGGGATCTGCCTCGGCCTCCAGCTCATCGCCCACCTCTACGGCGGCTCCGTCGGCCCCGCCCCCACGCCGGTGCACGGGGTGTCGTCCCGGATCAGCCATGCCGGCCGCGACATCTTCCGCGGTGTCCCCTCGCCCTTCGAGGCGGTGCGCTACCACTCGCTGGCCGTCACCGACCTCCCCGGCACCGTCACCGTGGACGCCCGCAGCGAGGACGGTACCGTCATGGGGCTCAGTGTCCCCGGGAAACTCCTCTGGGGGGTGCAGTTCCACCCCGAGTCGGTGAAAACCGGGCACGGGGCCGAACTGCTCGCCAACTTCGCTGAACTGACCCGTGAACACGGTCGCATCCGCAAGGTCCGGGACAGGATCGTCCCACTCACGGGACTCGCCCCCGCCACGACCCGCCGGTTCGCGCAGGACCTCTTCCGCACCATGTACGGGCACCCCCGTACCGCGCCCGCCGTCTGGCTCGACGGCAATGCCACCGACGACCCCCGCGCGAGGTTCTCGGTGATGGGGTCCGCCGGCGGGGGACACGCCGGCCCGTCTGCCCGGATCCTCACCGCCGACGTTGACGCCGGGACCGTCACCGTCAGCCGCGGCGGCACCACCCGGACCGAGCGGGCGGATGTCCTGGACTGGCTGCGGTCGGACCTGGAGCGGTGGAACATCCGCGGTGGCGGACTCGACGACGACCTCGCCGGTGAACCGCCGTTCGCCTTCCGCCTCGGGTGGGTCGGCGTTCTCGGGTACGGCGTGAAGGCGCAGTGCTGTCCGGGGGAGGGCGGGCCGAACCGTCACTCCGCGGCCTCCGTCGGTCAACCCGACGCCGCCCTCGTCTTCCTCGACCGGGCCGTGGTCATCGACCACGACCGCTCCGAGGTGCACCTGCTGACCCTCGACCGTCCGCTGGAGCGGGACGCGGGACCGTGGGCGACCGCCGACGAGACCGCCTGGGTCGAGATGACCGCCGCAGTGGTGCGCAGGCTGGCGGACGCGACAGAGACCGGGGACGCGGAGACCGGGGACGCAAAGACCGGGGACGCGGTCACCGGCGCCGAGCCGGTCACTGAGCCGGTCACTGAGCCGGTCACCGAGCGGGTCTCTGTACCGGGCTCTGTGCCGGGCTCTGTGCCGGTCGCACCGCACGTCTCCGCAGCCCTCACCTTCCACGACCGGTCGGGGTACACCACGAAGGTCCGGCGGATCCAGGATCTCATCCGTGCCGGGGAGACCTACGAGGCGTGCCTGACCACCACCCTGGACGTCACCTCCACCGCGGACACGCTCGACCTCTATGCGGCGCTGCGGCGCGACAACCCCGCCCCCTTCGCATCCTATCTGCGGCTACCGGGGCTGACGGTCATGTCCACCTCGCCGGAGCGGTTCCTCAGCGTCACCGCCGACGGGGTGGTCACCTCCTCGCCGATCAAGGGCACCCGACCGGTGGGGGACACCGAGGAGGCCGACCTACGGAACCGCGCCGACCTGCAGCGCAGTGAGAAGGACCGGGCGGAGAACCTGATGATCGTCGATCTCGTGCGCCACGACCTCGGCCGGGTCGCCGCGCCGGGCACCGTCCGCGTCCCCGCACTGTTCGACGTCGAGAGTTACGCCACTGTCCATCAGTTGGTCAGTACCGTCACCGCCCGGTTGGCGGACGGCGTCACCGGGGTGGACGCCGTCGCCGCGTCCTTCCCTCCGGGCTCGATGACCGGGGCACCGAAGGAGCGCACGATGCGCATCCTCGAGGATCTGGAGGATGCTCCGCGCGGCGTCTACAGCGGGGCGGTCGGCTACTTCTCGCTCGACGGAGCGGTGGATCTGTCCGTGGTGATCCGCACCCTGGTGGCCACGGGAACCGGTAAGGACCGGCGGTTGACCTACGGCGTCGGCGGGGCGGTGGTCATCCAGTCGGATCCGGACGCCGAGTTCGACGAGACGGTGGTCAAGGCGGAGCCGGTGCGGCGACTAGGCTGAGGGCCGTGACTGACTTCGAGATGCCTGAGACGCCGGGAACGCTGCCGGGGACACTGCCGGGAACACTGCCGGGAACGCTGCCGGGGACACCCGCTGACATCCACACCGAGACCGCCGCGGACTTCCGTGCCCGGTGGGACGCCGTGCGCGCCAGGGTCGACGCGGCAGCCCGGGCCGCGGGACGCGACCCCGCCGAGGTGCGGCTGCTGCCGGTGAGCAAGACCGTGCCTGTCGAGCGGCTGCGTCTCGCCGTCGAGGCCGGGATGACCGAGTTGGCGGAGAACAAACCCCAGGAGATCCAGCGCAAGGTCGCCGACCTCCCCGAGGTCCGGTGGGTGGCGATCGGACACCTGCAGACGAACAAGGCGAGGATCGTGGCAGAGCACGCCGCAGAGTTCCAGGCGCTGGACTCGGTGCGGTTGGCAGGTGCGCTCCAGCGGCGTCTCGGGGCAGTGGCGGACGGGTCGCGCACGTTGGATGTCCTGGTGCAGGTGAACACCTCGGGGGAGGAGTCGAAGACCGGGGCGGCCCCGGAGGAGGTCGACGCGATCATGGATGCGGCCGCGGGCTGTGACCGACTGCGGGTCCGTGGGTTCATGACCGTGGCCGCGCACAGCAGGGACGAGGCCGAGGTGCGGGCCTGCTTCGTGCGGCTGCGGGAGATCCTGGAGCGGGCACGGGAGCGTGCAGTGGTGGATCCGGCGCTGTTGACGGAACTGTCGATGGGGATGTCCGGGGACTTCCCGCTGGCGGTCGCTGAAGGGGCCACCTGTGTGCGCGTCGGTACAGCGCTGTTCGGGGCCCGTGACCACGCGTGAGCGGACGGGACGTGTGATGGTGCTCAATATGCTGGTCACGGTATATTTTTGTGTATGTCCGGGTGGTAGTCTATTCTAAACGAGCTGCCGACCAGAGTGGCCCGGTTACCGGGTTGACTTCGGTAGAGGTAGGGCTCCCATCGTCTAGTGGCCTAGGACTCCGCCCTTTCACGGCGGCAACACGGGTTCGAATCCCGTTGGGAGTACTGTGGAAATGCAGTTTCCATGTTTGATATGGCCCTGTGGCGCAGTTGGTTAGCGCGCCGCCCTGTCACGGCGGAGGTCGCGAGTTCAAGTCTCGTCAGGGTCGCAGGATGGACGGCGGGTCCCACTTCGGTGGGGCCCGCCGTTTCCGCATGCCCGGGGAGGGGCATGCGGCTGACGGGGGTTAATGGTCAGAATGCGTGGATGCCGGGGCAGCTGACGGGCGGACACACCGGGCGGGCTCACCGGGTCGATGTTCCGGGTGGTGGCACCCTGCGGGGTCCTTCCGGCGTCTCCCGGCAACGCCGGGGTTGCGTCCAGAGGGTGGCGGAAAGGCGGAGAACTCCGCTTTCACGTGCTGGTTTGCCGGTGTCCATGATCTCTGTGTAGAGTATCGCCTCGTGCAAGGGACACGCCGAG
>NZ_CACZOO010000195.1 GCF_902782855.1 uncultured Corynebacterium sp.
CCGCCGGAAACTAACCCCCGATGGCGCTCATCGTGCGCTCGGGCTGCACGTACTCCGGGTCGTTGAGCGTCACCGCGTCCGACCCGTAGGCCCGCGGCTTGAGCAGCATCGCGGACGCCCACACGTCGCAGACCTCCTCGTCGGACGCGCCGGAGCGCATCACCGACAGCAGGTCCGTCTCCTCGCCGGAGAACAGGCAGCTGCGCACCTTCCCGTCAGCGGTGATGCGGGTCCGCGAACACGCCGCACAGAAGGATTCGGTCACCGAGGCGATCACACCGACCTTGCCCAACGGTGCCTCCTCCGCACCGGCCCCGGAGGACGCCCCCCTCGCCCGGACCTCCCACAGCTGCGCCGGGGCGGACCCGCGCGGTACCGGATCGGGGGTCAGGTCGAACCGCTCCGACAGCCGGGCACGGACCTCCGCCCCGGAGACGAGGTTCTCCCTGGCCCAGGTGTGGTCGGCGTCCAGCGGCATCTGCTCGATGAACCGCAGCTGGTAACCACGGTCGATGCACCATTCGAGCAGGTCGGCGGCGCCGGTGTCGTTGATGCCGCGCATGAGCACCGCGTTGACCTTCACCGGCTCGAGCCCCGCGGCCTTCGCCGCCGCCAGACCCTTGATGACCTGGGGGAGATGGTCACGGCGGGTCAGTTCGTGGAAGGCCTCACGGTCGACAGTGTCCAGTGAGACGTTGACGCGGGTCAGGCCGGCGTCCACCAGGTCGTCGATGCGCCTGTCCAGGCCGATGCCGTTCGTGGTGATCGAGATCGGGATCCGCGGGTGCAGCCGACGCACCCCGGCGATGATGTCCGCCAGGTCGCGGCGCACCAGTGGTTCACCGCCGGTGAAGCGCACGTCGCGCACACCGAAGACGCGCACCCCCAGGTCTGCGATGCGGACGGCTTCCTCCGCGGTGAGCAGCCTGTCCTTCCGCAACCAGTCCATGCCCTCGGCGGGCATGCAGTAGGTGCAGCGCAGGTTGCACTTGTCGATCAGGGAGATGCGCAGATCATCGGCGACACGTCCCCACCGGTCGGCGAGTTCCCGGGTGGGGAGGGGCGCGACGGACGAGGAAGACACAGCGGGCCCAGTGGGCACCACGGGGGTCGGCAGGACGGTGGTCACGCGGTGAAACCCCTTTCGCGGTTCTCTCGTGGTTCTTTCGTGGTTTTCTCCGGGTTTTCTCCGGGTTCTCTCTGGTCTGCTCCCGGGCTCTTCCCGGGCACTCCGGTCGGACAGTCGTCCGGTACCGCCGGACGCGCCTTCGGCAGCTCCGTCCGCAGGTCAGGGGCCTCGACAAGTCCCGCGTCCGACCGCCGGTTACAGTAGGCCACTGTAACCCCGGTGCCGTCCGAGCGACAACGGGAGACGTTGTGCAGAACCCCGTCGAGAGGAATCACCATGACCCGTACCCTCCACCTGTCGCGCGCCCCGCGCACTGCGGCGGCCGTACTTTTCGCCGCGCTCGCGGCCCTCGTACTGCTGCTGGCGTCCTGCTCCAACTCGCAGAAGGACAGTGAGAGTGAGGGGACGGCCACCGCCGCGGACACGGGCAGTTCCACCGGCGAGATCACCGTCTTCGCCGCAGCCTCCCTGAAGAACGCCGGCGATGACCTCGCCAAGGCGTTCGCGGCCGACGGCCACGAGGGTGCGGAGATCACCTGGAACTACGCCGGCTCCTCCAAGCTCGTCCAGCAGATCGGCCAGGGTGCGGACGCCGACCTGTTCATCAGCGCCGACGAGAAGAACATGGCCGCCGCCGAGGACCTCGCAGAGTTCGACGGCGCCGACCCGAAGGTCATCGCCACCAACCGGCTCGTCCTGGCCACCGCCCCCGGCAACCTCGGCTCCATCACCGACCTCGACGACCTGAAGACCAACGACAAGCTCCGCATCGCCGTCTGCGCCGACGGCGTGCCCTGCGGCACCCTCGCCCACGAGTACCTCGACAAGCAGGGCATCACCCTGAAGGCCCCGACCGAGGAAGCCAATGTCTCCGACGTCGCCACGAAGGTGTCCACCGGTGACGTCGACGCCGGCTTCATCTACTCCACCGATGCCCTCGCCCTGCAGAACAACCTCTCCGACTCCCAGGGCCGCGTCATCGTCCTGGACATCCCGGGCCTCGAGGACAACAGGTACCCGGCCGCACTGACCTCCGAGGGGCAGAAGAACGGCACCGCCGGGGAGTTCCTCGCCTGGCTGCAGACCGACAAGGCCCGCGAGATCCTCGCGGAGTACGGGTTCGGTGCGCCGGCGTAGCGCCCGGGCTGTTCCCGCGGCGCTGGTCATCGTCGCCCTCGTCGCAGTCCTGCTGCTGCTCGGCCCCCTGGTCGCGCTGCTGCTGAACATCCCCTGGGACCGCGCGGTCGAGCTCGTCACCGCCGATGAGGCGACCGAGGCCTTCGGCCTGTCGCTGACCACCGCCACGGTCTCGACGGTGATCTGCATCGTGCTCGGTCTGCCGTTGAGCATCTGGATGGTCGACATGATGCGGCGCCACCCCCGCGCCGGCGATGCGCTCCAGCTCATCATCTACGCACCACTGGTCCTCTCACCGGTCGTGTCCGGACTGGCGCTGGTTTTCCTCTGGGGACGCCACGGGCTGGTCGGGGAGTGGCTGGACGGCACCTTCGGTGTGCGCGTCGCCTTCACGTCACTGGCCGTGATCGTGGTGCAGGTGTTCGTCTCGATGCCTTTCTTCGTCTCCACGACAGTGACGTCGCTGCGTGGCGTCCCGCCCGTGGTGGAGGAGGCGGCACGGGTCGACGGGGCGTCCCGCTGGCAGGTCCTGTGGCGCATCACCGTACCGCTGGCCGGGCCGGGCATCGCCGCCGGCACAGTCCTCGGTTTCGCCCGGGCACTGTCGGAGTACGGCGCCACCCTCACCTTCGCGGGTAACGTTGCCGGGGAGACCCGGACGATCCCACTGCTCATCGAACTCGGGCTGAGCTCCAACGACATGGACCAGGCGCTCGGTGCCTGCATCCTGCTGCTCGGCATCTACGTGCTGGTGGTGGGCGGGATCGCCACGACCACCCTGCTGAGACGGAAGCGGTAGAACATGCGCGCAGGCCGACCCCGGACCCCCGAGGAGCATCAGGGCGCCGTGCGTGCGCTCATCGGTGACCGACCGGTCGTGGACCTGCCGGTCGCCGAGGCTCTCGGACTGCCCCTGGCGCGCGCCGTGACGGCCGTCGAGGACTCACCCCGCTTCGACAACTCCCAGATGGACGGGTACGCCCTGTTCCCGCACCATCTCGCGGGCGGCACATTCGTCGTCGGTGAGACGGTCGCCGCCGGTGCCGACCCGGCGCTGATACTCCCCGGCCCGGCTGCCGGAGACACCACGGTCGCGGTGACACCGGTCATGACCGGGGCGAAGATCCCCCAAGGCGCGGTGGCCGTGGTACCAGTCGAGAGATGCGGACCGCCGGAGTTCCCCGCCACCGGGGCCCCCGTGTCAGTTCCCGTGACCCCCGTCGGGCAGTTCGTCCGGCGCCGTGGGTCGGACATCGCGGCCGGTGACGAGCTGCTGGCGTCCTGCCATACCGTCAATGCGCGCACCGTCGGGGTGGCAGCCGCACAGGGCATCGCGACCGTGCCCGTGCATGAACCGGCGCGGGTGCTGATCTGCACCGGCGGCGACGAGATCGGTGGGGGCGACGGTGCTGCCACCGGTGCGGCGATGATCCGGGACGCCAACGCCCCGATGCTCACCGCCCTGTGCGAACGGCACCGGATGCGGGTCGTCGGGCACGTCCGCACCACCGATGACCCGGCCGCGTTCGGGGCGTTGCTGCGCTCCGCGATCCGCCGGACGCGCCCGACGGTCGTCGTGACCAGCGGGGGCATCAGCCACGGCAAGTTCGAGGTGGTGCGTCAGCTGCTGTCCCCGTTGCCGGGATCGTGGTTCGGGCATGTCGCCCAGCAGCCCGGAGGGCCGCAGGGCACCGCCGTGTTCGAGGGGACGCCGGTGGTGTGCCTGCCCGGCAACCCGGTGTCCACGGCAGTGAGCTTCCGCCTGTTCGTCGCCCCGGTGCTGGGAGTGGCGCAGGCGGCGTCGACGGCGCTGCTGGACGCCCCGGTGACAGGTCAGGGGCACAAGGACTGCTTCCACCGGGCGGTGCGGTCGGTGGTGTCGGGCACGGTGCGGGTGCAGGCCGTCGGCGGACCGGGGTCGCACCTGCTGGGCCAGTCGGTGACCGCTGACTGCCTGCTGCGCGTGCCCGCCGGTGAACGGCCCGTGCCCGGCGATGTGGTGGTGGTGTACCCGCTGTAGCGTGGGCTCGGTCCGTGGCGTCAGCCATCGGCGACGGTGACCCCGATGTCGCTGCGGCTGGCGTTGGGGTGGGGGCAGACCTGGTGGGCGGTGTGCGCGGAGGTCCTGTGCGCTCCCGGGGCAGGGTGTGGTGAGGCCCGGTGCGCGGAGGTCGTGTGCGCTCCCGGGGCGGGGTGTGGTGAGGCGCACCCGTGGTCCGGGAGATGGCGTCCTTCCCCGGACATGTGTGGGGGCACCGTACGGTGAGGCGCAACGGGCGTTCGGCACGGCATGACGCCGGGGGTAGTCTGACCGGAGTGAGTGAGACAGTTACAACCGCAGATACAGATACTCCAGCCGTACCGGCAGGTGGCGTGAACATCGCCGCCGACACGGCGATCCTCAAGAAGACCAGGTTGTTCGCCGACGACCCGCTGCGCTACGGGGTGCGCGCGATCCTCGCCGGGGTGTACCTGACCCTCGGCACGGCATTCTCCGTCGTCGCCGGAAACGCTGTCGAGGGGGTCGCCCCCGGACTCGGAGCCGTCGTGTTCGGCATGTGCTTCTTCGTCGGGCTGGCGATGATTCTCCAGGTCGGGGCGGAACTGGCCACCGGCACCATGATGTTCATGACCTTCGCTGCGGTGCGCGGCTACATCTCCTGGCTGCGGGCCGTGGGCATCATCCTGTGGACCGTGGTGCTGAACCTGGTCGGCGCGGTCATCGTCGCCGTGATCCTCGGCCAGTCCGGGAAACTCGGCGGACTCGGCGCCGACCACCTCCTCGCCACACTGGCGGACGGGAAGCTGACCAAGGGGCCGTGGGGCGTCCTGATGGAGGGCATCCTGGCGAACTTCCTGGTCAACGTCGCTATCATCGGTGGGCTGATCATGAAGGACTACGCGGGCAAATTCCTGTTCACCCAGTTCGTCATCGGGGCGTTCGTGGTACTCGGGCTGGAGCACGTCATCGCGAACTTCTCGCTGTTCACGCTGTCCGTCTTCTGCCTCGGTGACGGTTTCGCGTCGGGTGGGTCCGTGCTTGACTCCCTGACCTGGTCAAACGTGCTGGACAACTGGGGGATGGCGTTGATCGGCAACATCGTCGGTGGCGGTCTGCTCGTCGGCGGGCTCTACGCGTGGCTGAACCAGGGGACGTCGAAGGGCGCGGAGGCGTACCGGGACTGACCCGGTGCACGTGGGGGTGTGGGTGGCCTGGTGTGCGTGGGACTGACCCGGTGTACGTGGGGGTGTGGGTGGCCTGGTGTGCAGGGCTCGCCGGTCCACCGGCTCGCCGGCTCGCCGGCTCGTTGTTCGGCGGGTCCTCGGGATTTCTGAGGCTCCCGGATCTGTCCCTGATGCAGCTACCAGTACCGAGGTGGCTTCACTGTCGCTACCAGTACCGCCACGCGGTCTGCAGGTACCTGATTTCCGCGTGACGGTACTGGTAGCTGCACTGGGGTTGAGCTCGGTACTGGTAGCTGCACGAGAGAGGTGGGGCAGCTGACGGATCAAGCGTCAGGCGGCGTCCTGGCGTCCTTCATGGGCGGAGAACGCACGGTCAACCATGTTGTCCAGCAGCCGGTGGAGCTTCGCCCGGTCGCGGAAGAGCTCGGAGTCCACCCGGAGGACCTCCCACCCCAGGTCCTTGAGCTCCTGGATCTGGTCGATGTCCTTCGCGGTCTGCTCCGCACCCTGGTGCGAGGCGCCGTCGTAGTAGACCGCGATCTTCAGCTCCTCGCAGGCGAGATCGAGCACCGAACTCTTCCCCCTCCCGCGTCCCCAGGAGACGCGGACCTGCGATGACCAGCGGAAACCCTCGGGCAGGGAATCGCGGACCGCCAGCCGCAGCAGAGTCTCCCGCGGCGACTGCGCCCCGTGGTCCACCAGCGCGAGAACCGGGGCGAGACGCCTGGCGCTGACATGGTGACGGCACGCCCGGGCGATCTCGTCGACGCCGACAGTGGTGCACTGCAGAACGTGATCAATCAACAGAATGCCCCTGACCTGCACATCCTCAAGTCCCGGGATCTCCGGGACGGGCCATTCGTGGGAACGGCGGAATACGGTGCGCAGACACTGCGCGACCGCCAGAGCGACGGTGACGCACCGCAGCTCCGGGAACCGCGGGTCGGGGGTGCAGGTCTCCCGGGGAACTTTCGGATGCCACCGCCGGAACACCGGGAGCAGCGGATTCTTCGCCGCCCGCCGACTGTTGACCGCCCGGGTCTCGTGCCGGTCCTGGAGCAGGAGGACCGGGGCGGAATCAGCCCAGTGCAGCAGCCCGTGAAAACCCAGTGCCGGCCAACCGCCGATGACGGCGTCGGGATGACGCAGGTACTGGGCCCGGGCGCGGGTGATGATGTCCGCCGGAAAGCCGCCGGGGTCATCGCCTCTGACCTGGCGCGGAGTGTCTTCTGGGAGGGGTTTGAAGTAGATGCCGCGGGCGACCTGCTGATAGTCGCGTTCGAGTGCGTGACGGGTCAGCTTCCGGGCCTCGACGACCCCCGCTCCGAGGAACGGTACGCGACGGGGCAGAATTCGGCGGGTGTACTCCGGGCCGTTCCCCGGTGGCAGTCGGCGTTCCAGCTCCGCCCGACGCCACAAGTCCCGTGGTGATTTCCCCGTGAAAGTGTTCATGGTCGGTCAGTTCACCCGACGACGCGGCGCTGCACCAGAGGGTAGGGAAAATGTGGATAACCGGTGTCGGGTCATCCACATTTGGCGGAGGGGGTGGTGCCTGGGGTGAAGATGTGCGTGGTGGGGATGTGCGTGGTGGTGCTGGGTGGTGCTGGGTGGTGCTGGGGTGAAGATGTGCGTGGTGGGGCTGGGGCGTGCCTTCCGTGCTCTGGGTGGGCTGACCCCGCGTCCCTGTTCCCGTGCCTTCCACTCGTGCTGCGCAACCTTCCGTCCCCACTCAGTTGCCTTCTCTGTGGCTCGCCCGGAGGGCAGTAGTACCGAGAGGCGGAAATCAGGTACCTGACTTCCGCCTCCCGGTACTACTGGCGCAGGTGCTGCACGCTCGGTACTACCGGCGGATGGGGCAGCCCGTGTCAGCGTCCGAA
>NZ_CACZOO010000196.1 GCF_902782855.1 uncultured Corynebacterium sp.
CGTGCACAAGGCCGGCCTGGACCCTGTCGCCGGCGTCGACGAGGCGGGACGCGGTGCCTGTTGTGGACCGGTGACCGTCGCCGCCTGCATCCTGCCGCCCGGGCCACTGCCCGATCTCGACGGCCTCACCGACTCCAAGAAACTCACCGCAAAGAAGCGTGAGAAGCTCTTCGACGTCATCGTCGACCTCGCCGTGGATCATGCGGTTGTGCACGTCCCGGCGTCCTACGTCGATGAATGGGGTATCCAGCACGCCAACCTGGGCGGTATGCGCCGGGCGGTGGCGCGGTTGGAGGTACGTCCCGGCTACATCCTCACCGACGCAATGAAGATCGACGGCTTCACCCGACCACACCTTCCGGTGGTCAAGGGGGACCTCATCTGCCGCTGCATCTCCGCGGCGAGCGTGCTGGCGAAGGTCAGTCGGGACCGGCTGATGGTCGAGCTGGACGGTCGTTACCCGGGCTACGGTCTGGCAGGGCACAAGGGCTACGGGACTGCGGCCCACATGGAGTCGGTGAGCCTCCTCGGCGGGACCCCGGAACACCGATACACTTACTCGAACGTGGCCGCCGCACAGGCGCGGTGGCTCCAGAGCCGACAGGCTCAGCAGATACAGCAGCAGAAGGGGTGATCCGTACACCGTGAGTGCCGAGGATCTTGAGGACTACGAAGCCAATGTCGAGCTGTCCATGTACCGCGAGTACCGCGACGTGGTCAGTCAGTTCAGCTACGTCGTCGAGACGGAGCGGCGCTTCTACCTCGCCAATGCGGTGGAGCTGATCCCGCGGAACTCCGGTGGCGAGGTCTACTACGAGGTGCGGATGTCCGACGCGTGGGTGTGGGACATGTACCGGCCCGCCCGGTTCGTCCGCTACGTCCGGGTGATCACGTACAAGGATGTCAACATCGAGGAACTCGACAAGCCGGACCTCAGGCTTCCGGAGTAGGTTCCGCAGTGGTTTCTGCGGTGGTTTCCACGGAGGATGCTGCGGGGCCCACGACCTCGGCGACCGCGGAGGATGCCGCCCGAAGCTGTGGGTCGAGTACCGCAATCGCGCAGACCAGTGCAGTGACCACGGCTCCGGCGGTCACGGGGGCGGACCCGTCGAGCTCGTAGAGCAGGGCACCGGTGGTGGGGGCGAGCACCATCGTCAGTCCCGTGGCGGCGGTGACCAGGCCGGCCACCCCGCCCTGCTCGGCCGGGGTGACCCGGAGACTGGCCCCGGCGGTGAAACCGGGCGTCGCCGCGCCCATGCCGAGGGCCACGACGCCGACACCGATGTAGAGCAGGACGGCAGCCAGGGGGACGGAGCGCACGGCGGGGGCCAGTATCAGGAACCCCGCCGTCGCGGTGGCCGCCCCGACCCGCAGCAGAGTGCCCGGCCCCCACCCGCTGCGCGGCACGATGACTGCCTGGGAGACCACCACCCCGGCACCGGCGACCAGCAAGGCCAGGCCGGTGAGCAGTCCGGCCCGGTCGCCGGAGACGTCGAGCCGGTCCTGGATGAGGAATCCGATGATGACCTGGATGAAGCCGAGGGCCAGGTACATGCCGAAACAACAGAGCAGGAACGGCCGGACTCTGTGGTCGGTGGGTCGGACCGTGCGGGGTCGCCGCATCAACTCGGTGGGTGCCTGGGGACGCAGTCGGGTCCGCACGAGAACCACAGTGAGTGCCAGGAACACCGGTACCGCGACCAGGGGAACCATGAGGCCGAAGATCGCGAGCAGACCACCGACCGCTGAGCCGACGACCTGACCGACACCCTGGGTAGCCCCGAGCCTGGACATGCCCCTGACCCGGGCACCACTGTCGACAGTGCCGTCATCGGCGGTGGTGGCATCAGCGACCGCCGCCTGCGCGGTCGGTGGGACCGCCGCCATCGCCGCGCCGAAGAACACGCCGCGCAACAGGAGGAAAAGGAGGAACAGACCGATTCCACCGAGGGCACCGGCCATGCCCAGTCCTGCGACGAGGGCGAACAGGGCGGTGGCGGCGGCTGCGACGGACAGTGCGGAGACGAGGACGCTGCGCCGGCCGGCGGACTGGGAGCGGCGTCCCCACGCAGGGCCGGTCAACGCGACCATCAGGGCGGCGGTACTGAGCGTGACCCCCACCTGCCAGTCCGCGAGACCGACATCGCGGGCCAGCGGGGCGATCACCGGGTTCAGTGACATCTGCGCCAGGACGGTGACGAAGGCCACAGTCAGCAGAATCCGGATCTGTGCGTCGGTACCGTCTGTGCTTGTTCTACCTGTTCCGCCAACTGTGTTTCCGTTGCCGTCGGTGGCCGTCATGGGACTCCCGTGTGCGGGTCGGTTC
>NZ_CACZOO010000197.1 GCF_902782855.1 uncultured Corynebacterium sp.
CGCCGCTGTCCTCAACGCCATGGGCGTCACAGTCGTCATGTCCGAACTGTCCCCGTTGCGCCGTCAGAAGGCCCTGGACTCCGGCGTCGCCGCCCACGCCTTCAACCCCGCCGAGGTCGATGTGGTGGAGGAGGTCAACAAGCTCACCGGTGGCGCCGGCGCGGATGTCGCCTTCGAGTGCACCTCCGTCCAGGTCGTCCTCGACACCCTGATGGACGCCGTGCGCCCGACCGGGGTCATCGTCGTCGTCTCCATCTGGGGCCGCAAGTCCGACTTCAACATGCACAAGCTGGTCATGAAGGAGATCGACCTGCGAGGCACCATCGGCTACGTCAACTCCCACCCGGACACCATCAGGCTCGTCGAGTCCGGGAAGATCGACCTCAAGCCGTTCATCACCGGCAGAATCGCCCTCGATGATCTCGTCGACGAGGGGTTCGGCACCCTCATCAACAACAATGAGACCGCCGTGAAGATCCTCGTCTCCCCGTCCGGTGCGGGCCTGGAGTAGCGGAAACGGGCCCGGGCCCCGAGCATTCAGCGCAGCCGGTTCACGGCGGCGGTGATCTCCTGGACCCTCGGCAGCGCGAGGTCGCCGGTGGGTCGGGGCAGTGTCTCCCAACCCTCGTCGCGGACACGGTCGCGCAGCGTGCGTGCCTTGTCCGCGAGCGTGCCGGGGGTCTTGTCGAGCATCGGCAGCAGTGCGGCGATGGCGCGGGTCTGTGAGGTGTCGACGAGCTGGACGCAGGCGGACAGGTCGATCTCCCCGTCGCCGTGACGGATCGTGTACCGGTCCCTGGCCTGCGGCGGCTTCCTCGTCGACCCCACCCGTGGCGTCCTGCCGCCGGGCATCGGGAAGGTCCCGACATCGGTGACCGGTTCCGCCAGGGCACGGGCCTGTGCGGTGGCATCGACCGGGTGGTAGGCGTCCAGCATGATGACGGTGTCCGCGACATCGAGGAAGGCCCCGGACCCGCCGGCGACGAGCACGGTCGAGACCCCGTGGTCGTGGCGGAGCCGGCGGACGCGGTCCACCAAGGGGGTGATCGGTTCTTTGCCCGCGGGTACGAGGACGCGCATCCGGGCGTCCCGGACGAGGAAGTTCGTCGCGGAGGTGTCCTCGTCGACAAGCAGACAGGACGCCCCGGCCTCGCAGGCCTCGACCAGCCCGGCGGCCTGGGAGGTCGAGCCGGAGGCGTCGGTGGTGGAGAAGTCACGGGTGCCCGTGGCCCGGGTTTTTCCCGGCAGGTCGCGGAGGAAGGCGGAGATGTCGACGCCGCGGACCGCCCGACCGTCCTCGGCACGCAGGGTCACGGCGTCGGCGACGGTCACGCAGAGCTCACGTCCGTCGCCGGGGATGTGGTCGTAGACGCACCGCTCCAGGGCCTTGAGGACCGTGGATTTGCCGTGGTAGCCACCACCGACGATGAGGGTGACGCCGGTAGGGACGCCGAGCCCGGTGACGGTCCGGCCTGACGGCAGGTCGATCGTCGTACGCAGACTGACCGGGGATCCGAAAGGCACGGCGTCTTCCATGGGGCGCTGCGAGTCGCCGGATGCC
Source organism: uncultured Corynebacterium sp. (assembly GCF_902782855.1). Lineage (GTDB taxonomy): Bacteria > Actinomycetota > Actinomycetes > Mycobacteriales > Mycobacteriaceae > Corynebacterium. Next base: position 1,562 of record NZ_CACZOO010000197.1, read on the forward strand.
CGGGGCAGGACCGCGCCGTCGGCGAGAAATCCGACGAGCCCGAGCGCCGGGAGCCGGTCGCGGAGGAACTGCTGGTCACGCCAGGCGTCCACGTGATCGTGCAGTGGTGTGAGCAGCTCATTGGTGAGATCGAGCAGTGCGTCCCCGATGACGTCGGGCAGGACGCCGCAGAGCAGGTCGGCGGCGGCCCGGCCGTTGATCCGGCGGCCGTGCGCCGGCAGTGCGGCCTGCAACCGGACACGGAGCACGGCGCCGTCGTCGTCGCCGCCGTCGTGGCCGTGGCCGGGGCCGGGGTGCAGCGTGACGGCGCTGCGGTCGAGGATCTCCTGGCCGGGTACGTCGATACGCAGGTATCCGACCGACTTCCCGCCGCGTGGATTGCGTCGGCCGATGGCGTCCGTCAGGCGTCGGAGAAGGTGGTCGCGTACCGGGACCGGGGTGGTGAGCAGGTCTCCGGGGATACCGGTGTGACGTACCGGAAGGTCGACACACAGGGTGGAGGGCGGTGCGTAGGGGTCGGCCTGGATGCGCTCGAGGGTGAGCTCCAGGTCGTCGCGGGGATCACCGACAGAGAACCGGTGGCCGGTGAGTTTCCGGTAACCGCCGTACCCGGAACCGTCGAGGCCGGTGAGGACGCGGTCGAGTGGCTGTCCAGTCATGGACGCTGAGCCTACGCCGTGGGCGTCCACCCGAGCTTCGGGGCGAGAGACCCGGCGATGTCGGTGAGGATCTGGGCGTAGTCGTCGGGCCGGAAGTCGAAGGGGAGGGCGAAGGCGACCTCCTCGACGGCGCGGAACGCTGCGAGGTTGATGAGCTGTCCGGCGATCTCGTCGGAGCTGCCGATGAGGTCGGGGGCGGTGATCATCGTCCTCGGGCCGGACGCCCGGAGCCGGCCGACGCCGACCGCCTTCCGGTGGTCGACGTAGGCCCGGTAGCGGGCCTTCTGTTCGGTGGAGGCGTGGTCGGTGGGGATGACGACGAGCCCCTGGGAGACCCGGGGTGTCCCCCCGAGAACGGCGGTGTACCGCTCGCGGTAGAGGTCGATCTGGGCGCGCTGGTTGACGTCGAAGTCATCGCTGACCTCGGCGGAAATGACACTGGAAGTGAGGAGGTTGAGTCCGTTCTCCGCCGTCCACCGGGTCGAGGCGCGGGAGCCCGAACCGTACCAGAGCCGGTTGACCAGGCCGGGGGAGTGGGGTTGGACGACGTTGGCGTACGCCTCGGTGTTCCCGATAACGGGGAAGTCACCGACCTCGTCGCCCCGGATGTTCCCGATGAGCCGGGAGACGCGGCGTTTCGAGAAGTCCTCGTTCTCGGCGGTGTCCGGGTAGAGGGCGTCCTTCCATCCGTCGTAACGGAACGGGGTGCCGACGGAGACACCCGGATTCAGCCGACCTCCGGTGAGAAGGTCGACGGTGGCCATGTCTTCTGCCAGCCGCAGGGGGTTCTCGGGCCCCAGCGGGGTGACTGCGGTGCCGAGGGCGATGCGGCTGGTGCGCTGGGACGCGGCCGCGATGACTGTCAGCGGGGAGGTGATGCCGTACTGCATGTGGCGGTTGCGCAGCCATGCGCTGTCGAAGCCGAGGTCCTCACCGAGGCTGATCATGTCGAGGGTGGCGTTGATGCCGGTGCCGGGGTCGGCGGGGTCGAAGGTGCCGATGGTGAGGAATCCGAGCCGCCGCAGGGGGAGGCTCGGGTCGTCATCCGGCGTGAGGGCGGTGATAGCGGTGCTGTCCGGCCAGCTGGAGTTCTCGTTCATGAGCGTGAGTCTACGCCCAACTAGTTGACGTATCACCTTTTCTGGTCACTGCAGTGGAAACCCGGCCCGCTGCAGGATGCCGCGGAGGAACCGACGCCCGGACCTCCCGGCCGCATCCCCGCTCAACCGATTGAGGAGCTGGTGTGACCAGCGGGGATGCGCACCGTAGCGGGAATAGTAGGACGCCAGGGCGGCGTCGTAGCTCGCCAACCGCCCGGTGGTGGCCGCAGGATCACCGTCGGGGGCGCTGTAGCGGTCCTCATGGAGGAAAAGCTCCATAGGGAGCCGGGGTTTGACGCCGGCGTTCTCCGCCGGGTCGGCGTGTCCGAGTTCCAGGCCGAGGAAAGGCACGACGGTCTCCGGAATGCCGAGGGCGTCACGGACCTCGTCGATGTCATTGCGCAGAGACCCGAGGAACACGGTGCCGAGCCCGAGGGATGCTGCAGCCACCGCCGTATTCTGGGAAGCGATACCGATATCGGCTGCGGCGGCCATCGGTTCATCCGTGTACCGCAGTGCACCGAGATCGGTGGCGGGACGTCCGGTGACACCGTGGCCGGCTCCGGCGGGCGGGGGAGTGCCGTCGGCGACGGCCCGTTCCTCTTCCCGGTCCGCGAGAAAGCGGGCGAGAGAGAAGTCGATGAGCCAGACCAGGGTGACCGGCGCATCGACGACGTGTCTGGACATCTGTCCGCCGACCGCGGCGAGGCGTCGTCTGGTCTCCGGGTCGCGTACGGCGACGACCGAGACAATCTGCTTGTTGGACGAACTCGGAGCGGACTGTGCCGCGGCGATGATGGTGTGCAGCGTGTCATCATCGATATCCCCGGGGAGCCACTGTCGGACCGAGCGGTGCCGGAGCAGAAGATCCAGGACAGGGTTCCATGCCGGGGGAGTGAACGGGGCGCGACGGCCGTAGCGGCGGGCGAGCCGCTCGGCCGGTGTGGTTGGTCCGGGGCTGTCGGTCATGGTCACCATGGTGCCACAACTGTCCTGACCTGCTGGTTTGTGGGTGGTCGGTGGGGTGTGTA
>NZ_CACZOO010000198.1 GCF_902782855.1 uncultured Corynebacterium sp.
GTAGTCCGGCCCCCCGGCCCCCCGGCCCCACGCCCCACGACGCCGACACGGGGACGGGGATCCCCGGGGAGGAGATGTGTCACGAGACTGTGACATCGCGGAAACAAGAGGCCCGCATACTCGGATCCATGAGTTTCCCACTGACCGCGCCGCGCACCGGCGCCCCGGCGACCCCCCGGGCTCTCCCGGCGTCGCAGGGCCACCTCGCCGGGTGGACCCGCGGTCAGATCGCGCACGGGGTCGACACCACGGTGTGAGTCGCGTCCGCGCCCCGCACCGTTCCGCTGACCCCCATTGTCCGGACCGGCCCGACGACCACAGGCCGCGTCCCCCCCGCGTGAGAAGAGAACCACCGTGACCTCCACCATCCCCGACAACCCCACCTCCACCGGCCCCGCCCCCACCTTCCGCCCCGATGTCTCCGGCGTCTCCGGCGTCGGCGGTCCCCGTGGACACCACCGCGTCCGCCGGAACCCGGGAGCCGGACTCCCCGCCGCGGCCGACGGTTACACCCCGGCCGAGGGCGACCTGCCACTGCCCCGGAAGCTCACTTTCGACCCCGCGGACTGGCAGATCATCGCCCGTTTCTGGCACCCGGTCGCCTACTCCGACGAGATCACCGGGGGGCCGACCGGGGCGACCCTGCTGGACAAGCAGCTGGTCATCTACCGCGTCGACGGGGAGATCACCGTCGCCGACAACCTCTGCACCCACCGCGGCATGATGCTCAGCCTCGGTGAGGACCAGCACGACGGCAGGGGGGTCAAATGCCCGTACCACGGCCTGCGCTTCGGGGCGGGCGGCCGGTGCACCGAGATCCCCGCCCACCCGACCGCGAAGATCCCCGCCCGGATGCACCTTCCCGCCTACGGAGCGGTGGAACGCTACGGCCTGGTCTGGGCGAACCTCGCCGCGAAGCCCGGCGACGTCCCCGGGGTGGACACCCCCACGGACATCCCGCCGGTGCCGCACTGGGACGAGGACGGCTACCAGCGCATCAACTGCCCCGGTATCGACGTCGGGGCCTTCGCCGGACGCCAGGTCGAGGGTTTCCTCGATGTCGCCCACTTCGCCTTCGTCCACGACAGATCCTTCGCGCTGTCCGACAATCCGGTCGTCCCCGAGTACACCCCGGAGCGCACCGCGGACGGGTTCACCACCGACTACTGGTCGTCGATGCCGAACATCCCGCATGACGCGAGCCCGGAGGTGTGGGACGCGGTGCCCGAGGGGTTCAGCTGGCTGCGTCGGTTCCGGCTGCACGTGCCGTTCACCGCGACCCTCGACGTCTTCTTCCCGGGCGGGAAGCACCTGGCGATGATGAACGCGGCGTCCCCGGTCTCGGCGACGAAGACCCGCCTGTTCGACGCCCGCGTCCGCAACTTCGACACCGACCAGCCCGTCCAGGACGTCTACGACTTCAACCTGCAGGTCTTCGAGGAGGACCGGGCGATGGTCGAGGCGCAGAAGCCGGAGAACCTGCCGCTGGACCCCACCCTGGAGGTCCACATCCCCGCCGACCGGTCGTCGATCGCCTACCGCCGCGCCCTGCGCGACCTGGGCCTGTCGCAGTTCTTCACCGCCTGAGGAGGACATCATGACGACACAGAAGAACCGGACCCAGGCGAACCACACTCCCACGATGCTCGCCGTGGTGGAATCCATGTCCCGGGCGGGACGTGGCGTCCTGCTCATCGAACTCGCCCCGGCGGTGCCGGGACGGTGTTTCCCGCCGTTCACCGCCGGCGCCCACATCGACCTGCACCTCGGCCCGGTGGTCCGCCAGTACTCCCTGTGCGGTGACCCCACCGCCGCGGACGCCATGTCCCGCTGGTGGATCGCCGTGAAACTCGATGAGACCGGCCGCGGCGGGTCCCGCATCATCCACGAGCAGCTGCGGGTCGGCCACACCCTGGAGGTCACCGGGCCACGTAACCACTTCCCGATGGTGGACGCCCCGGCCGCCCCGGCCGGTGCGGGTCGTACCGTGCTGCTGGCCGGCGGGATCGGCGTGACCCCGCTGGCGGCGATGGCGGCGACCTGCGCCGCGGCCGGCCGGGACCACGTCCTGCACATCTGGGCCGGCACCGTCGACGACCTTCCGCTGCGCACCCGGCTCCGGGAGACCACGGGCCCGGACCGGGCGGGTGGCGGGACCACCGTGGAACACCTCGGCACCGACGGGGACTCGCTGCGCACCGCCGGACACCTCCCCGAGCCGTACCGGCCCGGCGACCGCGTCTACATCTGCGGCCCCGGCGGCTTCATCGACCGGGCCGTGGGGCTCGCCGCCGCCGACGGCTGGCCGGGGGACGCCGTGCACGTCGAACGCTTCGCCCCGTCACGGCCGCGGGCTGCCGACGGCACTGCGTTCGAGGTGCGTCTTGCCTCGTCCGGCGCGACATTCCCGGTCGCGGCGGAGCAGTCCATCGCCGAGGTCCTCACCGACAACGGTGTGGACATCGAACTGTCGTGCGAGGCGGGGATGTGCGGGGCCTGCCTCACCGGAGTAGTCGACGGTGTGCCCGACCACCGTGATGACGTGCAGTCCCCGGCGGAGCATGCGGCGAACACACGGATCACCCTGTGCTGTTCGCGGTCGTTGACCCCGACCCTCACCCTCGACCTGTAGAGCCGGGCGCCATGGAAATCCACCTCGGTCACGTCATCACACCGCAGGACGCGGTGCACCCCGCCCCGCCCGCCCCTGTCGCCCCACCCGCCCCTGTCGACCTGCCCGATCTGCTCGACATCCCGCACGGCGCCGTCGTCGTCGACGGCACCACCATCGCGGCGGTGGGGGAGGCATCCGACATTCTCGCCGCGTACCCGGAGACCGCTTTCCACGATCACGGAGACGCCCTCATCATCCCCGGCCTCATCGACTGCCACGTCCACTACCCGCAGATCGGGATGATCGCCTCGCCGGGCGAGCAACTGCTCGACTGGCTCGACCGCTACACTTTCCCCGCTGAGGCCCGATTCGCCGATCCGGTCCACGCGCAGGCCACCGCCGAGTTCTTCACCGACCAGCTGATCCGCAACGGTGTCACCACTGCGTTGGTGTTCTCCACGGTCCACGCCCACAGTGTGGACGCCCTGTTCACCGCCGCGCAGCGTAAGGACCTGCGCATCATCACCGGCAAGATGTGCATGGACCGCAACGCCCCGGCGGAACTGCTCGACACCCCGGACTCCGCCGTCGCCGACAGTGCGTCGCTGATCGGCCGGTGGCACGGTGTCGGACGCCTCGAGTACGCCATCACCCCGCGGTTCGCGCCGACCTCCTCGGACGCCCAGCTCCGCGCCCTCGGCGAACTCGCCGCCGACCACCCCGACGTCGTCATCCAGACCCACCTCTCGGAGAACCCCGGCGAGTGCGACTGGGTGCGCGACCTGTTCCCGCAGGCCACCGACTACACCGACGTCTACGACCGGGCAGGTCTGGTCCGCGAGCGCGCCGTCTTCGGCCACGCGGTCCACCTCAGTGACCGTGAACTCACCCGCCTCGACGCGGCGCAGGCTTCCCTGGCGCACTGCCCGACCTCGAACAGCTTCCTCGGTTCCGGGCTCTTCCCGCTCAACGGGATCCTCGGGCGGTTCCCCGGCCTGCGCATCGGTTTCGGCTCCGATGTGGGGGCGGGCACCTCACTGTCCCCGCTGGTCACGGCGGGAGAGGCGTACAAGGTCTCCCGTCTGCTCGCAAGCACCACCGGGACCGCCCCGCTGACCGCCGCCGAACTGCTGTACCGTTCCACCCTCGGTGGCGCCCGCGCCCTCGGGGTGGACGCCCACGTCGGCAGTCTCACCCCGGGGAAGGACGCTGACCTGGTCATCCTCGACCCCGCGCCGGGAGACGCCCCGCCCACCGACCCGCTGCTCGCCTACCGCGCCGCACGGTGCACCACCACCGGGGAACTCCTCTTCGCCTGCCTGATGCTCGGCGACGACCGGACGGTCACGGGGGTGGTGGTCAACGGCACGCTGGTGGGGACACCGGGCACCGGGACGGTTACGATGGCGCCATGACCACGTTCACCCTCGCCGCCTTCAACGTCGCCCCGGCCGGCACCGTTGTCACGGAGCTGGAGACGATCCTCGGTTCAGCGACGCTGGCGGCTGCGGTGGCGGACGCCCGACCGTTCACCTCGGTCGACGCGCTCGTCGGGGCGGCGTCCGCACTGCTCGCCGTGCAGCGGGAGGCCGACGTGCTCGAGGCGGTCAACGCCCACCCGCCGATCGGTGGCGCGGTCACGGCCGGGTCACGGTCCGCATCGGAGCAGTCGGGGGTGGTGGAGTCCGCCGACCTGGACGCGGTGCGGGACCTGCAACCGGCCTACCGGGAGCATTTCGGCTGGAACTTCCTCATCATGGCCACCGGCCGGTCGAGTGCGGAGATCCGGGCGGAACTGGAGCGGCGTCTCACCGTCGACCCGGCCGACGAGTGGGCGTTCAGCGTCGGTCAGCTCGACGCCATCAACGGACTGCGGCTGCGCGGCACCGTCACCGGCTGAGAAGAAACACCAGAAGGAGAACCACCATGAGTCTGTCCACCCACTGCCTCGACACGACCACCGGCCTGCCCGCCGGAGGCCTGCAGGTCGAACTCGTCAGTCTGGCCGTCACCGACGTCGGTCCGGACGTCACCGCCGAGCCGACGGTGCTGGAGTCCGCCACGACCGACGCGGACGGTCGCTACCGCTTCGTCGTCGACCCTGCCCCGGGCACCTACCGTCTGCGGTTCCACACCGGTGACCTCCTCGCCGCGTCCGGCACCGCCACCCTCTACCCGTGGGTGGACGTCACCTTCACGGTCGGGGACCCCGCGGTGGATCCGGCGACGCCGTCGCACCTGCACATTCCGCTGCTGCTCAACCCCTTCGGCTACTCCACCTACTGCGGATCCTGACGGGACGGCACGTCGATGAGTGAACGGGCGGACATGACCGCACCCGACCCCGCCGTGACCGCGGTCCGTGATCTCGCCCGTACCCTGCACGCGTCGCTGGCGCAGGTGCTCAGGGGGAAGGCCGGGGCGATCGACGCGGTGATCACGACCATGCTGGCCGGGGGGCACGTCCTGCTGGAGGACGTCCCCGGTGTCGGCAAGACGACCCTGGCGACCGCTCTCGCCGGCTCGGTGAGCGCGGAGGTGCGGCGTATCCAGTTCACCTCGGACATGCTGCCCACCGACGTCACCGGCGTCACCGTCTACGACGACGACACCCGGCGGTTCCGGTTCCACCCCGGTCCGGTCTTCACGAACTTCGCCGTCGGTGACGAGGTCAACCGGGCCTCGCCCCGGACCCAGTCGGCCCTGCTGGAGGCGATGGCCGAGCGTCGCGTCACCGTCGACGGCACCACCCACGACCTGCCGGAACTGTTCATGGTCATCGCCACGCAGAATCCGCAGGACATGGCGGGCACGTTCCCGCTGCCGGAGGCGCAGCGGGACCGGTTCATGACCCGCATATCCCTGGGGTACCCGGAACAGGACGCCGAGATCGACATGGTGCTGTCCCACGGGGGGCGGCGTCCCGAGGAACTGGTGCGCCCGGTCGTCACCGTCAGTGACGTCCTCGTCGCCCAACGGGCGGTGCGGGCCATCGCCGTCGGTGAGCCCGTCGCCCGCTACCTGGTGGACATCGTCTCGGCGACGCGGCGACACGACGGCATCGCTCTCGGCGCCAGCCCCCGTGCGACCCTCCACCTGACCCGGGCGGCACGGGCACGGGCGGCGATGCAGGGCCGGTCCTTCGTCACCCCCGACGATGTCGCCCACCTGGCCGCCATGGTCCTTCCGCACCGCCTGTCACTGCGGGGACGCTTCGCCACCGTCGGCGACGCCCACATCACGGCGGTGCAGCTCGTGTCGCAGATTGTCGCGTCGACCGGGTTACGGTGACTGGACGGGTGACAGGGCCGGCGACAGGTCCGGCGACAGGGCCGGCGACAGGGCCCGGGACGACGACGGTGGCGCTACCCCCGGGGAAGAGAACGGCGGGAAGACCGCCGGTCGCGCTCACCGGACGTGGCTGGGGCGTCCTCGTCTGCGCCGTCCTCGCGGGGATCCTGTGGCGCGTCCTGGAACTCCGGGACCTGCGCTACCTGATGGTTCTTCCTCTGGCGATGCTGCTGCTGGCACTGGGGTACGCCCTGCTGGTCCCCCCTGCGGCGAGGCTGGGCACCCGTGTCGAGGTACCGGACGTCACACCCACGGTCGGCGGAGGTGTCGACTGCGTCACCTCGGTCGTCCAGCGCCTGCCGCTGCGGCTGCACACCCGGATGCTGTGGCAGTTCGGCGACCGTGAGGTGACCCGGGACGCCCCGGTCGCCCGCACCCCGGTCGTCTCCCGGGTGCGGTTCCGCGCCGACCGGCGTGGAGTGCAGTGGACCGGGGTATCGGACCTCGTCCTGCCGGACCCCTCAGGCCTGGTGGTCCGAAGGATCCGGGTGGACACCGGCCGGGATCTTCTCGTCCTGCCCCGCCCGCTCGACGATCTGCCCGCGGACATCCCCGGCCCGGTGGCCGCCCGAGCCGGCGGGGACGACGACGCCGGGGTGGACTACTCGGCGGTGTCCGGCGTGCCGGCCGGTGTGCTGCGCGAGTTCCGGACCGGGGACGCCGTGCGCCAGGTCCACTGGAAACAGAGTGCCCGCCTGGGCAAACTGCTGGTCAACCAGTACGAAACCCCGGAACGGCGTGAGGCGGCCGTGCATCTCGTGGCGGACCCCGGGTGCTACAGCTCGGCGGAGTCCTTCGAGACGGCGGTGTCGGCGACGGTGACCGTCGCCGACCGGCTGCTCGAGGACGACTACCGGGTGCTGCTGAGCTGCGGTGACGGTCCGGCCCAGATCTGCGGTGACGGGGACGCGGTGCGCCGGGTGCTCGCGCTCGTCACCACCGCCGACGACGGGGGTGCCGGTGACCCCGTCAGACCCGCTGACGTCGTGGTCACCGGCGCCGTCACCCCCGGACTCACCGACCGGCTGGGCGGCGACGCCTTCGCCGGTGAACTACTCGCCGTGGAGACCCTCCGGGAGGCGCACCGGTGACGCACGCCCGAACTCCCCGACCAGGTGGGGTCCCCCGCACCACCCGGGATACCCCGACGTTCTCGCCGCGGCCGCTGGTGTCCGGCGTTCTCGTCACCCTGCTGTGCGCCGTGGTGCTGCAATCGATGCACCTCATCTTCCGCACCGGACCGTGGCAGTGGCAGCTCCTCCTCATCTTCGCCGTCACCGTCATCCCGGCGACCGGGACGGCCTCGGTGCTGTCGCCGCGCCGGGAGACACTCGCCCTGCTCGGCGGCGCCGGGGTCGGGGTGGTGACCTGGCTCGTCCTGCTCATCGCCACCGGGCGTGCGGGGGAGTGGCTCCGGGACCCGCTCGGCATGTTCGACCGGGCGGCGCAGGTGGTCAACACCGCGGCGACGCCCTTCGACCCCGCCGGTCCGGTCGCCGACCTGCTGGGGCTCATGGGGCTGATGCTCGGGATCGCGGCATCCGCCCTGCTGGTCGGGGCGGGGGCGCCGTTCGTCACCGGCGGTTTCCTGTCACTGCTGCTGCTCGCCCCGGTCGCGGCGACCGGTGTGGTCGTCGACCGGTCGCTGATCGTCGCGGCCGGCGTCCTGCTGGTGCTGCTGGCCTGGACCGCCGCACCCCGGCTCTCCGTGCCGGGGCTGACCATGGCTGCGTTGGCCGGCGTCATCGCGACCGGTGTGGTCGCCGCGATGCCGGACGCCACGGACCGGGTCTGGAACCCGGCGGTGGTGAAGTCCCCGGTGAACAGCACCGTGCCGGATGTCACCGTGTCGCTCGCCGAAGACCTGCGTGAGCGCAGCGGTTCACGGGTCTTCAGCTTCGACACGCAGACCCCGGGTGCCCACTACTTCACGCTGGCCACCCTCGCGGACTTCGAGGGCGGGCGCTGGACGCCGCAGGAGGACTCCGGGGACGCCGCGGATTCCGTCGACGTACCCCGGGCGGCGCAGGTGCCGCCGGGCCTGCAGTCGACGACGGTGACGATGGACGGGCTGCGCAGCGGGTGGTTGCCGCTGCCGCAGTCGGCGTACCGGGTGACGGTCCCGGGCGGGACGCAGGGGGAGTCGCAGGAAGAGAACCGGAGTGACTTCGACCCGGGGAAGTGGACGTGGATGTCAGACTCCGCGACCGCGAAGGCGGAGACGGCGGTGACCCGTGACGGTGACCGCTACACGGTCGAGTCACTGCCGTTGATCTCCTCCCGGCTCGGTGAGGTCGACCTTGCCGCACTGGCCGCGTCCGGTGTGGACACCGGCGCCGTCGACCGGTCGACCTACCTGGAGCTGCCGGGGGAGGTTCCGGCGTCCCTGCGGGAGGCGGCGGCCCAGGCGGCCGGCGGTGCGGCGGGTGCTGACCGGATCGGGGCAGGGTACGCGCTGGAGGCGTGGTTCCGCAGCGGTGCCTTCACCTACGACGAGTCGGTCCCCTACGATCCCGGGGCTGACGGGGACGCACCCTACGCGGTGATGGAGGCGCTGCTGGAGCGGCGCAGCGGATTCTGCGTGCACTACGCCTCCACCTTCACCGTGATGGCCCGTGAGCTGGGGATCCCCACCCGCATGGCGGTGGGGTACGCGGCACGGTCAGGTGGTGGGGGGCCGACGAACGTGAAGGCCCGGGAGCTGCACGCCTGGCCGGAGATCCTCGTCGACGGTGTCGGCTGGGTCGCCTTCGAACCGGCCCCCGGTGGCCCCGGCGGCCTGGAGGTCCCCTCGGAGGGGCAGCCCGCCGAGGACGCCCCCGCCGAGGAGTCCCCGGCCGGGACTCCCCCCGCCGTGGAGTCCCCGGAGTCGCCGGTGACCTCGGAGGAGCCGTCGGCACCGTCGAGCGACGCGGTGCCCACGACCCCGCCGGCGGCGGGGCAGGTGCCGGAGGACCCGTCCCCCGGTGACCCCGGCACCCCCGACCGTCCCGGGGACACCGCGTCCGGGGAACCTGCCGGGTCCGGTGTCCCCCTGCCGGTGCTGGTGGCTGCCGGTGTGGTCCTGCTGCTCGCAGTGCCGGCGGCCCTGCGCGCCCTGCTCGGCCGGCGGCGTCGCCGCGGAATCAGCCGTGGTGACCACCCTGCGGGAGACGCCTGGCGGGAAGCGACCGCAACCGCCGCCGACCTGGGGTTGGGTCCCGCGCCGGCGCAGCTGCGGGCCCGGACACCGGAAGCCCTTGCCGAGCAGGTCGGTGGAGACGCACTGGCCCGACTGGCGTCCGCGGTCTCCGCGGAGCGTTTCGGTGGGCTGGACCTGTCCGACCGTCGCGGGGACCTGAGGGAGCTGCTGGACGCCGCGGTCGCCGACCTGTCCGGGCGGAGCAGCCGTCCTGCCCGGGTGCTCGCGGTGCTGGTACCGCGCTCGCTGTTCGGCCGGTGAAACCCGGCCCCTGGTTATGTTGGTTGATGTAATGTCATGAATCGCAGTTCATAATTGCCGGCACCGACCCCGCGAGGAACCACATGGACACCCGAGAATCGCTGATGCTCGACGCCACCGACCTGGAGTTCTGCCTCTACGACTGGTTGGACGCCGAGAACCTCACCACCCTCGACCGATTCGCCGAGCACAGCCGGGAGACCTTCGACGGCCTGCTCGACCTGTCACGCCGGCTCGCCGAGGACCTCTTCGCACCGCACAACCGCACCGGTGACCTCGACGAACCCCACCTCGTCGACGGCACGGTGCAGCTCATCGACGAGGTGAAACCCGCCCTCGACGCCTTCGCCGAGGCCGGCCTGCTCTCCGCGACGATGGACGAGGAACACGGTGGATTCCGGCTGCCCGCCCTGATATACCGGGCGGCGTTCCTCTGGTTCCAGGCCGCGAACGTCAGCACCGTGTCCTATGCGCTGCTCACCACCGGTGCAGCGAACCTCATCCTCGCCCACGGCTCCGCCGAGCTCCAGGAGCGGTTCCTGCCACCGATGCTCGACGGCCGCTGGTACGGCACGATGAATCTCTCGGAACCCGGCACCGGTTCCGCCCTCGGGGACCTCACCACCACGGCGACCCGCGCCGCCGACGGCACCTACCGCATCCGCGGCGACAAGATGTGGATCTCCGGCGGGGACCAGGAGATCTCCGAGAACATCGTCCACCTCGTCCTCGCCCGCACCGGTGGTCCCGGGGTGAAGGGACTGTCCCTGTTCATCGTCCCGAAGTGGCTGGGCGGGCCAGGTGACCTCACCGACCGCAACAGCGTCACCCTCGTCGGCCTCAACCACAAGATGGGCTATCGCGGCACGGTGAACACCGCCCTGCGCTACGAGGACGCCACCGGCTGGCTCATCGGCGAGGAGGGCCGGGGGCTCACCTACATGTTCCACATGATGAACGAGGCCCGGATCGGGGTCGGCGCCGGTGCGACCGCCCTCGGCGTCACCGGGTTCCTCCACGCACGTGACTACGCCCGTGGGCGGATCCAGGGACGCCCGCTGGATGCCGGGGCCCCGGGGGCCCCGGCCGTGCCGATCATCCGCCACCCCGATGTACGCCGCATGCTGCTGGAGGCCAGGTCCTACGCCGAGGGCGCGGTCGCGGTGATGCTCTACGCCGCGAAACTGCTGGACGAGGCGGCCGCCGCACCGACGGTCGAGGAGCGGGACGCCGCCGCGCTGCTGGTCGACGTCCTCACCCCGGTGGCCAAGAGCTGGCCGTCGCAGTGGTGCCTGGCGGCCGATGACCTGGCCATCCAGGTGCTCGGCGGGGCCGGCTACACCCGCGACCACCCCGTCGAGCAGTTCTACCGCGACAACCGGCTCAACCCCATCCACGAGGGCACCCACGGCATCCAGGGCCTCGATCTGCTGGGGCGCAAGGTGCTGCTCGAGGATGGCGCGGGTTTCCGCGACCTGCTGGGACGTATCGACGCGACCTGCACGGCCGTATCCTCCCCGGAGACCGCGGGACTCGCCCCGACGGCGCTCGCCGCGCTCGCCGCGGCCGTCGCCTCCCGCGCGACCCGCCTCGGTGAGATCGCCGTGAACGCCTGGGTGGACGGGGACGCCGCCACCGCCCTGACGAATGCCACGACCTACCTGGAGGCCGCCGGTGACATCATCGTCGCCTGGCTGCTGCTCGACCAGGTCCGCGCCCTGGGGGAACGGAGCGCCGACGAATGTGACAGTTTCGCGCAGTCAAAGCTGCTGACCGCGTCCTTCTTCATCACCCACCTGCTGCCGCGGGTCGATCCGCAGCTGGACCTGGTCGCCTCGGGGGACCGCCTGCTCAACGATCTCGACGACGCGCTCATCTGATCCCCTGTCAGCCCCCCGACCACCCATCCCGACTCCGGCCCGACTCCGGCCTGACCCCGGCCTGACCCCGGCCCGCCGACGTGTCAGAGGCCGTCGACGATCGCCACGACCCGCTCCGCCGTCCCCCAGCTCAGAGTGATGCCCGCACCACCGTGCCCGTAGGCGGCGATCACCGGCACCCCGCCCGCCACCGTCGCCGCCGCAGACTCCGGCAGGGACCGGGGATCCACCAACCCCAGCCGCAACGTCGACCGACCGGGACGCAGCCCCACACCGTGCCCCAGGACCGGCAGCTCCCCGAGCTCCGGAACCGCCGCGACGGCGCGGGCGTAGATGTCCGCGGCGGTCGTGGCGTCCGGCTCCCCGTCCCACGCGCCGACCTCGGCCACTCCACCGACGACGATCTCGTCGACCCGGGGGAGAACATAGGTCTGGGCGTCCGGATCATCATCGTCGATGTACCAGTCGGTGAGCACAGGGCTGCCTCCCTCACCGGTGCCGTTGGCGACGAGGATCACCTGGCCGCGGACCGGGAAGACCTCGTCATCCCCACCGAGCAGCTCGCCGCCACGGATCCCACCGCAGACGACGACCGCCTCCGGCGGCTCAGTGTCATAGGCGCCCTGCACCAGCAGGTCGAGGGACTCCACCCGCCGCCACCGGAACCGCACACCGGCGATCCGGCAGGAGTCCATGAGCCAGGCCAGGTACGACGGGGTCATGATCATCGGCAGGGTGGCCTCCACCCCACCTCCTGTCGCGGTCACGGCGTCCTCCCCGAGAACACCGGTGACCACCGGCACCCAGGAACGGTCCGGCGGGTCGAGCCGCTCGCGGTAGAAACCGTGACGCAGCTCGACCGGGGCGATGTCGTCGGTGACGTCGTCGGCACCGTCGGCCACCGCCGCCCCGGCCCGACGGGCGAGTTCCACGAACCGGGCCAGGGAGCGCCGTTCCAGATCAGGGCCGTCAGGGACGGTGACGTTGTAGGGGAACCAGATTGCCCCGGCGACCGCCGAGACAGTGTCGCCGGGTCCGTGGTCGGCGATGACCGTCACGTCATGGCCGGCGTCGGTGAGTTCGAGGGCACAGGTCAGGCCGGTCACTCCGGCCCCGAGAACAGTGATGCGCATATCTCATAGAGTAAGCCCTCTTTCCCGACAGTTGGACAAGCCACTAGAATCGACCGACGACATACAAGAGAGTGAGGCCGTACGTGAGCAACCTGTTCCGGACGAAATCGATTGAACAGAGCATCCGGGACACCCAGGACCCGGAGCATCAGCTGAAGAAGAACCTGGGGGCCCTGGATCTCGTGGTGTTCGGTGTCGGCGTGTGCGTCGGCGCCGGCATCTTCGTGCTCACCGGGCAGGTCGCCGCGTCCCACGCAGGACCCTCCGTGGCACTGGCTTTCGTCATCGCCGCCGTCGGCTGCGGCCTCGCCGGACTGTGCTACGCGGAACTGGCGTCCACCGTGCCGGTGGCGGGCAGCGCCTACACCTTCGCCTACGCCTCCGTCGGCGAGTTCATCGCCTGGATCATCGGCTGGGACCTCATCCTGGAGTTCACCCTGGCGTCCTCGGCACTGGCGACATCGTTCAGCGACTACCTGGCGATCGTGCTCGACGGCACACCCTTCGAGATCCCGGACGCCGTCCAGAACACCGACAAGGGCGTCATCAACCTGCCCGCCGGAATCCTCGTGCTCGCACTGACCGTGGTGCTGGTCGTCGGCATCAAGCTGTCCAGCCGGATCAACCAGGTCATCACCGCGATCAAGATCGCCGGTGTGCTGCTGGTCGTCATCGCCGGCTGCTTCTTCATCAAGGTCTCCAACTGGTCCCCGTTCATCCCGCCGTCGGAGGGCTCCCAGGGCTCGGTCTCCGAGGTGATGCACGCGCCGCTGGTGCAGACGCTGCTGGGTATCGAGCCGTCCACCTACGGCCTCGGCGGCCTGTTCTCCGCCGCGGCGCTGGTCTTCTTCGCCTTCATCGGTTTCGACGTGGTCGCCACCACCGCCGAGGAGACCAAGGACCCGCAGAAGAACCTGCCGATCGGCATCTTCGGCTCGCTGGCCGTCGTCACCGTGCTCTACGTGGCAGTCTCCCTGGTGATCACCGGCATGCAGAACTACAAGGACATCGATCCGGCGGACGGTGCGCCCCTGGCCACCGCATTCAAGGTCGTGGGTGCGGACTGGATGGCGAACGTCATCTCCGTCATCGCGGTGATCGGCCTGATCGTGGTCTCGATGACGATGTTCCTCGGCCAGACCCGCATCGCCTTCGCGATGGCGCGTGACGGCCTGTTCCCGGAATGGCTCGCCAAGACCCACCCGAAGTACCGGACGCCGTACCGCATCACCATCGTCACCGGCATCGTCATCGCGGTCATCGCCGCGATCGTGCCGCTGGCGACGCTGGTCGAGATGATCAACATCGGCACCCTGTTCGCCTTCATGATCGTGTCCATCTCGGTGATCGTGCTGCGTAGGACCCGTGCCGATGTGCCGCGCGCCTTCAAGGTGCCGTGGGTGCCGTGGGTGCCGGCCCTCGCCGTGATCGTGTGCGGTTACCTGGCTCTGAGCCTGCCGCTGGACACCTGGATCCGTTTCGTGGTGTGGCTGGCGATCGGCGTGGTCATCTACTTCGCCTACTCGCAGCGGCATTCCCGCCTGGGCCACGGCTACGAGGGCGAGGAGGGTCACGAGGAGGTCCTCGCCGCGGAGGCCGCGCACAAGGCCCGCGGTGCCGCGTCCGCCAAGGATGCTGACGCCGCTGATGCGGACGCAGGGGACGCCGGGGACGCCGGGGAGAAGTAACTTCGAGCTCCCCGGGGCCCGTCCGGATCCCTGGTCCCGTGTTCGCCTCAGATACATCACAGCCCGTGCCACATTTCCGCCCCGGAAGTGGCGCGGGCTGTGATGTATCCGGGGTGAACA
>NZ_CACZOO010000199.1 GCF_902782855.1 uncultured Corynebacterium sp.
ACTACGCCGTGACTACGCTGTGACTACGCCTCGACGGAGGCGCGGGCCTTCTGCGCGGCGGCGACGAGCACCTTCAGCGCGGCGGTGGTCTCGGGCCAGGCGCGGGTCTTCAGACCGCAGTCCGGGTTGACCCACAGCTGGCGGGCCGGCACGGCCTCCAGGGCATCGGCGAGCTGCTTGTCGACCTCGGCCTGGTCCGGCACGCGCGGGGAGTGGATGTCCCAGACACCCGGGCCGACGGCCAGCTCGAAACCGGAGTCCTTCAGGGCGTGCAGCACCTGCATGCCGTTGCGGGACGCCTCGATGGAGGTGACGTCGCCGTCCAGGTCCGCGATGGTGCCGATGAGCTCGTTGAACTCGGAGTAGCACATGTGGGTGTGGATCTGGATCTCGTCGGAGACACCGGAGGTCGCCAGGCGGAAGGACCCGACGGACCACTCCAGGTAGTACGGCTGCTGGGCGCGGCGCAGCGGCAGCAGCTCGCGCAGGGCGGCCTCGTCGACCTGGATGATCCTCGCCCCGGCGTCCACCAGGTCGTCGATCTCGTCGCGCAGCGCCAGGGCGACCTGGTCGGCGGTGTCGCCGAGCGGCTGGTCGTCACGGACGAACGCCCAGGCCAGCATGGTCACCGGGCCGGTCAGCATGCCCTTGACGTACTTGTCGGTGAAGGACTGCGCGATCTTGTACCACTCGACGGTCATGGCCTTCGGGCGGGTGACGTCACCGAACAGGATCGGCGGACGCACGCAACGGGAGCCGTAGGACTGGACCCACGCCAGGTCGGTGGAGTGGTAGCCCTCGAGCTGCTCGGAGAAGTACTGCACCATGTCGTTGCGCTCGGGCTCGCCGTGGACGAGGACGTCGAGTCCCAGCTCCTCCTGGCGGTCGATGACGTCCTTGATCTCGGCGACCATCGCGTCGTGGTACTGATCGTCGGTGATCTCGCCCTTGCGCAGCTTCGCGCGGGCCTGGCGGATCTCGGCGGTCTGCGGGAAGGAACCGATGGTGGTGGTCGGCAGCGGCGGGAGGTCCAGCTCCTTCTCCTGCACCTCGCGGCGCTGGTCGAAGGGGTTGCGGTGCCGGTCGGCCTCGGTGATCGCGGCGGTGCGCTCGCGGAGCGCGGCGTTGCGGGTGCGCTCCGAGTTCTTGCGGGACGCCACGGCGGCGTGGGCCTCGGCGACGGCGGCGTCGTCACCCTCGGACTCCTCGCCACGCAGGGCGCGGGACAGCAGGGCGACCTCGGCGACCTTCTCGGCGCCGAAGGCGAGCCAGCTGCGCAGCTCGGCGTCATCGTCGAGGCTGGTCTCCTGGGCCAGGGAGTAGGGGACGTGCAGCAGGGAGCAGCTGGTGGAGACGCCGACCGGGCCGCGGGCGGCGAGGGTCTTCAGGGTCTCCAGGGCGCGGGCCAGGTCGGTGCGCCAGATGTTGCGGCCGTCGACGACGCCGGCGAGCAGCTGCTCGGCACCGGTCCAGGAGGGGAGGAGGTCGGCGTCGGCGATGTCGGTGTCGGACGACTGACGCTCGTCGGTGCGTCCGGTGACCAGGTCGACACCGAAAGCGGCGACGCCGGTGCCGGTGAGGGTCTTGATGGCGAGGTCGCCGTCACCGAAGTAGGTCTGGACCAGGATGTTCAGTTCAGCCCCGGAGTCCTGCACCGCGGCGGCGAGCTTCTCGTAGCCGGCACGGGTGCGGGCCAGCAGGTCGGCCTTGCGGGTCTCGTCGGCGTCGACGTCGGTGACGAGGTAGGGCTCGTCGAACTGGACCCAGGCGGCGCCGCGCTCGGCGATGCGGGGCAGCAGTCGGGCGTAGGCGTCGAAGACCTCCTCGAGGTGGGTCAGGGCGTCCGAACCGTCGGTGGTGCGGGCCAGGGCGAGGTAGGTCAGCGGGCCGATGAGGACGGGACGGGCCTGGGTGCCGCGGGTGATCTGGTCGTGGAGATCGGCGAGCAGGGCGGCGTCATCGAGACGGAACTCGGTGTCCGTGGCCAGCTCGGGGACGATGTAGTGGTAGTTGGTGTCGAACCACTTGGTCATGGCGGACGCCGGGAGCTCGGCGGTGCCTCGGGCGGCGGCGAAGAGCCGGTCGATGAAGGCGGGGAGGCCGTCGTTGTCGTGGTCGTCGATCTCGGCGACGCGGGCGGGCAGGGTGCCCAGCAGGGCGGAGGTGTCCAGCATCGAGTCGTAGAAGCTGCGTCCGATGGTCGGGACGGAGTCCAGGCCGGCGGCGGTGAGCTGATCGGCCTGCTGGTTGACCAGCTGGGTGGCGACGGTGGCGAGGTTGCGCCCGGTGGAGGCGTCCTTCCAGTAGGTTTCGAGAGCCTTCTTGAGCTCGCGCTTCGGGCCGATGCGCGGAACCCCGGCGACGGTGGCGTTGATCTGTGCGGTCACTTGTGATCCTTCACGTGTGGTTGAACGGTTCTCGCCGTCGACCATGGGGCCGCGTGTGACCGTGTCCGTGGATGCCCGCCCCCGGGTGCGCACTGGGTGCGCGAAAGCCCCGGGAATGGTCTGGTGAAACAGGCCTGCATGCTGCGGTAATCAGGTCCGTGGGGGCCTGCCCGCAGGTTCCGCCTCGTCCGGGGCTCCAGGAGGGGAACTCGACTCTCGTCGACTGCTTGGTGCCCAAGACAACCAGTAGACCGCTTGGTCTGTCAAGTTCGTCTGTGTGCGGGCCGTTCCATTCTCCGGGAAGACGCAGGTGTGAGGGTGTGCATCAGGATGATTCTGGACCGGTCACGTGGCGGATGGCAGGGGAAATCTCCAGCTGGCAGGGGAAAATCTGGATTCAACACCCTCGGGCGGGAATTACCCCTGCCGCAGAACAGAGACCCCTGCTGCTGCTTTGATGTCCCTGCCATCTGCGGAACACCCCTGCCGGAAGGCCGTCGACCCCATCGAAAGTCTGGAGCAGGCGGGTATGCTCGCCACCATGTGGCCGGTGTACAGCACAGACCGGTACCGGGACGCCCTCGCGCAGTGGGACGCCGGGCAGTCCGACCCCGATGACCGGCGTACCGCCAGCTACCGCCGCATCTGCCTGGACGCCGAGGCGCTCGCCGTCGCTGATGTGGTGACCTCCGGGCAACGGGCCATGGACAACCCACTGCCTGTCCTCATCCTGAATCCTGACCGACGCCGTGGGTGAACTGGTGGAAGCGGGGCGGCGTCCTCCGGCATAGCGGAACGGCGTGACACCGGTGCAACCGGGGCGCCCGGTGGTGCTCGTCGTCGCCCGCGACACGGCGCAGGACGCTCTGCGCACGGGTCCGCAACCTCCGCACGGAGATCATCGTCGCCGACCGACCGTTGCGGGGATTCACCGAGGTTCTCGCCGGTCTCCCTGCCGGTCTTCTCGCCGGTCTCCCTGCCGGTCTCCCTGCCGCCGACCTCACCCGCCGACGCCGCCTTGCCCTGGTGACCCACACTCGGCACAATGAGCACGTCAACACAGCAGCGCGGCGTCCCCGAGGTGACATAGGGGACGCCGACGCACCGGCGCCTGCGCGCCGGGAGAACCCAGGAAGCCCACCCGTGCGCCCCTTGTCACGACCTGTCCGTATCGCGCTGATCAGTGTCAGCGTCGCCCTCTTCGTCATCACCTGGCTGTGGCTCGTCCTCAGCCAGCCCGACGACTCCGACTTCTCCTCTGTCGCGGACTCCCGCTCCACCGCGATCGCGCTGGTCGGTTTCCTCGTCCCCACGATCCTCTCCCTGGTCGCGGTGATCCCCACCCTCCCGGTGCGCACCCTGAGCATCATCCCCGTCGCCCTGGTGCTCAATATCGTCGTCGGCCAGGTTGTCGGCACCATGGGCCTGCCGATCCCGCTCTACCTCGACTCCTTCGGCACCGTGTTGGTCGCCGTCCTCGCCGGTCCCGCCGCCGGGCTCGCGACAGGCGGTCTGTCCTCGATCGTCTGGGGCGCATTCAACCCGACGATCATCTGCTTCGCCGCCGGTTACGCGATGATGGGTTTCGCCGTCGGCCTGGTCCGCCAGCTGTGGAAGTCCTCCTGGTGGAAGGTCGTCCTCGCCGGCCTGGTCCTCGGTTTCCTCTCCGGCCTGGTCTCCGCCCCGGTCGCGAACTTCATCTTCGGCGGCACCGCCGGCACCGGCACCGGCCTGCTGGTCTCCGGTTACGAGTCTCTCGGCTTCTCCAACACCACCGCCGTGTTCCTGCAGTCCTGGCCCTCCGACCCGATCGACAAGGTCATCATCTTCCTGCTGGTCTTCGCCGTCTACCGGGCCCTGCCGTTGCGCACCCGGCGCACCTTCGACCCGGCGCAGGCACCGGAAGCGACCCCGGCGACCGTATGAACCCGCTCACCCCGCTGACCGCCGCGGTCTGCGCGGTGGCGGTGGTCATGGTCGCCCACGAACCGGTGGTCAGCGCGTCCTTCCTCGTCGGTGCGGCCCTGCTCGCCCTCATCGCGGGACGCCGCCACCGCCGTGCCCTGGCAGCGTCGCTCTTCCTCGCCGTCCCGGCGACGGTCTCCTACGGGCTGATCTACGTGCCCTTCGCCGACGACGGCTGGGCCACCACCGCCGACCTCTCGCTGCGTTTCGCCGGGATGACCACCGCCGGGCTGGTGCTGCTGAGTTTCGTCGACGCCGACGCCCTCATGCGCGACCTGCAGCTGCGTATCCCCGCACCGCTGGTCTACATGGTCGGTTCGGTGGTGCGACTGCTGCCGATGGCGCAGCAGCGCTGGCGCACGATCCGTCAGGTCCAGTTCAGCCGCGGTGTGCCGGACACGTGGCGGGCGCGGACGTCCTGCGTCCTTCCCCTGGTCGTCGGCCTGGTGGTGGACGCCGGCAACCGGTCCCGCCCCCTGCAGCGCACCGGCATCGGGGAGCCGGGGCGGCGCACCGTCCTCGTCCCCGTCCCGGATCCGGCGGCAGGACGCATCGCCCGGTGGATGCTCGTCGTGGCGTCCCTCGTAGCCGTCGTCGTCGCCGTGATGTGACGCGTAGCCTTGGGGATCCACCACACTTCCGACGCAAGGAGCACCGACATGTCCACCGTCAGCAGGGCCAGCGCACACTGGGAGGGCGATCTCTTCAACGGTTCCGGCCGCGCCAGCCTGGACACCTCCGGCACCGCCACCTTCGAGACCAGCTGGAAGGCCCGCACCGAGGCCGCCGGCGGCACCACCAACCCCGAGGAACTGCTCGGCGCCGCCCTGGCGTCCTGCTACCTCATGCAGCTGTCCAACGGACTGGCCGAGGACGGGCACCCGGCGGACACCCTCGATGCCCACGCCGCGGTGACCTTCGACCCCGACAAAGGCGGGATCACCGGCATCACGCTGACCGTCAGCGGTGAGGTCCCCGGTCTCGGCAACGAGGAGCTCCGTGACAAGGCCCGCTGGGCTAAGGACACCTGCCCGGTCTCCAATGCCCTGAAGTCCGTGCCCAAGGAGATCCGCTTCGAGTGAGGTACATCTGGGGGGCCTCCGGCTCCGGTCTGTCCGAGCACGCCTGGGCTACGGCCGAGGCGTCCGGCGCCGCGTGGGTCGGCAACGACGCCGCGGCGCACATCACCCTGCTGCGTCCCACCGTCCGCGAGGAACTCGCTTTCGGTATGGAGCAGCAGGGCGTTCCGCGTGAGGTGATGGAGTCCCGTATCGCCGACGCCGTGGACCTCTGGGGGCTGGGGGAGATCATCGACCGGGACCCGTCGCGGCTGTCCACCGGGCAGACGCGCCGGGTGGCCGTCGCCGCCGCCCTGCTCCGCGACCCCGGTGCGCTGGTCCTCGACTGCCCGACCGACGGATTGGACGCCGCGGCGGTGGACACCCTGGCGGAGACCCTGGGACGGTTCAGTGCCGAGGTCGGCGACGTGACCGTCTACGACCGGGTAGACACCCCGCTGACAGCACTCGCCGACGAGCAGCTCCGGCTGGACGCGGGGACGCTGACCCCCGCTCCCGCGCCGGGCCCGGAGCTGCCGGACCCGGCGGAGATGGCGCCGGCGGCTCCGGGTGATCCGGTCCTGGACTGTGCGTGCACCGTGACGAACGGGTCCTTCACCCTCGATGCGTCACTGGTCGCCCGCGCCGGGCAGGTCACCCACCTCGCCGGGCCGAACGGGTCGGGCAAGACCACGCTCATGCTCGCCGTGCTCGGCCTGCTCCCGCACACCGGACGCCTGGTCGCGCCGACAGCCGGCTGGGCGCCGACCGGGATGGACGCCGCGTTCTCGAAGCGGTCGGTGTTTCGGGAACTCATGGTGGGCGCGGATTCCGCCCACGCGCGGGCGGCTCTCGAATGGGTGGGGCTGGAACAGTGGACGGACATCCACCCCCTGGACGTCCCCAGTTCGGCGCGACGGATGGTCGCGGTCGCCGCCGCCCTGGTCCGTGGCCCGGAACTGCTGCTCGTCGATGAGCCGACCGTCGGGTTGGACGCGCCGGGGCACAGCTGGCTCGCCCGCGTCCTTCGGGGCTACGCGGCGGGGGAGTACCACCGGGTTCTCGGGGTGGGGGAGAAGCGCCCGGCGGTGCTGTGGAGCTGTCACAACGCGTCTTTCGCGCAGGTGGTCAGTGACGCGTCCGTGCGGTTGTGAGCGGTGCGACGGGGGCCTGACACGGTGACGGAAAAAGACCCGGCCGCGTTGTGTGGGGCGGCCGGGTCGTTCACCGAGATGTCGTGTGTCTCACAGGGACCATCGACATCACCCTGCGGGGTGTTACCTACTCAGCGGCGGCTTCCTCTCCGGACTCTTGCCCGGACTCTTGCCCGGACTCCACCGCGGGGGTGACCGGTGCGGTGTTCACGCTGTCCCGGTGGGTGACGGTGATGCGGCGGGTCTTCGCCCGCTCGGCGACCGGCAGCGTCACCGTGAGGACGCCGTCGGCGAACTCTGCGGCGATCTGTTCGGTGTCGACCGTGTCCCCCACGGAGACCTGGCGGCGGTAGGAACCGGAGAAGCGCTCGCTGGCGAGCCAGGTGGTGCCGCCGTCCTGTTCAGGGACGGCGGGTCCGGTGGTGCGTTCCGCGGAGATGGTGAGGATGCCGTTGTCGATGTCGATCTCGACGGACTGCGGGTCCACTCCCGGAAGATCGGCGGTGAGGGTGAAGCCTTCCTCGGTCTTCGCGAGGTCCATCGGCATGAACCGTGGTGCGCGGTTGGCGGGGGTGGCGAAGAACTCACGCGCGACGTGGTCGAGAGGGGCGAAGGGGTCGAGGCGGAAGCTGCTCATGATTCTGTCCTGTCTGCCCCGGTAGATCCCGGGACGGTCGGTCGAAGTTGATTACACCACACTCAACTCTGTCGGGGGTGGATCTATTCCGGCGATGTCCTCAACGACTGTTTGTTTCGTGGTCGACGGTCCCCTGCGGGTACCGTTTCCGGTGACGACAACTGCCATCCTCCCGAAAGGAACACGGTGTACACTCCCGACGCCATCGGCACCCCGGGCGCCGCCAACGCCACGAAAGTCCTCCTGCTGGGTTCCGGTGAACTCGGTCGTGAGGTCACCATCGCTCTCCAACGCCTCGGTGTCGAGGTCCACGCCGTCGACCGGTACGCCGGCGCCCCGGCCCAGCGGATCGCCGACTTCCACTACACCGTGGACATGACCGACCCGCAGGCGATCCGCGGTCTCGTCGAGGAGATCCGGCCGGACTTCGTTGTCCCCGAGATCGAGGCCCTGGCCACCGACGCACTCCAGGAGGTGGAGGACGCCGGCCTGGCGACCGTCATCCCCACCGCGCGGGCCACCCGGCTCACCATGAACCGCGAGGGCATCCGCACCCTGGCGGACAAGGAGCTCGGGCTGCCGAACTCCCGGCACGTCTTCGCCTCCACCTACGAGGAGTTCGAGGACGGCGTCCGCCAGATCGGCATCCCGTGCGTGGTCAAGCCGGTTATGAGCTCCTCGGGCAAGGGGCAGTCCTACATCCGTACCGCCGAGGACATCGGCCCGGCGTGGGACTATGCGATGAGCGGTGGCCGCGTGCACTCCGAGCGCGTCATCATCGAGCAGTTCGTGCCCTTCGACTACGAGATCACTCTTCTCACCATCCGGTCCGTTGACCCGTCGACCGGGGAGGGCGCCACCTGGTTCTGCGAGCCGATCGGCCACCGTCAGCAGCACGGCGACTACGTCGAGTCCTGGCAGCCGGCGCAGATGAGTGAGGAGGCGCTCGGGGCGGCACGCTCCGTCGCGGCGCGGATCACCGGTGCACTGGGCGGCCGCGGCGTCTTCGGTGTGGAGCTGTTCATCAAGGGGAATGACGTGTACTTCTCCGAGGTCAGCCCGCGTCCGCACGACACGGGCATGGTGACCATGGGCTCCCAGCGGTTCAGTGAGTTCGACCTGCACGCCCGTGCGATCCTGGGTCTGCCGATCGACACCACCCTGATCTCCCCGGGTGCCTCCGCGGTGATCTACGGCGGGGTCGAGGGGGAGACCCCGTCCTACTCCGGTCTGGCGCAGGCGCTGGCGGTCCCGGAGTGTGACGTGCGGATCTTCGGCAAGCCGGTCTCCCACGAGCGTCGTCGGATGGGTGTGGCGTTCACGACCGCCGAGAGCACCGATCTGGCGCGGCAGACCGCCAAGAAGGCGGCGGACGCCGTCTCCCTGCACGTGAAGTAGTTTCTGTCGCCGGGGGCACCGGGCCGGTCGCTGACCGGCCCGGTTTTTCTGTCCGTCTCCTGCCGTCTCCCGCCGTCTGCGGAAGTCTGCGGAGTTTGCGGACGCGGGCGTATTCGAACACATGGTCGACACTGATGATTCGCGCGTGTATGCTTTCGGGTAGTAATCAATCGACTGTCGTGCGGTATCCGGAACGCCACGAGGGGAGGGGACATGGCCGCCACACTTCTTCTGCCGATCGATGGGGAACACCCTGCACGTGACCTCGTCCGGACAGTGAACCGTGCCGAGTTCGATCTCGTGGCGTGGCTGCTGAGCATCGATGCTGACCTCCGTCTGTCGACTGCCCTGGCACTACGGCGTCGGACAAGGGCGGAGGCCGTCAGATACGCACACGCTACCGAAGTTGCCGGACGCATGCCGGAGCTGTTCGACCTGCTCGGCGCGGACGGCCGGATCACCGTGGACCACCTGGACACCGTCTGGTCCCGGATCAACCGGCATCTGGCCCCCCTCTCCCGTGCTGAGGCCCACCGCCTCGGTCCGGTGATCGACACCGCCGTCGCAGCTGCCCTGACCGACTGGATGGAGGCGGACTGCCCTGTCGGTCTGGAATCCTTCGCACTGGTCGTGCAGGAGACCCTCACCACCGTCGCCGCCGGGCTCGTCGCGGCGACAGAGCTGGCTGAACAGGACACCCAACGGTTGACCAAGCGTGGTACGCGCCTGGTGCTGGACTGTGGTTCGGAGACCACCGCTACCGCGGTGTGGGGAGCCATCGGTGACAAGGCCCTCGACCTGCTGCGCGCAGCCCGTCAGGTGGAGAAGGGCACCGCGGGCGTCGGACAGGAACCGGGCGCTGTGGTGGACGGTGTCGCCGGAGTGGACGGTGTGGTGTCCTTCTCACCGTCCACGGTGGGGGTACCCACGATGGCGCAGTGCCGGGCGCGGGTCCTGCTCGACCAGCTGGGGGACACCCCGGCAACGATGCGTACCGTGGTGAACCTCTACCGCCCCACACTCGACGGGCGGATCGGGGTGGGTGGTGCGTTCATCCCCAGGGTCGGGTACATCTCCGAGGTCACCGCCGAGATGCTGGAGTCGGTGGCGGACCTGGTGCGGTGTCTGCCGGACCGGGAGGATATCCTCTCCGACGAGAGCGGGGCCTACCGGTTCCCGACGATGCAGCGTGCGGTGATGGAAGGTCGGGACGGGCACTGCCGTTTCCCGGGCTGCGGCATCCCCGCCGACCGGTGCGAGCACGATCACATCGTCAACTCGTGGCACACCAGTCCGGGGTCGGACGGGCCGACGGCGGTGACCAACGGGATGTGCCTGTGCCGGTTGCACCATGCCCTGAAAACCGCGGGCCTGTGGGCGGCGGAAACCACGGACGGTGGGGTGACGGTGATCTGGACCGGCCCGGCC
>NZ_CACZOO010000200.1 GCF_902782855.1 uncultured Corynebacterium sp.
GGTCGGCTGGTAACCCACGGCGGAGGGCATACGGCCCAGCAGCGTGGAGACCTCGGAACCGGCCTGGGTGAAACGGAAGATGTTGTCGATGAAGAGCAGCACGTCCTGGTTCTGGACATCACGGAAGTACTCCGCCATGGTGAGACCCGACAGTGCGACGCGCATACGGACTCCCGGGGGCTCGTCCATCTGTCCGAAGACAAGGGCCGTGTCCTGGAGGACTCCCATCTCCTCCATCTCCAGACGGAGGTCCGTACCCTCACGGGTACGCTCGCCCACGCCGGCGAACACGGAGGTACCGGAGAACTCGCGGGCGATACGGGTGATCATCTCCTGGATGAGCACGGTCTTGCCCACACCGGCGCCACCGAACAGGCCGATCTTACCGCCCTTAACGTACGGGGTCAGCAGGTCGATGACCTTGATACCCGTCTCCATGAGCTCGGTACGGCCCTCGAGCTGGTCGAAAGCGGGGGCGGCGCGGTGGATGCCCCACTGCTCGCCGTCCCGGCCGAGACCCGGCTCGTCGAGGCAGTCGCCGAGCGCGTTGAACACGTGGCCCTTGACAACGTCACCGACCGGCACCGAGATCGGCTTGCCGGTGTCGACGACGGCCTGGCCGCGGACGAGTCCGTCGGTCGGGGCCATGGAGATGGTCCGGACCACGTGGTCGCCGAGGTGCTGGGCAGTCTCGAGGGTGATGGTCTTGGCGACCGCTTCGAGCGTCACATCGACGTGCAGGGCGTTGTACAGTGCCGGCAGCTCGCCGCGCGGGAATTCCACGTCGACGACCGGGCCGATGACACGGACAACGCGTCCGGCAGCAGTCGATGCGGCGTCCTCACGCTGCACCTGAGTTGCTGTAGTCATAAGTTAGTCACTTTCTCCACTGTCGGACAGCGCGTCAACGCCGCCGACAATCTCTGAGATTTCCTGGGTGATCTTCGCCTGGCGCAGCTGGTTGGCGACCCGGGACAGGTCGTTGACCAGAGCGGTCGCGTTGTCGGTCGCGGCAGACATGGCGGTCCGTCGGGCGGCGGACTCACTGGCGGCGGACTCGAGCATGAGCGCGAAGATGCTGCGGGAGACGTACTGCGGCAGCAGTGCGGCCAGCAGGGTGTCCGGGTCCGGCTCGAAGTCGAAGTCGGCGGACACGGAGTCCGGGCCGTTCGACAGGAGGTCCGCGCCCTGGGCGACGTCGCCCTCCACGCGGGTCTCGATCGGCAGCATACGGAAGGCCTGCGGGGTCTGGGTCAGCATCGACTGGAAGCGCGTGTAGACCACGTGCAGCTCGTCGAAGCCGGGGACACCCTCTCCCTCCGGAGCGTTGACGCCGGCACGGGACCTGGTCACACCGTCAGGACCGACGTTGAAACCGTCGATGAGGTGGCGACGCAGGTCGTGGGACAGCTGGTAGTCCGGATCCTGGGAGAACCCGGTCCACGCGCCGGCCAGCGGCTCGCTACGGAAGTTGAAGTAGTCCACGCCCTTGGAACCGGCGATGTAGAGGACGACGTCCTTACCCTCGTTCCGGAGCTTCTTGCGAAGCTCGACCGTGGTCTTCAGCACGTTGTGGTTGTAACCGCCACACATGCCCCGGTCACTGGTGATGACGAGGATCGCGGCACGGCGTGCCTGAGCCTCGGTGTCCAGCATCGGGTGATCCAGGGAGGAGGCGGACGCCAGACGCTGGATGACCCGCAGGATCTCGTCGGCGTAGGGCTGGGATGCGGTCACCCGTGCCTGTGCCTTGGTGATCTTCGAGGTCGCAATGAGTTCCTGCGCCTTGGTGATCTTCTTCGTCGAGTTGACCGACTTGATGCGGTCTCTCAGCTCGCGAAGTGTAGCCATCTTCCTACCTCCCTTCTTCGGTGTACTTGGACTTCTCGGTCATCGTCGCCGCCTACTTCTTGGCGGAGACGGTGATCTGGTGCTTGTCCAGGTCGCTCTCGGGCAGAGCCTCCGGCTCCGGCTCGTTGACGACCGGGGTGCCATCCGTGGTCTGGAAACCCTTGGCGAACTCGGTGTTCGCGGCCTTGAGGGCCTCCTTCGACTCGTCGGTGAAGGGGACACCTCCGGCGATCTGGGCGTAGATGTCCGCGTGGCTGGCGTGCAGGTTCTCCCACAGCTCAGCCTCGTAGCGACGCACGTCGACCACCGGCACGTTGTCGAACTCGCCTTCACCGGCGAGGTAGATGGAGACCATCTGGTCCTCAACGGCCTGCGGCTCGGTCTCGTTCTGCTTCAGCAGCTCGACCAGACGCTCACCACGGTCCAGCTGAGCCTTGGAGTACTCGTCCAGGTCAGAGGCGAAGGTGGCGAAGGCCTCGAGGTCGCGGTAGGCGGCCAGGTCGAGACGCAGGTTTCCGGCGACCTTCTTCATGCCCTTGGTCTGTGCGTCGCCACCCACACGGGAGACGGACACACCGACGTTGATGGCGGGGCGCACGCCCTGGTTGAACAGGTCCGACTCCAGGAAGACCTGACCGTCCGTGATCGAGATCACGTTGGTCGGGATGAAGGCGCCCACGTCGTTGGCCTTGGTCTCGATGATCGGCAGGGCCGTCATCGAACCGGCACCGTACTCGTCGGACAACTTCGCCGCACGCTCCAGCAGTCGGGAGTGCAGGTAGAAGACGTCACCCGGGTACGCCTCACGTCCCGGCGGACGACGCAGCAGCAGGGAGATGGCACGGTATGCCTCAGCCTGCTTGGTGAGGTCGTCGAAGATGATCAGGACGTGCTCGCCCTGGTACATCCAGTGCTGGCCCAGGGCGGCACCCGCGAAGGGCGCCAGCCACTTGAAGCCGGCGGAGTCGGAGGCCGGGGCCGCGACGATGGTGGTGTACTCCAGCGCGCCCTGGTCCTCGAGGGTCTTGCGGACCGCCGCGATGGTCGAGCCCTTCTGACCGATGGCGACGTAGATGCAGCGGACCTGCTTGGTCTTGTCGCCTGAGGCCCAGTTCTCGCGCTGGTTCAGGATGGTGTCGATGCAGACGGAGGTCTTACCCGTCTTGCGGTCGCCGATGATCAGCTGACGCTGACCGCGACCGATCGGGGTCATCGCGTCGATGGCCTTGATGCCGGTCTGCATCGGCTCGTGGACCGGCTGACGCATCAGCACGGAGGGCGCCTGAAGCTCCAGGACGCGGTCCTCCTCGGCCTCGATGGTGCCCAGGCCGTCGATGGGCTGGCCCAGGGGGTTGATGACTCGACCGAGGAACTTGTCCCCGACCGGGATGGACAGGACCTCGCCGGTCCGCTTGACCTCGTCGCCCTCCTTGAGGGTCTCGAAGTTACCCAGAACCACGACGCCGACAGAGTCGGTCTCGAGGTTCTGCGCGACGCCGATGACGCCGCCGGGGAACTCAAGCAGCTCATTGGTCATCACGGAAGGCATGCCCGAAACCTGGGCAATGCCGTCCGCAGCCATGGTGACCACGCCGACCTCCTCACGGGAGGCCTCCGCGGAAGTGCTCGAGGTGTAGTTCGCAATCGCACTACGGATCTCATCGGAGGAGATCGTCAGCTCCGCCATGTTCTTCCTGCTCTCGGTTTGTCTTCCAGCTTCTTTGGTTGAATATTCTGTCGATCCAGGCTCTACGCGAGGTTGCGACGGAGCTTGTCCAGCCGACCGGCCGCGCTCCCGTCGATGACCTCGTCGCGGACCCGGATGACCGCGCCACCGAGGAGGCTGGTGTCAACCTCGGAATGGACGGACATCGCGGAACCGTAGATCTTCTCCAGCTTCTGCCCGAGGGCCTGTGACTGGGCGTCGGACAGGGGCGCGACGGTACGCACGCGGGCGACTGTCTTCCCGTCCAGGGCGGCGGCGAAGTCGCACACCACGTCAAGTCCCTCGACCGGACGGTCGCCGGGCCGGCTGACCACCTGCAGCGCGAGCGCCTCGGTGATCGAACTGACCTTGCCGTAGAGGACCTTCGCGAACAGCTCGCGGCGGTCGTCGGCGGGCGCGAGACGGTCTGCCAGCAGCATCTCCAGCTGCGGCTCCTTCTCGAGCAGGCGGGCGAGTTGGTAGAGCTCACTACCGACGCGGTCCTTCTGGCCCTGGGCACCGGCGGCACGCAGCAGGGCGCGACGGCCCAGCTCGACCAGGCCGTTGCGCAGGTCACGGGTGTTCGACCAGGTGGAATGCACCGCGGCGGAGATGGTCTCCAGGGCGGTGCCGGAAACCTTGCCGGAGAGCAGGCTCACGGCCAGCTCGACGCGACGGTCGTCCGGGATGGTCTGGTCAACCAGGGCCGCGCGCAGGGTCCGGTCTCCGTCGAGGAGCTCGACGACCTCGAAGAGGTCGGCACCGGTCTGGGCACCGAGGCCGGCGGCGTCGGTCGGCCCGGTCAGGGCACTGTCCAGGCTCGCGGACAGCTGGTCCAGGGTTGCTCGGCTCGCTGCGTGCACGGGCGTCACTTCCCCGAACCGACGCTGTCGAGATCAGCGAGGAAGGAGTCGATGGTCGCGGACTTCTTGGTGCTGTCTGCCAGGTCCTCACCGAGCAGCTGCTCGGCCAGGTTGATGGACGCGGCACCGAGGTCCTTGCGCAGATCGGAGACGACGGCGTCGCGCTGCGCAAGCAGGGCCTTCTCGCCGTCGGCGGCCTTACGCTTGACCTCGGCCTCGGCCCTGGTGTTCGCCTCGGCGATGATCTTCTGACCCTGGGCACGGGCGTCGTCCCGGATCTGGGCTGCCTCGGTACGGGCTTCGGCGAGCTGGGAGTTGTACTTCTCCAGCGCCGCCCTGGCCTCTTCCTGCGCTGCCTCGGCACGCTGGATGCCACCCTCGATCTGCTCCTCACGCTCGGTGAGGACCTTCTTGAAGGTCGGAAGAACGAACTTCCAGAACAGCAGGAAGATGATGATGAAGCAGATCAGGGACCAGACGATGTCGTAGGAGGCAGGAACCAGCGGGTTCGGGCTGTCCTCCAGCGGCAGCTCTTCGGCTGCCAGAATGAAGTGGTTCGTCATAGTCTCAGCTTTCGCTCTTGTGCGTGGTGATGGTGTTTCAGTGCCTGTCGCGCGGCGGGTGGACCACCCGCCGGGGACGGCAGGCGCCACACACTAGAACAGGAAGCCGGCGACCAGGCCGATGAGGGCGAGGGCCTCGGTGAAGGCGATACCGAGGAACATGGTGGTGCGCAGCTGGCCGGCCATCTCGGGCTGACGGGCCATGGCCTCAGCGGTCTTGCCGGCGACGATACCGATACCGATACCGGGGCCGATCGCGGCGAGGCCGTAACCGATGGCGCCGAGGCCGGTGATCTCGGAGGAGGCGTCCTGAGCCAGGATGAGCAGCTCGTTCATTGTGTTTCCGTTCCTTTTCGTGAATCCGTACCGGGATCTTCAAACTGTGGCCCGGTACCGGGGTCAGGTGGGTTGTGCTTAATGCTCGTCCGCGTGCAGCGAGAGCTCGATGTAGACCGCGGCCAGCAGGCTGAAGATGTACGCCTGGAGGAAGATGATCAGCATCTCGAAGAGCATGAACGCGAGGCCGAAGGCCAGCGTGCCCGCAGACAGGACGGTCCAGCCGTTCATCTGCCAGAAGAAGAAGTTCGTGGCGGAGAACAGCAGGACGAGGATGATGTGGCCCGCCAGCATATTGGCCATCAGACGGATGGTCAGCGTGACCGGGCGGAGGATGAAGGTGGAGAAGAACTCGATCGGTACCACGAGGATGTGGAGCGCCGGGGGCAGGTTCGGAATGACCAGGGAGGACTTCATGAACTTGCCGAAGCCGTAGCGCTTGACACCCGCGTAGATCATCGCGATGTACGCCACAGCGGCCAGCACGATCGGCATGCCGATGCGGGCGTTGGGCGAGACATTGAGGAACGGGATGACGGAGGGAATGTTCCCCACCAGCACCACGAAGAAGATGGTGGCGATGACCGGCAGGAACCGGCGCCCCTCCTTCTTCCCCAGGATGTCTTCAGCGATGTGGATCCGGACGAAGTCGAGGAGGTACTCCCCGACGTTCTGGATGCCACGGGGGACCAGCTTGGGCTTGCGCATCGCGACGATGAAGAACACCGCCAACAGGACGATCATCAGCAGACGGATGAGCATCAGTCGGTCGAGTGCGAAGAAGCCGTTCGCGAAATCGTAGAACCAGAGATGTCCGCCGTGTGAATCCGACGGAGCAAAGTCATCTCCACCCGGGAAGAATTCATGTCCCAATTCGGGTGCGTGGAACTCACCCTTCATGGCCAAGGTTGTAACGCTCAGCGTTCTCTCCCGAGGTTGAGCCGCGTGACCTGTGCGTCAGGCGGTGCGATGGAGGTCGTCAGGTGGTACCCGGTCACCGTGGACTCCGTCGCACATCCGCACGATGCCGGGGGCGTAGATCCAGGACTGTCCCTGACCGCGCAGATGCGCCAGGACAGTCGCCTGATTACCCGCACTGAACAATAGCAGCCCCGCGACCCACACGCTAACGGATCCCCCCCTCGTCCGCCACCTGCGGTTTCAGGAGAGGTCGACCGTCCTCCGCCGCTCCCCCGTTCGAATAACCCCCACCCCCGTCAACGTCCACGCTCAGCCGACGTTCGTCGTCGTCGTCCGCAGGATCCCGAGGGTCTCCGTGGCCAGGCCGACCACCATCGCGAGGATGATCGTCACA
>NZ_CACZOO010000201.1 GCF_902782855.1 uncultured Corynebacterium sp.
CGGCGACCCCGCTCCCGCCCCGGCACCTGCTGCCCCGGCACCCGCCGCGACCGGCGACCCCGCGATCCGGGACGCCCTGCTCGGCGCCGGTGTGGATCAGGCGACGGCCGACAAGCTCGCCGAGAACCCGGACGCGACGGTCGCCGCCGCGGTGCGGATGGGTATCCCCCAGGCGACCGCTGACCAGTTCCGCTCCAACCCCCAGGGCGCGGTCGAGGCCCTGCGTGCCGCAGGCATAGACCCGGTCACCGCTGCGCCGCAGCTCGCCGCACAGTTGTAGCGGCTGTTCCCCGGCTTCGGCCGCTGGAGCAGGTCCCCCGCGACAACGTCCGCAGCGGGGGACGGGCTACATCCTGCAGCTGATCGAGGTGTCCTGCTTGCCGGCGACGGCCTGGCGCAGGGCGTCCTCCACCGCATCGGTGTAGAGCTGCTGGCCCTGTTCGTCGGGGTGTACGCCGTCGCCGATGAGGTCCTCGGGGTGGGCGATGGCCTGCTGGCACCACGGGGCGAGGTAGACGTTCGGGTTCGTCGCTGCATAGGCGATGACCTGGTCCGCAGCATCCTGGATGCCGTCGACGTAGCCGAAAGGCACCACGAGGATCATGGTGCGGTCCGGGCCGAGCATGCCGCGGATCTTGTCGAGTTCACCGGGGAAGGCCTGCCCGTTCGTTCCGAATCCGAGGACGACATATTTGCCCATGGTGCCGTTGTCGACCATGGCCTGGATCGTCCCCTCGCCGCCGGAGTAGTGGCGGGAGACCTCGGCGTCGATCGTCATCCCGGGGAACCGCTGCTGCAGCGCGAGGGTGGATGCGAGCATCACCGAATCGCCGACACCGGTGATCTCGGTCCCCTTCGGCAGTCCGGCGGCGGATGCGCCGGCGGCACCGGGACCGGGGGGTGGCGGAGTTGCGTTCTGCAGCTCGGCGATTTCGTCGAGCTGGCGTTCCAGCTCCGACTTCGACGGTGACCCGCCCAGCGCGGAGCCGGCGAACAGGGCGATGACGAGGATGCCGATCGGCACGATGAGCAGCTTCGTCGACCCCATGGCCTGCACGACGCGGCGGTACCCTTGGCGGCGCAGCGGGTTCTCCACGAAGCGGTAGGACGCCTCGGAGAGCAGCATGCTGATGACCACGGCGATGAGGCCGAGCAGCCATACGGGCTTCTCGTCGCCGGGTTCGTTGAACAGTGCCTTGAGGAAGACGATGACGGGCCAGTGCCACAGGTAGAGGCTGAAGGAGCGCTCACCGAAGTACCGCAGCGGGCGGATCCGAAGCAGGAACGCGACGGGGCCGGCGTCCCGCAGGACGGTCATCATCACGGCGACGGTCAGCAGGGACGCGCCGAGCAGGCCGCCGCGGTAGGTCACCGGGGAGGTGTCGGGCAGCAGGACGAGCATCGCGATGAGGCCGAGGAAGGACAGGGAGCCGAGCGTCCACGCCGCCACACCGGTCAGCCGGGAGCGCGTGGTCGGCATCCCGGCCGCGCTGGTCGGGCTGAGCAGCGGCCAGGAGTCCACGGCCTTGGGCGACGCGGTGGTGACCAGGAGGGCGAGGACCACGCCGGCGAGCAGGCCGAAGGCGTGCGTGTCGGTGCCGAAGTAGACGCGGCTGGGGTCTTCGTCCGGGTTGTACAGCAGGATCATCACGAGCAGCGAGGCGAGGCCCGCGACCGTGGCGAACAGGGCCGGCAGGTGGAACACCCGGTCGCCGGAGGTGTCGCCGCGACCGATGCGGCGCGCGACCCACAGCAGGCCGAGGAAGATCAGCGGCCAGAGGACGTAGAACTGCTCCTCGATCGCCAACGACCAGTAGTGCATGAAGATCTGCGGCGTCGTGTCCGCGAAGTAGCTGTGCGACTGGGAGATCTGCACCCAGTTGTTCGCGAAGAACAGGGAGCCGAGGAACTGCGGGACCAGCCCGACCTGCACGTCTCCGCCGATGAACCCGGCGACGGCGGTGGCGACGACGAGGACGGTGACGGACGCGGGGATGATGCGCCTGGCACGTCTGCGCCAGAACTCCTTGAGACTGATCCGGCCGTTCGCGCCGAGTTCGCGGACGAGCAGGGCGGTGATGAGGAAGCCGGAGAGGACGAAGAAGATGTCCACGCCGAGGAAACCGCCGGGCAGGGCGTCGCCGAAGAAGTGGTAGATGACCACGGCGAGCACGGCGATGCCGCGGAGGCCGTCGAGCCCGGGGACGCGGCGGATGCGGCCCGGCTTCAGCGGCTTGACCGGGGTCGGGTCCTCGGCGGTGAAGGCGGGCTCGGCCTGGGAGGCGAACTCCTCGGGCTCTGCGGCGGCTTCTGTGGCTGCCGCTGCGGTGGCAGTAGCCCCGGCAGCCGTGGCAGCTGCGGCAGCTGCGGCTGCGGGGACCGGCTGCTGCGCGGGCCACATGGACGACGGAGCGTGCTCGATTGACGGGGTGGGCTCCTGTGTGGAGTCCGGGGCCGGGGCCTGCTCCGGAACCTGCGCGGCGAAGTGTTCCGTCGGCTGGTCGTCGGCGTCGTCGAGGGCCGTAATGTCATCCGCCGACTCTTCCGTCGTGTCGGGCGCAGCGACATCTGCTGCCTCGGGCGCCGACACAGGAGGTGTCACCCCCGGGGGCAGTGGTGCGCCTGTCGGGGCGGTCAGCACGATGGTGGGTGCCGTTGCTGTCTCTTTCGTCGGCTCAGCGGTCGGCGGCGGGGTCCACCGGGGTGCCGGCGGTGCGCTGACCTGGGCCGACAGGACAATGACGGGCGGCGTTTTCTGGGCCATCTGACGAGCGAAGACTTCCGTTAGGTGCGTGTGGGATGTGGTGTGACTGAAGTGACAAATCTAGTCCTCTCGGCACGGACAATAAAGCCACGCAGGTGGCTCAACCCCCACACGTTGTGAGGGCACCGGTGCGGTCCGCCCTCCGGGCCGGCGCCTGAGCCGGCGAGCGGGGCGGTGCAGGGCTTGGCTGCTGGACGCCCGCGCTAGCGGGAACAGTGAGTGCGGCTGTGTGTAAGCACAGACGATGGCTGAGTCGATATGTTGACATGTCGTGTTGCATCGCCAGTTTGCTGAGTGCGTCCTCGGTCGGTGGAGCGGGGCATAGCGGTCAACATGTCCACTACCTGTAGTTTCTCTCGCTGCCGGGGGATTCGCAACGTGACTGTATGGCCAGGATGAACGGGTTAACTCTTGGAAAATGCTCTCCAAAGGTAAGGTGCTCTTCTATGACGCTTCTCTCCCTCTCCAGGCTCCGGGGGCTGCGCTGCGCTGCACGCACGGTCCTCGCTGCCGGCGTGATCGCCGCCTCTGTCGCTGTCACAGCCCCCACGGCCAGTGCCGATGTCTTCCACGGCTACTGGATCCGGGGAAAAATCGCGGACACCTACGTCCGCTACGGCGGGGTCGGCAAG
>NZ_CACZOO010000202.1 GCF_902782855.1 uncultured Corynebacterium sp.
CCACAGGTTCGCCACCGGACTGTCACTGCTGCTCATCGTCGTCTTCGCCGGTTTCCCTCACGGCCTCGCCGGCTCCGCACTGTGGTGGTCACTGGACTCAGGCCCGTTCGCCCGGTCCCCACGCGACGTGCTCACCGAAGCGTCCCCGGTCGGCGCGGTCCGGGTCTTCGGTGATTACCCCGGGGCTGACGCCACCGCCGCCGCCCGCGACACGGTCGACGCCCTGGAGGCCGCCGGTGGTCTCGACCGGATGTATCTCAGCATCAACCTGCCGACCGGCTCCGGCTGGGTCGACCCGGACCAGGTCGAGGCGATGGAGGACTGGGCCGACGGTGACATCGCCTCAGTGGCCGCGCGTTACTCCGCCGCCCCCTCCGCCGCGGTCCTGCTGCTGCAGCGCGACCTCGCCACCGACTCTGCCGAGGCCCTGATCAGGGAGATCGTGGACCGGGTGTCCGCCTACCCGGCGGACGACCGGCCGCAGATCATCGTCCACGGCCAGAGCCTCGGGGCGGCCGTCGGCACCGACATCCTCGCCGCCGATCCCGCCCTGGCGGACGCCGTCTCCGTCATTCTGTGGCAGGGCCTGCCCGGTGGCGCCGACAATGCTGCCGGTGCTGCCGGTGCTTCCGGTACTGCCCCGTCCGACCGGTGCACCGTCTCCGAGCTCAACGACGATGACCCGGTCGGGAAGCTCTCCCCGTCACTGCTCACCGACCCGGTCGGGGCCGTGAGAGTACTGACCGACCTCCCCGGCTCCGAGAATGCGCCGGTCGGTTCGGGGCACAGCTACGGTGGCGTCGTCCCGCCGGCCGGTTGTGTCAGCTGAAATCAGCTGATCACGCCGACCGTCGCTGTATTCCCGGCGTCCTCCGTCATTCCGGCGACAGCCTCGGCGCCCTCGACCCC
This sequence comes from uncultured Corynebacterium sp., assembly GCF_902782855.1. Lineage (GTDB taxonomy): Bacteria > Actinomycetota > Actinomycetes > Mycobacteriales > Mycobacteriaceae > Corynebacterium. The sequence continues at coordinate 910 of NZ_CACZOO010000202.1, forward strand.
GGCCAACCGCCGCAGTCCCTCGGTCACCAGGCGTGACCAGGTGCCGACAGCCTGGCAGGCCTCGGGGGTCTGCGGGTAGCGCACCCGCAGCCTCATTCCGTCATCGTTGAGCACGAACCAGGCCATCACCCCGTCGGTCCGGATCCACGCTGAGACGTGCTGGGGGTGCGCCGCCGCCGGAACCTGCACCGGCAGGCGCCGGTTGTCCAGCCAGGACAGGGCGAACATCCCCGGCGTCCGCGGCATACCGCCCCACGGGCGCAGCAGCGGTTCCAGCGGGTGGGCGCCCAGGCTGATGGCGTCAGAGACTGCGGCATCGCACTCCAGCGGATCGGTTGAGTCGCACTCCAGGACCGAGTTGGTGATGAACCAGCCGACCGAGTCCGCCCACCGCTGCCGGTCCTCCGCCGGCCCACGGCGGGAGTGCACCGGGAACACCGCGCGCAGTGCCCCGGCCCCCGTCCGGTGGTTCACTCCGACGAGCACGCTGACCGCCAGCGGCAGCAACCGGACGCCCGCCTTCGCCGCCACCCGCTCCAGCGCCTCGACACCGTCGGCGTCCAGCACGTCGATGACCTCCACCACCTCGTCGCGGGGCGTGGAGACCTCCCCGAGAGGTCTGGGGAACCTCGGCATCTGCCCGCCCCCGTCTGCCATGATCCGCGCCCACCGGTTACGGACCTCCACCGGGGCGGTGGGACGCCGCTCCAGGTCACGGGTGTGGTCGGCGAAGGACGGCACCGACTCCCGCAGCTCCGGGACGGCACCATCGACCAGGTCCACCCCCTCGTGCTCACCGACCCCGAGGAAGGCGAGCATGTCACGGACCAGGACCAGCAGCGACCAGGCGTCCCCGTGACTGTGGTCGAGGCCGATGACGGCGGTGCGGGTTCCGTCGGCGTGGGTGGTGACGGTCAACCGGTGGGACGGGACGCCGAACGGGTCACAGGCGGCATCGAAGAGTTCCCGCAGGACGCGACGCGGATCCTGACCGGCGTCGCCGATCCGACGCCACTGCCCACCGGTGACGACGATGTCGTGCACCCTGACCGACCGTGGCGATCCCGGTGGGGAGGTCCGGGTGGCGGCGTCCTCCTGTAGGACCGTGCGCAGCGTACCGTGCCGGTCGATGACCTTGCGCCAGGCGTCGCCGATCCGGCCGAGGCCCACCGGCGGGACGGTGAAGGCCACCGCCAGCCACGACCCGGGGCGCGAACCGGCACCGGCGTGCCGGGCCTGGTCGAACGACGCCGCGTGTCCGTCCGGGTGCGCACCGGGGGCCGGGGCGACTGTGGTCTCGAACACGTGAACCTGTCCTGCGGAAATATCCATACGGGCTACAGTTGTGAGTCTCATACCCGGCACGATAGGTACGCCGGATTACGGCGGCATTTCCGGAAAGGGACAAACCATGAGCGGCAGTACGGGCAGCCTGGCGGGCACGGCGGGCACGGCGGGCACGGCTGGCACGGCGGCGACAACGGTGGCTGACGCCTCGGCGGGGTTCCTCGACGGACTCGCCTACGACGCCTGGGGCCCGGTCGGCGGTATCCCGGTGGTCCAGCTGCACGGGCTGACCTCCAGCCGTGCCCGGGACGTGGTCCTCCACCTGGACCTCACCGCCGGACAGGACGACCTGCGGGTACTGCGCTACGACGCCCGTGGGCACGGTCATTCCCTCGGCGCCCGGATCCCCGCGCTGTACCACTGGGCCGCCCTGGCCCGCGACCTCGGGAGGATGGTCCACTTCTTCGACGAGACCGGGGCGGACGGGGCGGAGGTCACCCCGCCGGTGCACGCCGTGGGGCAGTCGATGGGGTCGGCGACGATCCTCACTGCGGCGGCGTCCGACCCCGCCACCGCCCGGGACCGGTTCGCCTCCCTGGTGCTGGGTATTCCACCGACCGCCTGGGAACTGCGCGGGGACCGGGCCGGCATCTACGAGGCGAATGCCCGCTTCGTGGAGCAGCACGGGTTGGCGGCTTTCGCGGAGACCACCCGCGCCGAGCCGGTGCCGCCGACCCGGGGCGCCGACGTGCCGTTCACCTGGCCCGACATCGACCAGTCACTGCTGCCTTCGGTGTACCGCGGGGCGGCCGGCAATGATCTGCCGCCACGGGAGCGGATCGCTGAACTGGGGAGGACCGGGATCCCGGTGCTCATCCTCGGCTGGGTGGAGGACAAGGGGCACCCGTTGGCCGTCATGGAGGAGCTGGCTGAGCTGCTGCCGACCGCGCAGACGACCGTCGCCCACACACCGGAGGATGTGGCGGCGTGGCCGGACCGGATCGGGGAGTTCATCCGCGCGCATTCGTGAGGGTTCCGGGTTCCGGGTCGCGGTGCACCGAAAAAGCCCCGCAGCCGGACACTGCTGTCCGGCGGCGGGGCCACTGTGGTGCGCCCGGAGGGATTCGAACCCCCAACCTTCTGATCCGTAGTCAGATGCTCTATCCGTTGAGCTACGGGCGCTTACCGTCGCTGCCGATCTCCCGGCAACGAAGAGATAGCCTACACAGCTCCGGAAGATTCCACAAAAGTGCTGTTCACGGTGCAGACACCGGCGCCGTCAGTTCATCTTCCCGACCAGTCGCAGCGGGGCGACCCCCAACACCGTGGCAATGAGCCGCCAGGGCCAGCCCGGCACGTACGCCCTGCGCTTGCGCTCCTCGATCGCCGTGACCATGGACCGCACGCCCTTCTCCGTGGAGACCATCAGCGGAGGACGCTTCACCCCGCCACCGTTCTGCCCCACCGTCATCTCGGACTCGATGTACCCGGGCAGGACCACCGTGACATCGATCGGCGTCCCCGACCTCAGCAGTTCACTCTGCAGTCCCTCCCCCAGGTTCGCCACGAAGGCCTTCGTGGCCCCGTAGGTGGTCATGGCGTTCCGGTTGCCGCGGATCGCCGAGACCGAGGAGACGAGAACAAGGTGACCGCCGTCACGTTCCCGGAAGATCTCCATCGCCGCCTCTGCCTGCGCCAGGACGCCGAGCACATTCGTCACCGCGGTCTCCCGGTTGGCGTCCGGCTCGCCGGAGCCGATCCTCCGCCCCTTACCCAGGCCGGCGTTGGCGACGACACGGTCGAGTCCGCCGACGCCCGCGTCGGCGTCAGCGGCACGGAACACGGAGCGCACCGCGGCCGGGTCGGTGACGTCGAGGGCGTAGGTGCGCACCGTGACGGCAGGGTGGGACGCGGTGATCCCGGCGGCCAGCGCGTCCAACCGGTCGGCGCGTCGGGCACAGAGCGCGAGGTCGTGACCGAGGGCGGCGGACCGGCGGGCGAGTTCGGCGCCGATGCCGGAGCTCGCGCCGGTGATGAGGGTGGTGAAGGTCATGGCAGAAAGCTAACAAAAGAATCCCGTCCCGGTGGTCGTTTGCACGACCCCCGGGACGGGATTCGAGAAAAGCGTGCGCCCGGAGGGATTCGAACCCCCAACCTTCTGATCCGTAGTCAGATGCTCTATCCGTTGAGCTACGGGCGCCCGCTGTTTCCAGCGACTTCAGTTTCCCCGGCACACCACCAGACGGAGTACGTCACACGGTCCCGGGGTACACCACACACCCCGTATAACGGGACCGAGTCCATGTTGCCCGGAACTCACCACAAGATCCGGACGGCTTCTGACGCATCCTCACGAAAGCCGTGGGAAACTGAAGTGGCGGAGACGAGAGGATTTGAACCTCCGGTCCTCTGTTAGGAAGACAACTCATTAGCAGTGAGTCCCATTCGGCCGCTCTGGCACGTCTCCACACCGTCACTCTCGCGACGGCTTCCGTCACACTACATCAGGCCCCGCGGCACCGACAAACCTGCACCGCGACTAGGCTGTTCCCCATGATCAGGCCCGCGCTCACCGCCCTCCCGTCCTACGCCCAGGGATCCGATGACCCCCAGGGTCTGAAGCTCTCGAGCAACGAGACCACCCAGGGGCCGCTCCCCGGCGTCGTCCAGGCCGCGGCCCACGCCCTGGCGCAGTCCAACCGTTATCCGGACATGGCAGCCACCGGGCTGCGCACCGCGATCGCCCAGTGGCACGGGGTCGATTCATCGCTCCCCCTCACCGCAGCGAACATCGCCGTCGGGGCCGGTTCCTCCGCACTCATCCAGCAGGCTGTCCTGGCGTGCTGCCGCGGCGGCGACGGGGTCGACGGCAGCGCCCCCGACGAAGTCGTCTACCCGTGGCGCAGCTTCGAGGCCTACCCGATCTTCGCGAAGGTCGCCGGCGCCACCGCTGTCGAAGTCCCGCTGACCCCCGAGCTGCGCAACGACCTCCCGGCGATCGCCGCAGCGGTGACCGACCGCACCAGGCTGATCATCATCTGCAACCCGAACAACCCGACGGCCACGACCGTCACCCGCTCGGAGCTGGAGGATTTCCTCGACGCGGTGCCGCAGACCGTGCAGGTGCTCCTCGACGAGGCCTACGTGGAGTACGTCCGCAACGAGAAATCCCCCGACGGACTGTCACTGCTCGCGGCGCACCCGAACCTGGCGGTCGCCCGCACCTTCTCCAAGGCTTTCGGCCTGGCCGGCCTGCGGGTCGGGTACGTCATCGGACGCCCGGAGTTCGTCGACGCACTGAACAAGGTCTGCATCCCGTTCAGCAACAACGCGGTCGCCCAGGCCGCTGCGGTGGCCAGCATCGGCGCACAGCGTGAGCTGCTGGCACGCACCGACGAGACCGTGGCCCAGCGGCGCCGCGTCCTCGACCGGCTGCCTGAGCCGTTGCAGGGGCAGGCGGAGGCCAATTTCGTGTGGCTGCCGCTGGGTGGCAGGTCCCGCGAGTTCGCCGACGCGATGGCCGAGCGGCACGTCGTCGTGCGGTGCTTCGACGGAGACGGGGTGCGCGTCACGATCACCGACAGGGCGGAGACCGATGTGCTCCTCACCGCCCTCGACGTCGTGGATATCGACGACTTCGCGCGGTAGAAACACGCGTGTAACCCACGGGCCGGAAGATACGGGGCATGAACACTCTGAGCCGACCGTCCTTCTCCCCGCTGTTCGCGACGCGCCCCGCCACCGCCCCTGCGGTCCGCGATCTCGCCGGTTTCAACGCCGCTCCCGCAGAGCAGCTGACGACGCTGCTGACGTTCATGACGGCCTGCCGGGAGCTCGCCCGCACCATCGTCGTGGGGCGCCCCTACCTGCGGTCCGCGGACGTCTTCACCGCGGCGTCACGGTCCCTGCGCACCCTGCCGACGCCCCTGGTCAAGGGGATCGTCGACGAGCACCGGCCGGTGGACCGGGTGCCGCTGATCGAGGATGCCGTCGCTGCGGGGACACTCACTGAGACGCAGGCCAGTGAGCTGCGTGAGGCTGCGTTGGGCTACCAGGCGGTGCAGGGTCACCTCTTCATCGCCGACCCGGCGGTCTGGGGGTCGGCGGAAGCCGTGGCGATGATCCCGGAGACGGACCCGGAGGCCGCGACACCGGCGACGGAGGTCTACGACCGCCTGGCGGCCGACGTGGACGCCCGGACGCTGCTTCCCCCGGCGACGGCCTGGGAGGTCACCGTGGCCCACCTGGAGGAATCCAACCGGTTGAAGCTGGTGACCCTGCTCGGGTCGGGGGACTGAACCCCTCGCCACCGCTCAGTAGCCGGCGCCCTCGAGCGTGCCGGGAATGTACCCCGCCGACGGGTCGGTGACGATGCACGTCACTGTACGGTCGCCGGCCGCCCAGCTCTCCTTGGAGGGGGCGTAGGTGATGACGTCGAAGAGCGACGAGGCGAAGGGGTTGCCGATGTAGTCCTCGAAGGCCTCCCCGGTGCACACCGCCGCGGTGAACTGCGGCATCCGCGCACCCGGGAACAACACCTGGTTGTCGATGTCCTGCTGCGCGTACACCTCACCGACATGGGGTTCACCGCAGTCGACGGTGAGTACCCCGGTGGTGGAGGACGGCACTGTACCGTCCAGGGCGGTGGGGACGCCGGACCCCGTCCCGTCGTCCGTGTCCGGCTCCCCCGCCGCCAGGCCGCCGGTCTCCGCGTCCGAGGCGGAGGTGGTCCCCGCCACCGCGGAGCGCGTCGTGGTGGCGGTGGTGGTGGCGGTGGTGGTGGCCTCGGCGGTGGCGTCAGTGGCGTCGTCGGCGTCGTCGGCGTCCACGGTGCCTGCGGCGGCGCCGAGATCGGAGACGCAGTCCCCCACTGACAGCCCCAGAGTCGCCGGATCGACGGACGGCGGTGCGGCGGCCGGAGACGCGTCGCCCGGCGCCGTCCCGGCGCCGTCGGAGGTGCAGGCGGTCAACGCCAGACCCGCCGCCGTCACCACAGCCGTGGCGTGCAGCAGTACCCTGGCACCCGAGGTGGACTCTCCCATGGGGGTGATACTACCGAGCCTCAGGGCCTCCACCACTGGCGGGTCGGGACGCCGGTGTAGCCCGCGTCATCCGGCTTCACACCGAGCACCTGGTGCAGCTGGATCTTGTTGTGCTCGAAATGCCACTCCGACCCAGCCATGTAGAGACCGAACAGGCGCGCTGTCGGCTCGCCGACCAGCTCGACGGCCTCGCCCCAGTGCGCGGCGAGCAGCTCACACCAGTCGTGGAGGGTGCGCTGGTAGTTCGGCCGCAGATCCTCCCCGTGGATGACGTCGAAGCCGGTGTCCTGCATGATCGTGATGATTTTCCCGGATCCGGTGAGCTCACCGTCGGGGAAGATGTAGCGGTCGATGAACTGGCCGGTCTTCGTCTTCACGTTGTTCGGGCGGGTGATGCAGTGGTTGAGCATGCGTCCGCCGGGGCGCAGCTTCGAGTACAGGAACTCGAAGTAGGCCTCGTAGTTCGGCACGCCGATGTGCTCGAGGATGCCGATCGCGCTCACTGCGTCGAACTTCGTCTCGGGCACGTCACGGTAGTCGATGCAGCGCACCTCCGCGAGTTCCTGGAGGCCCTCCTCCTCGATCTTCGCTTTCCCCCACTCGTACTGCTCCTGCGACAGGGTCACACCGAGCGCCTTCACACCGTGCCGGGCGGCGTAGCGGACCATCCCGCCCCAGCCGCAGCCGACGTCGAGGAGGCGCTCACCCGGCTTCAGGCCCAGCTTGTCGAAGACGAGGCGGTGCTTGTTGTCCTGGGCCGCGGTGAGCGGCGCGTTGACGTCCTCCCCCTTGGCCCAGTTCTCCGGGTTCCAGTCGCCGTCCGGGCCGGGGATGTTGTCGAGGCCCTCGTCCGCCGGGTAGTAGGCGCAGGTGTAGGCCATCGAGTCGCCGAGGAAAAGCTCGTAGAAGTCGTTGCCGACATCATAGTGACGGCTGACGACCTCCTTGTCCCGCTCCCTGGAATGCCGTGACAGGCCCTCGAGCAGGGCACGCTTCCAGCCCGGCAGGGTCTCCTGGACCGGGGCGGGCTGGAAGCGGAAGGCCCTGAGATGCCCCAGGGTTCGGAGGATCGCGACCATGTCGGACGCGGAGGGCCGGTGGAACTGGTCGTAGAGGTGCTGCAGGTGGTCGAAGACAGCGATGGGGTGGCCGGGGTGCTCACCGGCGATCGTCAGGCCACCTGTGATGTAGGCCCGCGCCAGGCCCAGGTCACCGGGGGCGGTGACGACGTAGGCCAGGGCGTCGGGGGAGGTGATCTCCAACCGCAGTCCGGCGTCCTCCGGCCCCGCGGTGGAGCCGTCGAAGGCGGTAACGTGGAAGGGCATCGGCGGGGTGATGACCTTCTCGACGATCTGACCTACGGTCAGCGGGGTGAATGCGGCTCGGTTGCTGCTCATCTGCGGCTCCTGTCCTTCGATGTAGGTGTCTTCTGGTGTTCTCGGTTGTTCCGGTTGGCTCAGATGCTGGTGACGGTCTTCTCGTACAGTCCGGGGAAACGTCCGTCCGGGTCGTAGACCGCCTTGAGCTTCTGCGGGAGGTCCCCGCCGTACAGGGTGGCGAACTGCTCCTGGGTGTAGAAGGCCTCGGAGTACAGCGACTTGTGGCCGCCGAGTCCGGCGACGACGCGCTCGATCTCCCGGTTGAAGGCGCCGGGGCCGGCGTCGGGCCCCATGAGGTCGGCCGGGACCGAGGACCAGAAGCCGACGTTGACCCAGGTCTCGCCCGGGGTCAGCGGGTACAGCGGCCACGGGCTGGACGCTGCGGTGTCCGTGTCCAGCACGTCGGTGCGTCCCGCGAGGTCCTCGACACCCTCACGCAGCCGGATGGGGCACAGCCAGACCGGCTCGATCTCACAGTGGGTGAAGAACCAGGTGAGGTACTCCGGCAGGTTCTCCGGGGTGACCTCGATGTCCTGGACGACCCGCTCACGCGGCGGACGCCCGTTGCGCGCCTCGATGCGGTCCGCGAGGTCGTACTTCCGGTCCCAGCCGATGATCTTCCAGTAGAAGCTGGAGCGCAGCAGGTCGCGGGGCCACAGGGTACGGATGGTGGGGTTCTGGGCACCGAAGGCGCGGTTGCACCAGAACCAGTCGATGTCCCAACGCCAGAGGTAGTCGCGGATGGTCAGACGGTCGCGCAGCACGCCGTCCGGGTGCTGCAGGGAGCGGTAGTAGACCCTGCCGCGGGTGTAGTCGCTCACCGGGCCGGGCTCGTCGGTCTGCCGTCCGAGGGTGAGGTAGGCCTCCTCCGGGCCGAAGACCACGCCGTCGAGGTAGTCGACCTGTTCGCCGTCGTACTGCCTGGACTCGCTGATCTCGGCGAGCGCCCCGGAGACGGACTCCACGTCGTCGAAACGGACATGGCGCAGTTCAACGTACGCCGGCACCTTCTCACACCGGATCCTCAGCCGGACCGAGTAGCCCAGCGACCCGTAGGAGTTGGGGAACCCGCGGTAGAGGTCCGCGTTGCGTGTCGGTGAGCAGGTGACGACCTCACCGGTGCCGGTGAGCACGTCCATCTCCAGGACTGCCTCGTGGGGCAGTCCGTTGCGGAAGCTGGTGGACTCCACACCCATGCCGGTGACCGCGCCGCCGAGGGTGATGGTCTTGAGCTGCGGGACGACGGTGGGCACCAGACCGAAGGGCAGGAGGGTGTCCACGAGGTCCTCGTAGGTGCACATCCCCTGGACGTCGGCGGTACGGTTCACCGGGTCGACGGCGATGACGGAGTGCAGACCGGAGACGTCGAGGCCCGCCATGTCCCCGGTGCGGCCACGGAAGAGGTTGGAGGTTTTCTTCGCCAGGCGGACGCGCCTCCCGGCGGGGACGGCGGCGAAACTGTCGGTCAGCCGCTCGACCGCCTGTTCGTGCTCGAACCAGCCGACCGGGGACAGGTCCCGCTGGCCAAGACCGTTTCCGATACGAATGCGATCGGTCAGTTTACCGGCGATGGTGACTGCGGCGTCCTTCAGGCTCATGGAATGCCACTGTAGCCCTCCGCCGGGTGAAGCGCCGGTGAATCCACCTCCCCGTGGAAGCGCAACCTTAACGCAAGAGAGATATAGGCCATGACTATGATGGTTGCCGCGTCCGGGCTATCTGTCCCGAGCGAACACCCCGGAACGGGACCCCGGATGCACCAAATGACCTCACACATGCATCCAGGGGAGATCCTCCTGGGTGGAAAGGATTACGTGCAGGAACAGCAGAGGACAGCAGTTATCGGAGCGGGCCCCAGTGGGATGGCGGCCCTGCGGGCGTTCGACGCCGCGGCGCGTCAGCAACGCCGGGGGGAACAGGTACCGGAGATCGTCTGCTACGAGAAGCAGGACGACTGGGGAGGCCAGTGGAACTACTCCTGGCGCACCGGCACCGACCACCACGGCGAACCGGTCTCCTCCTCCATGTACCGGAACCTCTGGTCCAACGGACCCAAGGAAGCCCTCGAATTCGCCGAGTACACCTTCGACGATCACTTCGGCCGCCCGATCCCGTCCTACCCGCCCCGCGAAGTGCTCTGGGACTACATCGACGGACGCGCATCCCGGTCCGGGGTCAAGGAGACGGTGAAGTTCGCCCACGCCGTGCGATGGGTCAGCTACGACACGACCACCGGCACCTTCACCCTCACCGTCGAGAACCTGCGGACCGGGAGGACGACCACCGAGATCTTCGACCACGTCATCGTCGCCACCGGGCACTTCAGCTTCCCCAACATCCCGGACTTCGACGGCATCGACACCTTCCCCGGTGAGATCATCCACGCCCACGAATTCCGTGGCGCCGAACGCCTGTCGGGTCAGAACGTCCTGCTCATCGGCGGTTCCTACTCCGCCGAGGACATCGGTGTACAGGCACACAAGATGGGTGCCGCACACGTCACCATGAGCTACCGCTCCAAGCCGCAGGGCTACGCCTGGCCCGAAGGCATGCAGGAACGCCCGATCATCGACCGGTTCACCGGCCGTACCGTCCACTTCTCCGACGGCTCAGCCCGCGACTTCGACACGGTCATCCTGTGCACCGGATATCTGCACCACTACCCGTTCCTGCCCGACGACCTGAGCATCGACTCGGACAACAACCTCTACCCTGCCGGCCTGTACCGCGGCGTGGTGTGGCAGCAGAACCCGAAGCTCTCCTACCTCGGCGCGCAGGACCAGTGGTTCACCTTCAACATGTTCGACGCCCAGGCCTGGTACGTCCGCGACCTCATCCTCGGCCGCACCGTCCTGCCCGATGCCTCCGCCCGGCAGGAGAGCATCGACGCCTGGCTCACCCGCCTCGACACCGTCGACGGCGACGAGACCGCCGTGCAGTTCCAGGCGGACTACATCAGGGACCTCATCGAGGCCACCGACTACCCCATGTTCGACCTGGACGAGGTCGTCCGCATCTTCCTGTCCTGGAAGAAGGACAAGAAGACCGACATCCTCACCTACCGCGACAAACCGCACCGCTCGGTGATGACCGGCACCATGGCCGCCGTCCACCACACCCCGTGGCTCGCCGAACTCGACGACTCCCGCGAACGCTATCTGTCCACCCCGGCCAACACCGCAGAGACGGCGCCGGCCACCGCCGGGGCATCCACCGACCTCCGCGACTGACCCACCTACCCTGGTGGTCATGGTTGACCTTCCCTTCGCCGCCGGACGCCGCGACCTGCTCGACGCCCTACGTCGGCGCGGCTGCGCGGTGGTCCAGGCCCCGCCCGGCACCGGTAAGACGACCCTGGCCCCGCAGTATGTGCTGGACCATGTGCGGGACGCCGGGCTGCACGGGCGGGTCATCGTCACCCAGCCCCGCCGGGTGGCCGCCCGGTCCTCGGCGTCCCGGATCGCCGAGTTACGGGGGACACGACTCGGCGACGAGGTCGGCTACACCGTCCGCGGTGACCGGAAAGTCTCCGCGTCCACGACGATCGAGATGGTGACGCCGGGTGTGCTGCTGCGCCGCCTGCTCGCCGACCCGGACCTGGACGGCGTCGCCGCGGTGGTCATCGACGAGATCCATGAGCGGCACCTGGAATCCGACCTGGTCTTCGGCATGCTCGCCCAACTGCGGGAACTGCGCTGTGCACTCGGCGATGATCTGGTGATCGTCGCCATGTCCGCCACCCTCGACGCCACCCGCTTCGCCACCCTGCTCGGCGGGGATGAAGGCCCCGCGCCGCTGGTGGAGGTTCCCTCCCCCATCCACCCGCTGGACATCCGCTACGCCTCCGCGGCGGAATCGATGGTCAACCGCGACCGACGCCACCGTTCCGCGGTGGAGGACCTGGTCACCGCCACGGTGCACCGGGCACTGGTGGAGACCGGTCCCGGACGCGGCGGCACCGGCGGTGACGTACTCGCCTTCATCCCCACCATCCGCGGCACAGAGACTGTCGCCGCTGCGCTGAGCCGTGACGGCGTCGATGCCGTGGCACTGCACGGACGGCTCCGTCCCGCCGAGCAGGCGGCGATCGTCGGCGGTCGCCCGAGGGACACCGCGAGCCGTCGCGTCATCGTCGCCACCGACGTCGCCGAGTCATCGTTGACGGTGCCCGGAGTGCGCGTGGTGGTGGATGCCTGCCTGTCGCGTGTCTCCCGGCGCGACACCACCCGCGGCATGTCCGTGCTGGTCACCGAGACCGCGTCCCAGGCGTCGATGACCCAACGTGCCGGACGCGCCGGGCGTGAGGGTCCGGGGACGGTGTACCGCTGCCTCACCGCTGAGCAGTACGTCAAGGCGCCGGCCGCGTCCCCGCCGGCGGTGCTGACCAGTGACCTCACCGCCGCGATGCTCGATGTGGCGTGCTGGGGTTCGCCCCGGGGTGCGGACCTGCCGCTGCCCGACCCCTTCCCCGCTGCCGCAGCCGATGCAGCGGAGGAGACGTTGCGCGGCATCGACGCGGTGGACGCCGCCGGGCAGGTCACCGCCGAGGGACGCCGCCTGGCCCGTATCCCCACCGATCCGCGCCTGGCACGAGGTGGGTTGGTCGCCGTCCAGCGGGTGGACACCGCCACGGTCGCCAAGGTCCTCGCCGTGCTCGACGGCGGGATCGGTTCGCCTGAGGAAATGCTCCGGAACCTGCCCCACAACCTCCCCTCGGCGAAGGATCCGGTGGTGTCGCGGTTCCGGCGGATCCTGCAGGACGCCACCTCATCGGCCACCTCGTCAGCCGCCTCGTCGACCAACTTGTCGACCAACTTGTCTGCCACCGGCACCCGTCCTGAACTGCAGGGTCCTGATGCCGTGGCCTACACCCTCGCCTGCGCCTTCCCCGGGCTCACCGCCCACCGGGTCGCGTCCTCCGGCAACCGGTACCTCACCGTCTCCGGCACCGGTGCGGTGTGGCGGGACGTCGCGGGGGCAGCGGCCGAGTGGGTCGCGGTAGCGGACATCGCAGGGGCGTCCACCCGGTCCACCGACGGCACCGGTGCCGTCATCCGTGCCGCCGTTCCCCTGTCGGAGGACCTGGCTTTCGACGCCGCAGCTCCCCTGCTGCGCGACGGGGTGACCTGCACCTGGACGCCCGGCGGGCCCACCGGGAAGCTCAGCGCGCGTCGGGTACGGGGACTGGGGGCAGTGGAGTTGGCGTCCTCCCCGGTGTCGGTGAAGGACGTGCCCGCCGACGCGCGTGAGCGGGCGGTGCGCGACGGGCTGGCGTCCCACGGGCTGGGCGCCCTGGAGTGGTCGAGGAACGCCGATGAGCTGCGCCGGCGCATCCAGTACCTGCATGAGCAGGGTGTGGAGGGCTATCCGGACGTGGCGGATACCGCGCACGCCGACCGGCTGCTGGAGTTCGTGGTGCCGGACCTGGTCGCCGGGCGTCGCCCTGATCTGGCGGGACTGCTGCGCGGACTGATCCCGTGGCGACACCCGATCGATGACGCGGCACCACTGTCACTGGAGCTGCCCGCGGGACGTACCGTGCGCCTGCGCTACCCGGAGGTCGGCACGGGTGGGCCGGTGGTGGTGGCGACGAAGCTGCAGGACTGTTTCGGGCTGACGTCGTCACCGGAGATCGCCGGTCGGCGGATCCAGTTCCAGCTGCTCTCCCCGGCGCAGCGTCCGCTGGCGGTCACCGATGACCTGGCGAGTTTCTGGGCCGGGCCGTACCTGCAGGTCCGCTCCGAGATGCGGGGACGCTACCCGAAGCACCCGTGGCCGGAGAATCCGTGACGGTCCATGACGCGCTGGACAAGCCTCACTGACATGAGTACCGGCCCGAGCCAGCGTGCAGCACTTGCGTCATGGCCAGTAGTGCCGAGGGTGCAGCACATCTGCCAGTAGTACCGGGAGGCGGAAGTCAGGTACCTGGTTTCCGCCTCCCGGTACTACTGGCCTCCCGCTACTACTGCCGGAACGCCGGGTGGTTCATGCGACCCCTGTGACGGGATCGGCGCTACTTCCTGCCGCCGGTGAGCTTGCCGACGATCCAGAGGAAGATCACCGCGCCGAGCAGGCAGGTGAGGAAGCTGAAGATCCAGCCGCCACCGGCGACGTCCACCCCGAAGCGGGTGAGCAGCCAGCCGCCGAGGAAACCTCCGATGACACCGACAACGATGTTGAGGACCAGACCCATCTCACTGTCACGGCCCATGATCTTGGAGCCGATCCAACCGGCGAGGCCGCCGATGATGACCCAGCCGATGAAGCCGAGGGTGGGGGTGGAACCTGCGGCGAGGATGATCGTTGACGTGTCCATGGACCCATTCATACATGCCTGTTGACCTGCGTGGAAGACCCCGTCAGAAATGAACGGGTTGCAGTTGCAGGACGGGGTGGACCGGATGTACGGCGGCGGGACCGGTGTCAGAGATGCGTTTCCAGCCAGGCCTGCAGCACCTTGGCATGGGTGTGGTCGGTGTCCCTGCCGGCGAAGAGGAGCACCACGTCACGCTCGGCGAGATTGTCCCGGATCTCCGTGAGCGCGTCATCGAGTTCCCCGGCGGTGTGCCGCTCGTCGAGTTCACCACGGTAGGCGTCCCCGAACTGTTTCCAGTCCAGCACCCCGGAGTGGAACTCCCTGCGCAGGGTCGGCGAGGGGGTGAGTTCCTTCGGCCAACCGGTGAGCGGCAGATCGGTCTTCCTCACGCCACGGGGCCACAGCCGGTCGACGAGGAATGTCGCGGCACCGGCTGGCACCCCCTCGGCGTCCTCACCCCTGCGGGCGTCATAGGCACGGTCGACGGTGAGTTCTCCCATGCCCCGAGATTACGCGGAATCGGTGGACCGTACACCGCGGACGCCACCCGGCACCCGTTCATCCGACACCCCCGGGGAACACCCCCGGCAGCACATAGTGAGGCCAGGCTTCCCTCTGACTATCTGATGCTGTACTTTTTGTGGTGCCAGTTAATGACCCGGCTACGGCCGGACCAGTTCCCCACAGATCGGAATCTATTTTCATGGACATCATCGTCAGCTCCCTCGGTTCCTTCGCCCGTATCGGCGGCATCTTCGTCAACGGCGTCATCGACGTCGTCGGCGCCTTCCTCGCCTCGCTCGCCGGCTCCGCCGCAAAGTAGTCCCGGGCGAACAGTCCGGGCAAGCACCCCGGGCAGACACGGAACCCCGGCGCCCTCCGGTGCCGGGGTTCTCGGAGTATCTGCCGGGCCCGCACCCGGCCTCCACCGACCCTCCACCGGTACTCCGCCGACCCTGCACCGCCCCTCTGCCGACCCTGCACCGGGCCGACACCGGAGGATGCCCGGAGGGCACACCGCCTCGTGACGGGTCCCCGCACCCCTCACCTCACGACGACGCCGGCGTACCCGTCCACGACGGCGAGGGCGTGCAGCTCCCCGGAGACACGGTCGGCGAGACCCCGGTCGCCCCACAGGGCACGCACGACCGTCTCAGCATCCCCCTCCGGGAGTGAAGGCACGGGACACCGTGACCTCAGGTGCGTGAAAACGACGTGCTGTCGGCGGGCGAACAGGACACCCGGGATCAGGCCCCAGGCGCTGCGGTAGATGTCGTAGCCACCGAGAATCTCGCCGGTGGGCAGTGTCACCGGATCAGAAATGTGCTCGCGGACGTGGTCCGGCCCCTCTGTGGCGTCGACGACGGCGAGCTGCTCGGCATCCAGGAAACTGATCCACATGGATTTCTCCGCACCCGCCCGCCGCGCCGGGGCAGCGGCGATGTAGCCGCGTGGGCTGACGTGCGCGGCGAAGGCCGTCACCACACCGGGGACGCAGGCGCGCATGAACGGCACCGTCTGCGAGACCCCGTGGTCCCTGAGTCTGGCGTTCACCACCCCCGGTGACGCGTTCGATCCGGTGGCGACGACCGGGACCCGGCCGCCGTCGAGTCCGATCTCCGCCAGGGCGAGATCCCCGGGGAACCACCCCTCCGAGGTCAGGGTCCCCGACCGTGCGGGCCAGTGCCCGGGATATAGCCAGGGTGCGGTGGTGAGGTCGACCCCCATGCAGTAGTCGTGTGATGAAGGCATGATGCCTCCGACGTTACCCCGGGTGGCAGCGCCTACACTGACCGGAACCTCGACAACAGCCGCGTCGCCTCTGCGGCGAGGACGCGCACCACGTCACCCGCCGGCGCCTGCTGGCGCACCAGTCCGATGGCCTGCCCGGCGTGCAGCTTCAGTTCACCGGCGAACTCCCCGCCGGGTGCGCGGGCGGCGATGAGTTCCTCGTCGGTGACGGTGGGGTCGCTGTTGTACCGGTCGACGAAGCCGTTGCGCACGGTACGGGTGGGCCACCGGGCGACGTCCCACGCCTGTCGCTCAGCCCGGTCGTAGATGCCGGTGAGCACGGTCGATCCACTGGCCGCCTTCACCGCGGCGGACCTGAGTTCCTCACCGCCCTCAGCCTCCGGGGACGCCAGCAGTGCGGTCCCGATCCACGCCCCGTCCGCCCCGGCCGCGAGGACTGCGGCGAGGCCGCGTCCGGTCGCGATCCCCCCGGCGACGACCACGGGGACGCCCGGTGCCTGAACGGCGGTGTAGTCGATGACCTCCTGCATCAGCGGCATGGTGCCGAGCCGCCCGGTGTGCCCGCCGGCGTCGGTGCCCTGCACGCACAGGACGTCGACGTCGGCGGCGAGAGCCTGGCGGACCTGCAGCATGTCATTGACCGGAGCGACGACGCTGATCCCCGCGGCGTGGGCGGCGGGGACCCAGGGGGCGGGGTCACCGAAACCGAGGGACAGGACGGTCGGATTCGCGGCGACAGCAGCCTCGAACTGGGCGGAGACCCCGTCGTTGGCCGCAGCCTCGATGTCGAGCGCCCAGATCATCAGGCCGATCCCGAAGTTCCCGGTGGTGCCTGCGGTCTCCGCCTCGGCGGCGATCCACTCCGGGGTCGTGTGCGCACCCACACCGATCATGCCGAGCCCGCCGGCGGCGCTGACGGCGGCGGCGAGGCGTCCTCCGGCACGCCCCGCCATGGGGGCACCGACCAACGGGAGGTCGATACCCCACAGTCTGGTGAGCCGACCGCTGAGAATGGTGGCGGAGTGCGCGGGAGTGTGCTGGTCGGCATGGTGGTAGCCGTCGCGGTAGACCACTGGTGGTCTCCCCTTCCGGAAATCTCGTTCGGAAACAGGTGTCAGTTTTCGGGCATGTGCTCCGTAGTCTACCGTGGCCCGGTCACCGCGTACTACCGCGTACTGTGGGTGCCCATGGACATGACCCTGAAGAACGCGAAAGATGTCAGCACCGCCCCACTGGTGGCCCTCGGACTCGTCGGCGGGTGGTTGACCGCCCGGGAGACCGGCATCCGCCCGCTGGGCACCGTCCCGATGATCGCCGCCCTGGGATGGGCGAACCGTAGCTGGGTGGCCAAGGGGGGCGCTCCGCTGGCCGTCGGCCTGACCGCGACCTTCCTCGGCGCCTTCGGCGTCTCACACCCGCTGGCCAAGAAGATGGGCGCCTGGCCGTCGGTCATCACCGTCACCGCCGCTGCCGCGGGCGCCGCACACTTCCTGTCGGACGCACGGTAGCCGGCGATCCCTCCGGGGCACCCGTCCCGGGATGCCGCCCGGGTCACCGCTCAGGTCACTGCTCAGGCCACTGCGGCGTACCAGGCGCCGACAGTGTCCTCCGCCAGCGCCCGTAGCTCCGCACTGTGCGGCGCGGGGTCCCCGGTGAAGCACACCGGTTCGACCGCCATGTCCCATCCGTAGCCGGTGGTGATGGCGGTCATCGCTTTCTCCGCGCCGGTGGTGTCGTACCCGCCGCGGATCCAGTAACTGGCCGGCACGGTGCGCGCGGCGTAGCCGCTGTCACCGGTGACCTGCATGTAGGTCGAGTCGAAGTAGTGTTTCAGTGCCCCGGAGATGTAGCCGAAGTTGGCGGTCGTCCCGAAGAGCAGGGCGGATGCCCCGAGCAGCTCGCCAGTGTCGGGTTCCAGGGCGTCGCGTTCGCGGATCTCCAGGTGGCGGCCGGTGGGAAGTGAGGTGTTGACCTCGGCGGCCGCTCCCTCTGCGGCGAGGATCACGGTGTCCGTGATCGCGCGGAGCTTGTCGGTGGGGCTGTGGTGGACGACGAGGAGGTAGGCCATGCCCCCATGATGCACCGATTATCGTTAGCCTGGGGATATGAGAAGATTCCAGTCACCACGCACCACCGGCCCCCTGATTCTCCCGTACCAGGGGAAGACGCCACGCATCCACTCCTCCGCTTATGTCGCCCCGAACGCGGTGATCATCGGTGACGTGGAGATCGCCGAAGACGCCTCCGTCTTCTACGGGGTGGTGGTCCGGGCGGACGTCGGTGCGGTCCGGATCGGCGCCCGCTCCAACATCCAGGACAATTCCGTGGTCCACACCGAGCAGGACAGTCCCACGGTCATCGGTGAGGACGTCACCGTCGGACATCAGGCGCTCGTCCACGCGTGCACGGTCGGGGACGGGACACTGGTGGGCATGCAGTCGGCGTTGCTGAGCCGGTCGGTCATCGGCACCGGATGCATCATCGGCGGCGGCGCCGTGGTCCTGGAGGACCAGGAGATTCCCGCCGGGTCACTGGCCGCCGGACTGCCCGCCACAGTGCGACGGGAGCTGTCCGGTGAGGAACGCGCCCATCTCATCGCCCACGCCGCCGGCTACGTCGCCCTGGCGAAGAACCAGGTCCCGCCCGGGGACGCACTGAGCCTCGACGAAGTGCGGTTCGACTGAACTCCGCCACGCGCTCCCCGGTGGAATGCAGTGAAGAACCCGCACCATATGGTGCGGGTTCTTCACTGCAGCCCGGAGACTGCAGGCGTTCGGAGGGGGGGCTCAGGCCGTCGGCGACTTCGGGTCGCCGTGGACCGGGAGACCGAGGATGTTGCCGACGGATGCGAGGAGACCACGCACGACCTCGCGGAAGACGTCATAGAGATTGACGACGATCTCGCCGGCGGAGGAGACGATGTTGTCCATGGGACAGGGACCTTTCTGTTGACCGGTACTGCTCTTCGAGCACGACCGGAATAGGGTGTGGAGTGTCCTGACGGGAACGCGCGTTCCGGCGGTCCCGGTACGCTGTCGCTACGGGGTGAGCGACCGCTGTGAGGTACTGCCTACTGGTTGCCGATGCTGCCGACGATGCCGTTGAGGGTCTTGCCACCGAGGATCAGCAGGTACTGGATGAAGCTGCCGGTCTGGTAGAGGAGACCGGAAATCAGGTCAGCGGAAGCCTGGATCATGTCTTGCCTTTCGGAAGTGGGGTCCCTGGTCCCTGCGGCGACGGGAACGCCGCTCGGGACAGATGCGTCGAACTCCGGGTGCGCAGCGAGGAATACGGCCACTGGACAGAGGGGTTCTCAGATTCTGCGGATGTGATCCGCCGGGGAGGTGTGATCTTTCAGATCGAGAATCTAGCACAGTGGTGAACATAGGCAAACCTCACAGTAGGAGATACTACCCCCGTACAACAAAGGGTGCCCTTGCCTAAATACTGACCGCGTCGCCGTTGCGCTGCGGAAATGCGCAACCCCCGGCTCCACCCCCCTTACCCCCGTTTCGTAGCGGGTTCAGCCCGGTCCACTACAGGGACCCGGCGGACAGCGTCCCACCGGCCACCCCACACCGGATCCGCTCAGCGCCCGACCGGCGGATCCGCCGGAAGCACGTGCTCCCCCGTCGCGTCCAGCGTGAGAGCGAGGGAGGAGATGTACCTCTTACCCCCGTCCGGACCGGGGACGGCGGAGGCGATCATGTCCGGACGCTCACAGGACTCGCCGGTGACCGCACAGGTCAGCCGGTCGTCGACGGGGTTGCCGTCGGCGTCGAACATCGGCAGGTCGATGCCGTCATCGGCACGACGCAGGTAGAAGCGTCCCTTCGTCGCCACCGCCACCGCCGGGGTGACGATGACGGCGATGACCGCGGCGAACAGCGGGGAGAAGGCGGCGATGCCGTCACCGAAGGCCCCGAAGAACATCGCGATGGACAGTCCACCGGAGGCGAACACCGAGACGATGCCCACCGGGTTCCAGTCGTAGAGCATGCCCCGACGGAACTCCGGGACCTTCGGCGACAGCCGCAGCAGGTACTTGTTGACCACGATGTCCGCGGCGACGGTGAAGATCCAGGCGATGGCGAGGTTGGAGTAGAAACTCAGCACGAACCCGAGGACGCTGAACATGTCGAACTCCATCAGCGCCAGGGAGATGCTGACGTTGAAGACCACGAACCACACCCGTCCCGGGTACTTCTTGAACGACCGGGAGTAGATGTTCGTCCAGGCCAGGGAACCGCAGTAGGCGTTGGTGGTGTTGATCTTGATCTGGGAGATGACCACGAGGACCACCGCGAGGGTCGTGGCGAGCCAGCCGGGCATCATCTGCCGGTACTCACTCATGAACTGGTTCACCGGCTCGACGGCCAGGTCGGTGCCCTGCCCGAGCACGGAGATCATGTAGACCGCCAGGAAGACACCGATGATCTGCTTGGTCGCGCCGAGGACGACCCAGCCCGGGCCACCGCAGATCACCGCGGCCCACCAGCTCCGCTTGTTCGCCGCGGTCTTCGGCGGCATGAAGCGCAGGTAGTCGATGTTCTCGGCGATCTGGGCGGTGAGCGAGAGGCACACGCCGGCGGCGAGCATCATCGCGGCGAAGGAGACGGAACTGTCGTCCTCGCCGGTGTAGTCGAGGAAGGTGCCGACCGAGGACGGCTCCTGGACGATGAGCACCACCAGGGGCACGAACATCATCACCAGCCACAGCGGGTTGGTCCACGAGTGCAGCTTCGACAGCAGCTTCATGCCGAAGATGACCAACGGGATGATCATCAGGGAGCTCACGGCGTAGCCCGCCCACAGCGGGACGCCGAGGCCTACCTTCAGGCCCTGCGCCATGATCGCGCCCTCGGTGGCGAAGAGGATGAAGGTGAAGGAGACGAAGATGAGGTTGGTGATGATCGACCCCTTGTAGCCGAAGCCGGAGCCGCGGGTGATGAGGTCGAGGTCCACGTTGAACCGGGCTGCGTAGTACGCCAGCGGGAAACTGGAGATGAAGATGAGCAGCGCGGCGATGAGAATGCCGCCGATGGCGTTGACCGTGCCGTGCTCCACACCGATCGTCGCGCCGATGGAGAAGTCGGCGAGGTAGGCGATACCGCCGAGGGCACTCGCGGCGACGGCGGCGGGCGTCCACCTCCGGTAGTGGCGGGGTGCGAAGCGCAGTGAGAAGTCCTCGGTGCCGACGGGGCTCGCGCCGTCGACGGCGGGGGCGGGAGAGGTGCCGTCGGCGGGCGGGGTGGTGGTGTGCTGGAGCGTGTCCACTGGAGGTGTCATGCCGGGCAACGCTATGGGCCGCGTATTACATGCAGATGACCATATACGTTTCCGTCATGGGGCTAAATGCCGCTCACCCGGCCCGGGTGTTACAGACGGTGGTGTCCGTGCTGGTGGAAGGCGTGAAGCCGTCGCTGCAGTCTGCTCACCCGAACGCCGCGTCCACCAGTGCCGGAAGGCCGAGCGCTGCGGTCGTCCGCAGCGACCAGGTGGTGATCGGGGTGAGGTCGGTGGGTTCCGGACTGATCTCCACGACCGGCACGCCGCGGGACGCCGCGATCTGCGTCAGCCCTGCGGCCGGGTACACCACGCCACTTGTCCCGACGATGACGACAAGGTCGCAGGTCTGCATGGACCTCTCTGCATCCTCGAACTCCGCGGTGGGCAATGCCTCGCCGAACCAGACGACACCGGGGCGGATGAACCCGCCACAGACCTCACAGGCCGGCGGGCCAATCCGCTCCACCTGCTCTGCGGGCAGATCCGGTTCCGGCACGGGTGCGCCGCAGTCGGCACAGCGGAAGGCGAAGAGACTGCCGTGGAGGTGCGAGATATCCCGGGATCCGGCACGTTCATGCAGGTCGTCGATGTTCTGGGTGGTGATGTGGAGGGAACCGGCCACTGCGGTCGACAGCCCGGCGGTCGCCGCGTCCTCCAGCGCATCCTCCCCGGCGACCAGAGCGTCCTGCCAGCGGGTGACTGCGAGGTGACCGGGGTTCGGGGAGGCGTGGCGGGCCTGCACCGCCCGCCAGAGGTACCAGGCCCACACCGGGTCCGGGTCTCGGGCCCAGGCGGCCGGTGTGGCCATCGCCTGCGGATCGACCTTCGACCACAGGCCGGTGGTGGCGTCCCGGAAGGTGTCGAGGCCGGAGTCCGCGCTCATGCCGGCGCCGGTGAAGACTTCGACGTGCCTGGCGTTCCGGACAGCGGTGGCGAGATCGGTGGCGAGATCGGTTTGATCTGGTCGCTCGGATCGGGGACACATACCCCCAGGATAGTTGGCGGTGCGTTCGCCAGCCGGGGAGCGGCAGTGCCATCCTCCGGTCGGCACCAGTATCAAGCATGCAGCAGTGTCGCTACCAGTACCGAGACGCGGAAGTCAGGTACCTGCGTTCCGCATCTCGGTACTGGTAGCTGCATCGGGTGCTGCAGTGCGGCAGTTTGGTAGTTCG
>NZ_CACZOO010000203.1 GCF_902782855.1 uncultured Corynebacterium sp.
ACATCCGTGCCATGGAGGGTGACAAGAAGGCCCGCGGCGCCCGCGTCGGCGAGCTCATCGCCGAGCGCGCCAAGGCTGCCGGTGTCGAGACCGTGGTCTTCGACCGCGGTGGCTACCAGTATCACGGACGCGTCGCCGCTCTGGCCGACGCCGCTCGCGAAGGTGGTCTGAAGTTCTAATGCGCAACGACAAGATTTTCACCGACGGAAGGACTGCGTGATGTCGGAACGTGATCGTAACGGCGGACGCACCGCCGACAACAACAACCGCGGCGACAACCACCGCGGTGACAACCGTGGTCGTGGCCGCGATGACCGCCGCGGCGGCAACCGTCGTGGTCAGGACGACGAGCGCTCGCAGTACATCGAGCGCGTCGTCACCATCAACCGTGTCTCCAAGGTCGTCAAGGGTGGTCGTCGCTTCAGCTTCACCGCTCTCGTGATCGTCGGCGACGGCCAGGGCATGGTCGGCGTCGGCTACGGCAAGGCCAAGGAAGTCCCGGCCGCGATCCAGAAGGGTGCCGAAGAGGCCCGCAAGAACTTCTTCCGCGTCCCGATGATCGCCGGCACCATCACCCACCCGGTCCAGGGTGAGGCTGCCGCCGGTGTCGTGTGGATGGCTCCGGCCGCCCCCGGTACCGGTGTCATCGCCGGTGGTGCCGCCCGCCCGGTGCTCGAGTGCGCCGGCGTCCAGGACGTCCTGTCGAAGTCTCTCGGCTCCGACAACGCCATCAACGTCGTCCACGCCACCGTGGACGCCCTCAAGCAGCTGGTCCGGCCCGAAGAGGTCGCCGCCCGCCGTGGCAAGACCCTCGAAGAGGTCGCCCCGGCCGCGATGCTCCGTGCCCGCGCCGCAGGACAGGGAGCGTAACCATGGCACTGAAGATCACCCAGCGTAAGGGTAAAGTCGCCACCAAGCCGAAGCAGCGTGAGTCGCTGCGCTCGCTCGGCCTGAAGCGTATCGGCCACTCGGTCGTCCGCGAGGACACTCCGGTGGTCCGCGGTCAGATCAACACCGTGCGCCACATGGTCGAGGTCGAGGAAGTTGCAGGGGAGTAAGAACATGAGCGAACCCATCAAGCTCCACGACCTGCGTCCGACCAAGGGTGCCAACACCGCCAAGACCCGTGTGGGTCGTGGTGAGGCGTCCAAGGGTAAGACCGCCGGTCGCGGTACCAAGGGCACCAAGGCCCGCAAGCAGGTCTCTGCCGCCTTCGAGGGTGGACAGATGCCGCTGCACATGCGCCTGCCGAAGCTCAAGGGCTTCAAGAACCCGGCTCGCGTCGTGTTCCAGGTCGTCAACGTCTCCGATCTGGAGAAGGCGTTCCCGAAGGGCGGCGACGTCACTGTCGCCGACATCGTGGCTGCCGGCCTCGTCCGGCCGAAGCAGCCGGTCAAGGTCCTCGGCAACGGTGAGATCGCTGTCGCGGTCAACGTCACCGCCGACAAGTTCTCCAGGTCCGCCGTCGAGAAGATCCAGGCCGCCGGCGGGACCACCACCGAGGCCTGAGCCTTCACGGACGCCGCCGTCCGGCGCTGAACCCTGTTCCCCCACCCGTGGGGGAGCGGGGTTTCGTCGTGTGCGGGGGCCGGACGTCCCGTGACGCCCCGTCAGATCCACCCCGTGACACCCCGTCAGATCCACCGCGACATCCGAGGCGGGGAGGATGAAGACGGAGCCGGCGGTGGGGGCTGCATTTACATCTATTCTGACCTGGGCAGACATGGACGAAGGGGGACAAACTTACCCGGCGACGGGGCACGGATGAGGTAACCCCTGCTATCCTGTTGCAGTTGTCCATTATCCGCCGTCGGCCAGGCATGCCCGGCGTCGGAAACACCATGTAGACCCATCGACACGGTCGACGCCCCGCCTCTCTCCGGCGCCGGACGCCACCGGCCGTGATCGTGCCAGGAGGCAAATGTGACCGCCATACTCTCGGCGTTCAGGGATGCCGATCTGCGCAGGAAGATCCTCTTCACCCTGGGGATGATCATCCTGTACCGGATCGGTTCTCAGATCCCGACGCCAGGCGTCGACTATGCGAAAGTCACAGAGCAGGTCCGTAACCTGACCGAAGACGGCCAGACCAGCATGTACAGCCTGATCAACCTTTTCTCGGGTGGCGCGCTGCTGCAGTTGTCTATCTTCGCGATCGGCATCATGCCCTACATCACGGCGTCCATCATCGTGCAGCTGCTCACCGTGGTCATTCCACGGTTCGAGCAGCTCAAGAAGGAGGGGCAGTCCGGTCAGGCGAAGATGACCGAGTACACCCGCTATCTGACGGTCGCACTGGCCCTGCTGCAGTCTTCGGGAATCGTGGCGCTGGCGAACAACAAGCAGCTGCTCGGTTCCGGTCAGCAGGTGCTGCGGGAGGGGACCGGTATCTTCGGCATCATCACCATGGTCGTCATCATGACGGCCGGTGCGGTGCTCGTGATGTGGATCGGTGAGCTGATCACCGACCGCGGCATCGGAAACGGCATGTCGTTGCTCATCGTCGCCGGCATGGCCACCCACCTTCCCGCCCAGGGCATGAGCATCCTGGAGGACTCCGGCGGATTCGTCTTCGCCGGTGTCGTTGTCGCGATGCTCGTCCTCGTCGTCCTCGTCGTCTTCGTCGAGCAGGGTCAGCGGCGTATCCCGGTCCAGTACGCCAAGCGCATGGTCGGGCGCCGCCAGTACGGTGAGACGTCCACCTACCTGCCGCTGAAGGTCAACCAGGCCGGCGTCATCCCGGTGATCTTCGCGTCCTCCCTGTTGACCGTGCCGATCCTGATCACACAGATCATCCAGTCCGGCAGCTCGGAGCAGCCGGACAACTGGTGGAACCGTGACGTCATGAACATCCTCACCGACCCGTCGGACTGGCGTTACATCGTGTTCATGGCCGTGATGATCATCTTCTTCGCGTTCTTCTACGTGTCGATCCAGTACGACCCCAACGACCAGGCCGACAACATGAAGAAGTACGGTGGCTTCATCCCGGGCATCCGTCCGGGCCGGCCCACCGCCGAGTACCTCGGGCGGGTCATGAACCGTCTGCTCGCGGTCGGTTCGGTGTATCTTGCGGTCATCGCGATCATCCCGAACCTCGCCCTGTCCGCCGGCATCACCTCCAACGGAGGGGGTAACGGACTCGGCGCATTCGGCGGTACCGCTATCCTGATCATGGTCTCGGTCGCACTGACCACCGTCAAGCAGATCGAGTCCCAGCTCATGCAAGCCAACTACGAAGGATTCCTCAAATGAGACTCGTTCTCCTCGGCCCGCCCGGTGCGGGCAAGGGTACCCAGGCGGCCATTCTCGCGGACGCCCTGCAGGTTCCCCACATCTCCACCGGCGACCTGTTCCGCGAGAACATCGGCAAGGAGACCGAGCTCGGCAAGCTGGCCCAGTCCTACATCGACGCCGGCAAGCTGGTCCCGACCTCCGTCACCGCCGACATGGTCCGGTCACGGCTCGCCCAGGATGACGCCGTCGACGGCTTCCTCCTGGACGGTTTCCCCCGCACCGTCGAGCAGGCCGAGATCCTCGGCGGGATGCTCGGCGAGTCCGGCGAGAAGCTCGACGCGGTCATCAACTACCGGGTCTCCGAAGACGTCGTGGTCGAGCGCATGCTGTCCCGTGGCCGTAAGGACGACAATGAGGAGACGATCCGCACCCGTCTCCAGGTGTACCGTGACGAGACCGCGCCGCTGATCGAGTTCTACAGTGACATCATCGTCGACATCGACGCCGAGGGCACTGTCGAGGACATCTCCTCGACCACCCTCGATGCGCTGGACCGTTAGACAAGTACGAGGAAAGTACAGGTACCGTGGGATTCCGCCGTTCACACAAGGTCATCCGGGGTAAGTCCCCGGCCGAGCTCGACGCCATGCAGGCTGCGGGCGAGATCGTGGGCAGGGCACTGCAGGCGGTCAAGGCCGCGGCGAAGCCCGGGGTGAGCACTCTGGAACTGGACGCGGTCGCCGAGGCCACGATCCGGGATGCCGGGGCCTACCCGACCTTCAAGGGGTACGGCGGGTTCCCGGGCAGCATCTGCTCCTCGGTGAACGACATGATCGTCCACGGTATCCCGGACGAGGCGACCGTGCTCAAGGACGGCGACCTCGTCTCGATCGACTGCGGGGCCACGCTCGACGGCTGGGTGGGGGACTCGGCCTGGAGTTTCGGTGTCGGTGAGCTCGCCGACGACGTCCGCAAGCTCAATGAGGCCACCGAGTGGGTCCTGCTGGAGGGACTGAAGGCGATGGTCCCGGGCAACCGGCTGACCGATATCTCCTGGGCCCTGGAGGACGCCACCATGGCGGCGTCGGCGAAGTTCGGCGTCCCGCTGTACATCGTCGACGGCTACGGCGGCCACGGCATCGGCCACGAGATGCACGAGGACCCGTACCTGGCCAATGAGGGGCGTCCCGGCAAGGGGCCGTCCATCGAGGTCGGGTCCACCCTCGCCATCGAGCCGATGCTGGCTCTCGGTACCGAGGAGTCGTACGTCCTGGACGACGACTGGGGTGTGAAGACCCTCGACGGCTCCTTCGCCTCCCACTGGGAGCACACCGTCGCAGCGACGGCGGACGGTCCGCGCATCCTCACCGCGCGGTACTGATCCGCGGCCTCGTCGCGATCAGATCGCGGCGTGGTCG
>NZ_CACZOO010000204.1 GCF_902782855.1 uncultured Corynebacterium sp.
GATGGAGTACGGCCTGTACAACCGGAAC
Source organism: uncultured Corynebacterium sp. (assembly GCF_902782855.1). Lineage (GTDB taxonomy): Bacteria > Actinomycetota > Actinomycetes > Mycobacteriales > Mycobacteriaceae > Corynebacterium. The sequence goes on from NZ_CACZOO010000204.1 coordinate 29, forward strand.
CTGCAGGCGGTGCCGCCGACCGGGTCGATCTCCTACATCAACAACTCGACGTCGTCGATTCACCCGATCGCCTCGAAGATCGAGATCCGTAAGGAGGGCAAGATCGGCCGCGTCTACTACCCGGCGCCGCACATGGATAACGACAATCTGGAGTACTTCGCGGACGCGTACGAGATCGGATACGAGAAGATCATCGACACCTACGCGGTGGCGACGAGGTACGTCGACCAGGGTCTGTCGCTGACGCTGTTCTTCCCCGGTGACGCGACGACCCGTGACATCAACCGGGCGCAGATCTACGCGTGGCGTAAGGGGATCAAGACGTTGTACTACATCCGGTTGCGCCAGGCGGCGCTGGCCGGCACCGAGGTCGAGGGCTGCGTGTCCTGCATGCTGTAGTGCCCTGACGGAACCGGCGGTCACCGGACCGCCGGCGGGGTTCCGGGGTCAACACGGCACGACCAAGGGCCCCGCACCGGTCAGATGACCGGTGCGGGGCCCTTGGTCGCGTCCGTACTGCCGGGTGTGGCAGCGCCGGACGCGGTCGGACAGTTGCGGGCGGCCGGGAAGCCGTTTCGGCCACCCGGTCACAGGTCTCGACTAGGCGGTACGGCCACCCAGCTTGGCGTCGATGCGCAGCAGACCGGAACCGTCGTTGCCGACGACCTTGATCCAGTCGATGATGTCGTTGACGGTGGACTCCTCCTCGATCTGCTCGGCGAGGAAGAAGTTGATCAGGGAACGGGAGTCGATGTCGCCGGTCTCGTCCGCGACGCGGGCGAGGTTGCGGATCATCTCGGAGATCTTCTGCTCATGGGCGAGCGCGGCCTCGAAGGCGTCCAGCGGGGTGGCGATCTTCAGGGACGGCATTTCGATGTCGGTGAGGTCCACGCGGGCCTCGCGGTCGAGCAGGTGCTCGGCGAACTTGGCGGCGTGGGTGCGCTCCTCGTCTGCCTGGGCGCGGAACCAGTCGCGCATGCCGAGGAAGGAGAGGCGGTCCATTTCGTAGGACAGCTGGGAGTAGATGAGGGACGCGCCGTGCTCGGCGACGACCTGCTTGTTGACGGCTTCCTGGAACTTCTCGTTGATGCTCATGGCAGCAACGATACTGATCGGCTCATCCTCTCGCTAGAGCACGTAGCCTCACCTTTGCTTATATCTGCAGGTAAACAGGCATGTCTGGCCTCAGTATGCTTTGCCTGTACTGGAGTCTGTCCGGTGTGAATTGCGCAGTTCACAGTGTTTTGCGGGCGGGAAGCCGTCGCTGCCGGCTGCGGTGGGTCCGGCCGGAAGGGGAGTGAAGGGTAGTCGAACCTCGCAACGTCTACCCTAGTTCGGGGGTGTGTCGCCGGTGTTCGTCCGGTGGTCGACGGTGAACTGAGCCGCGTTCCGGTGGTGGCGTGGTGGTGGCGTGGAGGACGTGTGGTGGCACCGTGGTAGCGCCGTCGGCGGGGTGTGCATCCGCCGGAGGGGAGCGTGTCCGATGGGGTACGGTTGGAGGATGTCCCGACCCCGGGGGAGTTCGGGGCCGGGTGGAGATTCCGCACTACCGCAGGAGAACCGAATGACGACAGCGCGCCAGATCACGACCCCGGTCCATCACCGTTCCGGGGACCGCGTGACCGCGATCAACTGGAACACCATCCCCGATGACAAGGACCTCGAGGTCTGGGACCGGCTGACCGGAAACTTCTGGCTTCCGGAGAAGGTGCCGCTGTCCAACGACATCAAGAGCTGGGGGACGCTCACCGAGGCCGAGCAGACCACCACCATGCGGGTGTTCACCGGCCTGACGATGCTGGACACGATCCAGGGCACTGTCGGTGCCACCAGTCTCATCGAGGACGCCGTGACCCCCCATGAGGAGGCGGTGTTCACCAATATCGCGTTCATGGAGTCGGTGCACGCGAAGTCCTACTCGTCGATCTTCATGACGCTGGCCTCCACCCCGCAGATCAACGACGCCTTCCGATGGTCCGAGGAGAACGAGAACCTCCAGACCAAGGCGGATATCGTCCTGAACTTCTACCAGGGTGACGATCCGATGAAGAAGAAGATCGCGTCGACCCTGCTCGAGTCCTTCCTCTTCTACTCGGGGTTCTACCTCCCGATGTACTGGTCCTCGCACGCGAAGCTGACCAACACCGCGGACGTGATCCGGCTCATCATCCGTGACGAGGCCGTGCACGGCTACTACATCGGTTACAAGTACCAGCGTGCGTTGGAACAGGTGACGGAGGCCCGCCGGTCGGAGCTCAAGGACCACACCTTCGAGCTGGTCTTCGACCTCTACGACAATGAGTGCCAGTACACCGAGGACCTTTACGACGAGCTCGGGTGGACCGAGGACGTCAAGCGTTTCCTGCGGTACAACGCGAACAAGGCCCTCAACAACCTCGGTTACGAGGGGCTGTTCCCGGTCGACGAGACCCGCGTCTCCCCGTCGATCATCTCGGCGCTGAACCCCGGTGGTGACGAGAACCACGACTTCTTCTCCGGGTCGGGCTCCAGCTACGTCATCGGTAAGGCGGAGAACACCGTCGACGACGACTGGGACTTCTAGACGGGGGTCCGTTCACGGTCCCGCGTCCGCCGGTCATCAATCCCCGTGTGCTTCCCCGCCACGGGAGTCTCCCGTCGACGGAGGGCGGGGGAGCGGGGGCTCAGGGGACGAGCACGGCGCGGCCCTGCACGCGACCGTGGCGCAGGTCGTCGAAAGCCTGCACCGCATCATCGAGGGGGTAGCGCTTCACGTCGACGGAGATCTTGCCCGCCGCCGCGAGTGCGATGGCCTGCCGCATCTCCGCACGGGTGCCACCGTAGGCGCGTTCGATGTTGACGCCCCACGGCAGAGGGCTTCCGCTGCCGGCGACATAGTCGAAGGACCCGTTGCCCAGGCCGACGAAGCGGATGGCCCCGCCGTTGCGCACGACGCTGACCGCGGTGGTCACCGTCGGCTGCACGCCGACGAAGTCGAAGACGACGTCCGCGCCGGTTCCACCGGTGAGTTCGAGGATCTTCCCGACGGCCGCCGCGTCGGACGGCAGTGCCACCGCACCTTTCGCCGCCGCGAAGGCGAGCTTCTCCGGGTCGGTGTCCAGGGCGATGATCCGGGTGCCGGTGGTGGCAGTAAGGATCTGGAGGCCCATGTGGCCCAGCCCCCCGAGGCCGAGGAGGACGACGGTGGCGTCCGCGGTGAGCCGGTCCCGGACGGTGGTGATGGCGTGCATGGGCGTCAGCGCGGCGTCCGCCAAGGGAGCGGCCGTGACGGGGTCCATGTCGCCCAGCGGATCGAGGTGGCGGGCCTTGACGGCGATGTAGTCCGCCATGCCTCCGTCGACGCCGATGCCGGGGGAGAGTGGGGCGAGGCTGGTGCGCGGCGAGACGGTCTCGCACTGGTTGTCGCGACCGGCGAGGCACTCACGGCACTGGCCGCAGGCGAGGACCAGGGAGACGAGCGCCCGGTCGCCGACCTGCCAGCCGGAGACGTCCTCCCCGAGTTTCTCCACGGTGCCGGCGACCTCGTGGCCGAGGGTGGAACCGATGAGGGGACTTTCGTCCCCCGTACCGATGATGGCGATGTCCGAGTGGCACACCCCGGCGCCGCCCACCTTCAGCAGAATCTCGTCTGGCAGGATCCCGGGGACGGGCTTCTCCTGCACCTCGACGGTGTCGTTGCTCACGTAGGTGACTGCGCGCATGGCGGTTGGCTCCTTGTCTGACGGCGGGGCCGTCGGTCTGGTCGACCGCAGGTCCGTAGGTCCGGAGGTCTGCGGACGGTGCCCGACTGTGCAGTGCCGCAACCGGGCCGTGTCGGGCATGGGTCGAACTCCGGTTCAGGGATACTCCCGATGATAGGCCGGTGTCGACGTGCGAGGGTGTGCACGCGACGGCGGTGACCGGTGCGCCGGGTGTCGGGTCAACGGTCGCGGTCCCGCAGGTGGTACGGGCCCGGCCACCCCCGATTGCGACGCCCCGGCGGTCCGGAGGGCGCCCGGCTATCAATATCTGCACACACCCATTAACATGGACAACAGTCTGCGCTGGATGTGTCGGCGGAGGTGACGACTACGCCGCCGAGCCACAGCACCTCGCAGTTCATTCACAGGGAGCCGTCCCGACGAGCGGCTCCGCGTAGTCAGGAGGATTGAATGACCGCAGTAGCGCCTCGGGAAGACCATACGGTCGCTCCCACACGGCCTGCTCCCCAGGGTGGAAAGTCCCTCAAGGGAAACCATGCCTGGAACATGCTGACGACCACCGACCACAAGCAGCTCGGCATCATGTACATCATCATGTCGTTCTGCTTCTTCTTCATCGGTGGCCTGATGGCACTGCTGATCCGCGTGGAACTCTTCCACCCGGGCATGCAGTACCTGTCCAACGAGCAGTTCAACCAGCTCTTCACCATGCACGGCACGGTGATGCTCCTGCTGTACGGAACCCCGGTCGTGTGGGGTTTCGCGAACTACATCATGCCGCTGCAGATCGGCGCCCCCGACGTCGCCTTCCCACGCCTCAACGCGCTGGGCTTCTGGCTGACCACCTGGGGCGGTGTCCTCATGCTCTCCGGATTCCTCACCCCCGGTGGCGCCGGTGACTTCGGCTGGACCCTCTACATGCCGCTGGCGGACGCCATCC